>NZ_JAMYPT010000013.1:0-151213 GCF_040320505.1 Mesorhizobium sp. M0678 | reverse complement strand
GAATCGGTGATCGCAACGTCACCACCGTGCCATGGCCGCTCGCCCCTCAGAGCAGGCGCCGTTCTCTCTCCAAAACTTTTTGCAGAACCTTCAGCACACTATCATGCTTTGCGTTTCTGGCTCTATGGCAGCAACGCCGTTGGTCTACTGCCGCATCGTTGAAACGCCACCAATACAGACCCATATGCGAATTGCGTCGGATGTCTCCTCCCATTGCGTCCGGCGCGTTCCCCTCTGGAGGTTATAGACCTTCACACTTGGCCGGGCTTAACAACCCGGCCTTTTCTTTTGGCATTTGTGTAATCCGCCTGACGGCCCTAATTTGCGAGACATTGGTAAAATCGATTTGCAAATGCATTCATGTGCCCATAACTTGTCACCATGAGCACGATTTCCAAAGTTGCCACGCGAGCGGGCGTGTCGCGCACGACCGTGTCGCATGTCATCAACCATGCGGACCGGGTATCGAAATCGCTACGTGAGCGCGTACAAGCGGCGATCGACGAACTCGGCTACACGCCGAACCCGCAGGCGCAAAGCCTGCGCACCGGCCGCACCAACATCATCGCGATGCTGATCCCGGACATCCGCAACCCGTTCTATCCGGAGCTGGTGAAAACGGCGCAGTCGACGCTCGAAGTGGTCGGCCTCGACATGCTGATCTTCAACACCGACGTGCCGGGCGGACATTCACAGGATCACGGCCGCGAGTATTTGCGCCAGATAGGGCGCAAGCGGGTCGACGGCGTCATCGTTGCCGACTTCGCGCTGCACGGCATGCACAGCGAACTGCTCAGCCTCGATCTGCCCGCCGTCTTCATCGGCCATCTGCCGAACCATGCTGTCGACAGCGTCCAGATGGACGATTTCGGCGGCGGCTATCTGATGGGCGAGTATCTGGCGAAGAGGGGCCATCGCCGCGTCGCCCATGTCACCGGGCCAGCCTTTTTCAAGGAGGCGATGGCGCGTGCCGCCGGCTTCGAAAAAGGGCTCGCCGACAATGGCGTGCCAATCTCCGCCGATCTGCGGTTCGAGGGAAGCTATCTTGCCCCGTCAGGGCGGGAAGCGGTCACCTGGCTCAGGGAGAAGCACGGCGGAAACCTGCCGTCGGCGATGTTCTTCGCCAATTATCTGATGGCCTCCGGTGCGCTGACCGAATTCTACGACCATGGGATCAATATCCCTCAGGATATCGCCATCGCAGTCTTCGATGACCTGCCTCAACTGGAATATGTCAGGCCGAAGCTGACCCGTGTCGGCAACAGTCCGACAATGCTTGCCAAGCGCGCCACGCAAATGCTGCTCGAACGGCTGGGTGGCAAAGTCGAGGGCGCGCCGCGCACCGAAGTGATCCCATGCGTGTTGAGCCCATTCGACAGCGCGTGACGCCAGGTGCCGGCAAAGGGAACGGAGGTCCCTTCGCCAACGTTCGACCGAACAACATCCAAGGGAGGAATTGATGACTGACAAAACGACCCGCGACCGGCCATTGGCCAGCCTGAACCGCCGTCGGCTGATCCAGGGCGGCGCCACTTTCGCTGCCGCCGGCCTCACAGGCTTCCCGTTCATCAACAGGATGGCCGTGCGCGCTCAGGAAGCGCCGCTGAAATTCTGGCAGTTCTATGCGCCTGGGGGAGACGTGAAGCCGCAGGTCCAGTGGTTCGAGAAGCTGGTGGCCGACTGGAACGACGGCCACGACCAGAAGGTCGAGCTCGAATATGTCGTCAACAGCGAATACATCTCCGGTTCCAAGCTGGCAACGGCCTTCGCGTCGGGCGAGGGCCCTGACATCTTCCTCATCAGCCCCGGCGATTTCCTGCGTTATTACAATGGCGGCGTACTTGCCGACCTGACGCCGCATATCGAGGATGCCGCCAAAGCCGATTTCCCGGAAAGCGTCATCGCCAACCGCATGGTGGACGGCAAGATCTACGGTGTGCCGATGGAAGTCGAGCCGATGGCCTTCTACTATTCGGTCAAAGCGTTCGAGGATGCAAAGCTCAACGAGAACGACGTGCCGAAGACCTGGGACGAGCTGTTGGCGGTCGCCAAAAAGCTGACGACGCCCAGTCGCTACGGCGTGCTGTTCGAAACGACTCCCGGCTATTACCAGAACTTCACCTGGTATCCGTTCCTGTGGCAGGGCGGCGGCGAATTCCAGGGCAAGGACGGCAAGAGCGCCTTCGATTCGCCGGCCACCGTCCAGGCGCTGAAACTCTGGCAGGATGCCATCAATACCGGCGTGGCGCCGCGTCAGGTGGTCGGCGGCGGCTTCGACATAGTCGCCAATCTCGGGGCAGGGCTGTGCGCCATGCAGAACTGCGGCATCTGGGGCATTTCGGCGATGGACAACAACGCCAAGGACGTGCCCTACGGCATCTTCAAATTGCCGACACCGGCCAATGGCAAATACGTCACCGTCGGCGGTGGCTGGGCCTTTGTCGCCAATGCCGGAGGCAAGAACCCGGATGCTTCCGCCCAGTTCTGCGCCTGGGCGCTGGCCTCAATGGATCCGGCATCGATCGACCGGGTCGTCAACTGGTGCACTGTCGCCAAGAGCGACATGCCGCCGCGCAACAGCGCGCTGAAGGCCGGCGCCGATGTCTTCAGCACCGGCAAGTTCGGCACCTTCGCCAAGGAGATCCATCCGGGGACGCGCGCCGAGCCGCGGGTTCCGCCGGAGGCCTACAAGATCATCTCCGACGCCATCCAGTCGGCACAGCTTGGCGGGGTTGATGCCCAGCAGGCGGCGACGACGGCCAGTCAGCAACTCGATGCGTTCCTCGCTTCCTATTCCGGCGCGCCGATCCTTTAGGCCCTTTCCAGCATGGATCAGATGAAACCGCCAGCCGCGGGCGCGAATTCCGCCCGCGGCCTCACCGCCAAGCAAAGGGAGCGCTACGCCGCATGGCTGTTCGTCCTGCCCGATGCGCTCGGCTTGCTGGTGTTCGTCGGCGTGCCGATGCTGCTGTCGCTCGCCGTCGGGTTTTTCGAGGTCAACGGCTTCGGCGGCTACAGGTTCGTCGGGTTCGTCAATTACAGGCGCATGTGGGGCGACCCGCTGTTCTGGTCGTCGGTGAAGGTGACGGTAGCCTATGCCGTCATGCTGGTGCCGGCGCTCTACGTCGCCGGACTGGGACTGGCGCTTCTGGTGCAGAAGACCAACCGCTTCAACGCGGTCATGCGCTCGATGTTCTTTGCGCCGCAGATGGTCAGCCTGGTCGTGGTGGCGCTCGTGTGGCAGCTCATGCTGGTCGAAAAGGTCGGCATCGTCAGCCGGCTGGCGCCGCTCGTCGGCCTCGGCGGAATTTCGCTGCTCGGCGATCCAAATCTGGCGCTGTTCACGCTGGTGCTGGTCAGCGTCTGGTTCCTGATGGGTTTCTACATGCTGATCTTCCTCGGCGGGCTCCAGGACATCCCGGCAGAGTACTACGAAGCTGCAAAGATCGACGGTGCCGGGCCGGTGACGAGCTTCTGGTACATTACTTTGCCCTTGCTCAAGCCGACCAGCTTCTTCGTCCTCCTGGTCTCGCTCGTCGCGGCTGTCGCCGGCGGCCAGGTCTTCGACCTGATCTATGTGATGACCAAAGGCGGTCCGGTCAATTCGACCTCGGTGCTGATCATCTATATCTACAAGCAGGCATTCCAGTTCGGCGCGTTCGGCTATGCATCGGCAATGGCATCGCTGCTGGTGCTGGCGCTGATGCTGGTCACGGTCTTCTTCTTCGTGCTGACGCGCGGCGGACGCTTCGAGCATGACTGACGGCCGAACTCCTTCCGGCCGTTCGCAGATACGAGCGGCGAGACTTGCCTGGATGCTGGCAACCGCCGCACTTGGCCTGATGACGGTATTCCCGCTTGTCTGGATGCTGATCATCTCGCTCAAGCCGGCGAGCGACGTCTTCACGCCGAGCCTCATTCCGGAACGCCCGACGCTCGGCAATTTCCTCTATGTGCTGACCGAGGTGCCGTTCCTGCGCTATCTCTTCAATTCGTTCTTCGTGTCGGCGACGGTGACGGTCGCCGCGCTGTTCTTCCATTCGATGGCCGGCTATTCGCTCGCACGGCTCCGTTTTCCGGGCCGCGACACGCTGTTCCTTGCCATGTTCTCGACCTTCCTGGTGTCGCTGCCGGTCATCATCGTGCCGCTGTTCATCCTGACGCGGATGCTGCACATGCTGGACAGCTATGCCGGGCTGATCATTCCGGCGATCTTCAACGCGTTCGGCATCTTTCTGCTCAGGCAATACTACCTGTCGCTGCCCAGGGAACTGGAAGAAGCGGCGATCATGGATGGTGCCGGCTACTGGCGCATCTATTGGAGCATCATCCTGCCGCTCAGCCGGCCGATCCTGTCGGCACTGGCGATCCTGTTCTTCCTCGCCAACTGGAATGCTTTCCTGTGGCCGTTGACGATCACATCGGACCTCGATCTCTGGGTGGTGCAGGTAGCCATTGCGAACTTCAAGAGCCAGTACGCCGCCGCCTGGAACTACGTCATGGCCGCTTCGACCATCGTAGCCGTGCCGATGCTGGTTCTTTTCGTGATCTTCCAACGCCAGATCATGGAATCGATCAAGACAAGCGGCCTGAAATAACCGCTGAAGCAAGAGGAGAAACACATGGATAATGCCGGCTTGTCGCCGCTTCGCGGGCTCGCCAAATTGCGCGACGCCAAAACCCGCCGGTTCTCAAGCTACGACCGCACCGGCGGCAATGACGACCGGCTGCACATTGAACCCGGCCAGACGGTGGTGATTGCCGAGCATGACGGTGCCGGCATCGTCACGCATATCTGGGCGACGCTCGCCTGCGAGAGCGAGGCGTTCCTGCGCAAGATCGTATTGCGCGCCTATTGGGATGGTGAGGCACATCCGAGCATCGAAACGCCGATCGGCGATTTCTTCGGCATGGGCCACGCCCGCACGCGCAATTTTGCCAGCCTGCCGGTGCAGGCAAGTCCCGAGGATGGCAAGGCCTTCAACTGCTACTTTCCGATGCCGTTTGCCAGCCACATGCGCTTCACCGTCACCAATGAGGCTGAGGACGACCTGCTTTTCTATTACTATGTCGATCTCGAACTGCATGAGGAACTCGAGGAAGGCCTGGGCCGCTTCCACGCCCAATACAGGCAGCAGCGACCTGATGGCATAGACGAGACGGGGCTGGCCAACGAGCAGGTCCTGTTTGGCGGGGAAGACACCGACGGGAACGGCAACTACACCATCCTGGAGGCGGAAGGTCATGGCCACTATGTCGGCGTGCTCTATTCCGTCTATTCGCGGCGGCGTTCCGCACTATGGGACTGGTATGGCGAGGGCGACGACATGATCTTCGTCGATGGCGAGCCGGGCATTTCCGTGCCGGATACAGTGCGCAAGCCCGATCCGCGCATCGGACCGAAGGCCGAACTGATCGACGATCGCGGCGAGACCGGCCCCGGCGCCAACGATGCCTGGCCGCCGACGCTGCACGGCACCGGCACGGAAGATTATTTCAATACGGCATGGTGCCCGACACAGGACTACAGCGCGCCCTATCACGGCATCATCGCCGCCGGCGGGCCGAACTGGACCGAGCCGGTTACGCTCTATCGCTGGCACATAGAGGACCCGGTCATCTTCCACAAACGGATCCGGGTGACCATCGAGCACGGTCACGCCAATCGCCGCTCGGACGACATTTCGTCGGTCGCCTTCTGGTATCAGGCCGAACCGCACAAGCCGTTCGAAGCGCTTGCCGATGTCGAGGACCGCATCCCCACCTATCGCGCGCCTTATCACAATTGGAATGCCGCCTTCGACGAGAAGAGGCGTTAGGCCGGGATGCGTTCGAATTGAACCGTGCATCCCGCGCTATCTGCGTCGGGGCACGACACTGCCGCAGCGCGCCACCTCAGCTGCGAGGTGGAAGTTGCTGGACAGACCAGGTGTTGCCGTCGGGATCCTCAAAGAAGACAAATCTGCCCCAGGGAAAATCCTTGATATCGCTGACCTCGATACCTTGAGCGGCCAGGTACCGGTGTGCCTCATCGACATCGGGCACGACCAGTTGCAGGCCCCTTATGGATCCCGCGGGGCTGTCGACGAGGCCCTTGCCCATGGCAATCGAACAGGCCGAACCGGGCGGCGTCAATTGCACGAAACGTATCTCGTCGCTTACGGTGTGGTCGTGATCGAGATGAAAGCCGACCTTCCCAACATAAAAGGCAATTGCTCTATCGACGTCCGATACGGGGACCGGGACTAGTTCCAGCTTCCAATCCATGACAGCCCTTTCGCAGCTTGATCGCCAAGTGGTGCCGAACACCGTGGCGCCATCCCGCCATCTTCCCAATGCCATTGTCGGCGCGGGCCGCTCAGTCAGTCAAGAGATACCCGGGCTCGGGCAACGTGAGGACTGGTCTCATTGCTGAGACGGCGTTCGGAACCGATGAGCACAAGCTCAGTTAGGCGGAGGACAACCACCTTTCGGATCAGCAAGGACGACTTTAATGATCGGAACGCAGGGCGCCGAATACAACTGTGGGAAGGTTGAACGGGCGTCGTTGACGCGCGAAGGGATTGCTTGGAAGCGACGCTCGCCGAAGCTGGCGAGGCGAAGCCGAAGCGCAATTATGCCGTGAATGCCTACGATTCGGCCTGCCTTCTCCTTGCCGCGATCAAAGACGCCAGCACTGTATCCAAGGGATATCCGAGCCGGCGCGACGTTCTGGCGGCGGTGCGCGATATCCGTTTCAAGGGAATCGCCTATCGCGAGCCGGTGCGGTGGGATGAAAAGGGCGACAATCTGGCCGCTGTGACTGCACTCAACGGGGTGGAAAACGGCCGCTTCCGACAGATCGCCGAAATCCAGCAGATGCAGAGTGTAGAGCAGACCTGACGCCGACAGGCTCTTCGACCGAACCGGTTTCCGCCGCTTTGCCAGGACGATTTTCACAGGACCACGAAACAATAATCTCCGGTCGCCGTTTCGCCCGCAGAACCTTTCGAGGAGGCGACGATGAGCGCAACCGGCTTGGACGTTTTTGACAAAACGCTGCAAATAACAAACATCTGGCTTGACGAGATCATGGCGGATCTTGGTCCGGATCGACACGTCGCCTGGCATACATTGGGCGCCGTTCTGCGAACCCTTCGCGACAGGCTGCAGATCGGACTGGGGCCAACTTGGGAGCGGAACTGCCGCTGCTAGTGCGCGGCGCCTACTATGATCGCTATCGGCCCGCCGACATGCCCGACAAGACACGCTCGCTCGAGAAGTTCCTGCAACACATCGCCGATGAATTGAAATCGACTCGTCCTGTCGATCCCGAGGATGCGGCACGCTCAGTGCTGCGTGTGCTTGCACGGCATATCGACCTTGGCCAGTCGGCAAAGGTGCGGGATGCGCTGCCAAAGGAAATCCAGGTCCTCTGGCCTGAAAGCGTGGGCGTCAAATAGCGGCGATCCTGCTCATGCGGACGCGCGACGGACCAACTGCCACGAAACGCTGAAAAGGGTAGGTATTGCGCCCGGTGTTGCTGAGATCAATGAGATCAGATGATCGGCAAGATGGTCGTAGTGGGCAGTTTCGGGGCCGATTGTCGTCAATGCCGGATGACTGAATTCGCCCTCGTCGATATTGCCGCAGCCGATGACTGCAATGTCGCCGGGCACGGAGAGGCCGGCCTCCTCGAATGCGTGCAGGGCGGTCACGGCGGCAAAATCGGATTCGACGAAAAGCGCGGTCGGCCGATCCTTGCGGGCGGCCAGCGCCGTAGCATTGGCAAACGCAGCCTTGCGCGCCTCTGCACCGCCGATCACCAGGTCGTCTCGCAGCGGAAGGGCGCGTGCTTGCAGGAAGCTGCGATAGGCGGCGAGACGGCTCGCGTCCACCGCTTGCTCATGCACCATATAGGCGATGCAGCGATGGCCGGCTCCGTAGAGGTAGTCGAGAGCCTCGAAGACGGCCCTGCCGGTATGCTGGCGCACAACCGAGAAGCCTGCCGGCTCGATGGTCGGATGGAAGATCACCGCTGGCCGGCCCGCGGCCGCCAGGCGCGCGGCCAAGAGCATCACCTCGGGCTCGGAGAGATGCTGCCAGTCGGCGATAATGCCGTCTGCCAGCCCGCTCTCGATTTCCCTCACGATCCGGTCGGTTCGCTCGAAGGCGTCTCCCGCGGTGATAATTGTCGAAAATCCCCTCAGCGCCGCTGCAGATTGGATATCCTGCGCGATCCGGTCGCTGAACGGCACGCCGAGACGAGGCAGTACAAGGCAGATTCGCTCGGCCTGCTGGCGGCGCAGCTGCCGCGCGGTGCGGTTTTGCACGTAGTTGAGCTCAGCGACGGCCTCGAGGATGCGCTGCCGCGCCTCCTTGCCGACGAACTTCAGGCGCGTGCTGTCGCCGCTGAGCAGGTACGACACGGCAGCGGTCGATACATTGGCGCGCCGGGCGACATCGGCCATGGTCGGCGCCTTTCTGCGATCGGAACTTCTCTCGTGCATTGTTGGATCCGCTGCGCGACGTGACATGATCAGCTGTCGCTCAGCCGGATTTCATTCCAGCTTCCATACCCGGCGGCAAGGATCTCGGGCCTTGCCTCGCCGGCCTCCTCCATCAGGGCCACGATGCGGCCTCGCAGCCATGCACGCGTCTCTGCGTGATCGGGCGAAGCTATGAGATTGGTTAGCTCGTTCGGATCGCCATCGAGGTCGTAGAGCCTCGCCTCGACATAGAAATCGCTGCCGGAATCCCGCCAGCCGTCTTTTCCCGGCGCCTCGACCTCATATTTCCACCGTCTGGTGCGCAACGCGCGGCCGACATGGTGCTCGCTGATTTGAATGAATATCTCGTCGCGCGACGGCCGTTCGCCCTGCAGTGCGTCGAGCAGCGAGACGCCCTGCATCGAATTGGGCACTTTCAGGCCGGCCGCGGCGAGCAGGGTCGGCGCGAGATCGACGAGGCTGACCAGGCCTTCATATGTGCCGATGCGCTGGAAGCCGGGGCCGTGGAATAGCGTCGGCACGCGGATCGACGCCTCATGACAGGAACGCTTGTATTCGTTGTTGCGGGTCTTGAAGTGACAGCCATGGTCGGAGGTGAAGAGGATGATCGTGTCGTCAAGCCGGCCAAGGCTGTAGAGCGCCTCGACCAGCCGTCCAAACGCCTCGTCGAGGCGTGCGACCATGCCCAGATAGCCGGGGAAATGTTCCGCTGTCGTGCCGCCAAGTGCGGCGAGATCGCCGGGAATGGCGAGCTTCTTGCGGATCCTGTCCTCGTATCCGAGCGGGGCAGGGTAGTTGTCCGTCTGGTTCTGGTGATGCGGCTCGAGGAAGGACAGGAATAGGAAGAACGGCTCGTCTTCCCTCGATGCGACATAGCGGATTGCAGCGTCGGTGAGGGCATCGACGCGGTATCCCGGCAGCTTCACCGCCTTGCCGTCATTGTCGTGGACGACGGTGTCGAAGGGGCCGGAAGTGAACTCCAGGATGTTGGAGGCCAGCCAGTAGCGATAGCCGCCGCGTTCTTCCTGGGTGACCGGCTCGGCGGACCCCAGGTGCCATTTGCCGATATAGGCGGTGTCATAACCTGCTGCGGCGAAATGGTGCGCGAGCGTGCGCTCGCTCTTCGGCAGTGGGATGTCGTTGCGGTAGCAGCCGGTGATGGTCGGGTACCGCCCCGTCTGGAAGACGGAGCGGGCGGGGCCGCAAACGGGCTGGCAGGTAAACGAATTCGCCACGAACGTGCCGGTCCCGGCGAGGCGATCGAAATTTGGCGTAAGCTCGAGCGGATTGCCATGGACGCCAACGGTGTCCCAACGCTGCTGGTCGGTGAAGAAGACGATCACGTTCGGTCGGCGAGACGTCATGGGATGCAATAACTCCGAATGGTCATTTCATGCCTGCCAGCATCACGCTGCGGACGAAGTAGCGCTGCGTGAAGAGGAACAGCAGCAGGCTCGGGATGAAGAGAATGATCCCGCCCGTCGCCGTCAGGTTCCACTGGGTGAAGAATTCCTGGTTGAAAAGCGTCAGTCCCGTCGTGATCGGCCGCATTTCGGTGGTGTTGACGGCGACCAGCGGCCAGAGGAATTCGTTCCACTGGAACACGAAGGTGAGGAGGGCCAGCGTCGCCAGTGCCGGACGGACCTGCGGCAGCACGATGCGCCAGTAAAGGCCGAGTTCCGAGCAGCCGTCCATCCGTGCAGCGTCAAGCAACTCGTCGGGAATCGGACGGATGAACTGCCGCATCAGGAAGATTCCGTAGGCGCTCATGGCGAATGGAAGGATAAGGCCCCGATAGGTGTTGAGCCATCCCATCCGCGCGGTGAGCACATAGAGCGGGATCATGCGGATGAAGAATGGGATCATCAGCGTCGACAGCACCGCGACAAACATGACGCGCTTACCGGCGAATTCCATTTTCGCGAAGACGTAGCCGATCAACGGATCGAAGATCAGATGGAGGAAGGTAATCCCGCCGGCGATGATGAAGCTGTTGAGCGTGAAACGCGCGAACGGCGCCTTTTGCCAGATGTCGATGTAATTCGTGAATTGCCACGTCTCGGGGATCAGAATCGGAATGCCGCTGAAGACGTCGGCATCGCTCTGCAGCGACAGCGAAAGCATGTAAAGGAACGGAAAGATCGACAGCGCCACGCAGAAGAGCAGCAGTAGGTAGGACGGGAGCGTTTTTGCGAATGTCATGCCAATCTCAATAGGTGGTTTCGCGGTTGAGCAGGCGGAACTGAACGAAGGTGATGGCCAGGATCAGCAGGAACATCAGGAAAGACAGCGCCGAGGCGTAGCCGATGTTGAGCTCGAAGAAGGCTGCCTCGAACACGTGCAGGCTGAAGAACCGCGTCGCGTCGGCCGGTCCGCCCTTGGTTATCAGGTAGGCCGGCGCCAGCTCCTGTAGCTGGCTGATCGTGCTGACGACCGCGATGAACAGCGTGGTCGGCGTCAACAACGGCCAGGTCAGATAGCGGAATTGCTGCGTCGGCGTGGCGCCGTCGATGGATGCGGCATCGTAGAAGTCGGACGGGATCGACTGCAACGCGGAGAGGTAGATCAGCATGGCATAGCCGACATCCTTCCACACCGTGATGGCGATGAGGGTCGGCAGCGCGGTCGAGGTGTCGCCGAGCCAATTCTGGGTCGGCAGCCCAAGCTCGGCAAGGAAGCTGTTCAAGATGCCAGTGTAGGGATCGAGAATTGCCTGCCACATCAACGCGACGATCACGAAGGAGGTGATGTAGGGAAAGAAGATGATTGCGCGGATCAGAGTGCGCCCCGGGATCGGCCGGTTGAGCACGACCGCCAGTCCGAGGCCAATGGCGATGCTGGCCGCGGTGACGCCTATCGCGAAGGCCAGCGTCACGAAGAGCGACTGCCGAACGCGCGCGTCGCCGAGGGCAGCAACGTAGTTGTCCAGTCCGGCGAATCGGCTCTCGCCGATCAGCGGCTGGCCGCTGTACAGGCTCGCCCAAAACTCCAGTCCTATCGGATAGAAGAAATAGACCGAGAAATAGAGGATTGCTGGCGACAGCAGCAGGTAAGCGAGAAGCGTTTGTCTGGTGCGCCGGCTGAAGCGGGCAGCTCGCCGGGTCGGCATCGCGCCGACGCGAATGTCCGTATCGGCCGTATCGGTGCTGCCGCTGATAAACATCGGCCTAGTTGTTGGCCAGGATGACGTTGGCCTCGGCCGCGAATTTCGGCATAATCTCGGCTGCTGGCTTCTGATTGTAGATGATATCCTCGAGCGCACTTTGCAGAAGCTTCTCGATTCGCGCGTGCTTGCCGGTGAGGCGCAGCTCGGCGGTGACGTCTTGCGCGTAAGGCAGGCATTTGCTGAAGCTGCCGATGACCGGATCGGCCTGAACCTCGGCGTTTTCGGCCCAGGATTTGCGCGGCATCGTCATGCCCGCTTCCTTGGTAGCCGCCAGTTCCGTGTCGAGCGCGACGAGCCGCTTCAACAACTCCCAGGCCTCCTTCGGGTGCTTGGCGTCCTTAGGGATCATCACGCTGACGCCGCCCGCGAACGTCGCCTGCACCTTGTGCTTGAGTGATGGCGCAACCGCCCAGTTGAGCTTCGGGTTGCCCGAGCGGATCGGCTTCACGTCCCACGGACCGGTTATGATCATTGCGACCCGGTTGGCCGTGAACAGCTTTTGCGGACCCTCATAGTCAGCACCCGCCGCCGGCTTGGTCGCTGCTTTTTCCTTGTGGATCAGGTCGGCGAGGAACTGGATCGCTTCGATCGCCTCAGGACTGTCGAGATTGACCTTGTTTGTCTTGGGATCGTAATAGCTTACGCCGTTCTGCAGCAGCCACGACGAATAATATCCGATGCTGGGGTTGGGAGCGAAGCCGAAGCGGGCGCCGGTCGTCGTCGCCTTGGCAACCTTCAGGAACTCCTCCCAGGTCGCAGGCGGCGCGTCGAACCCCGCCTGCTTAAGCATATCGACGTTGTACACGAGGGTGGCGCAGGTGAGGTGGATCTGGACGCCATAGTACTGGTCGCCGAGTTTGTTGCGCTCGACGGAATAGGCTTGCCAGTCGTCGGGATAGCCGATCGCCTTGCCGTCTTGTTCGATGAAGTCGTTCAGCGGCCGCAGCAGATTCCGCTGGCCGAATTCCTGCACCCAGCCGCCGGGTTCGGCGACGAGATCGGGCGGACTCTTCGCCGCAAAATCCGCCACCAGCTTGGTGCGCATATCCGGCCACTGGAATTTCTCCCACTGCACCGACCATCCGGGATGATCGGCCTCGAACTTTGCTATTGCATCGGCATAAGCTTGATAGGCGTGGCCGGCGTTCCAATAGAGCGTCAAGGTCTCGGCATGGGCCGCAGTCGCGGTCGTCAGGGCCACGCCCAAAACCATGCCGTGCAGGAATCCGACTGACTTGTAGCGGCTCATCTTGGTCTCCTCCCAGGTTTGCCACCCGCCTTCCTCACAATGGATGGTGTCATATTATTCGATTAATATACCCGCTATACCGCAGTTTTTGTCAAGCTCCGACTGTAATGCAGTGCATAGTTCTGGCCGAACTCGGGCGGAGCTATTTACAGCGCGCGATGGCGAAGTTGCTTCCGGTACCCGGTATGGACGATCGCGGCCTAACCTGGAAAGATTGTGAAACCGCCATCGACTCGGATTACCTGCCCGTTGATGAAGCGCGCGCGCGGACCGGCGAGGAAGGCCACCGCTTCGGCGATCTCTTCAGGCTCCGCATACCGGTTCAGCGATTTCTTGCTCGAATCCATGCGCTGCGGATCGACCACGCGGCTCGCCTGGAACCGTGCCGTCTTGGTGGCGCCGGGGCTCACCGCATTGACGCGTACGCCATCGTCGATCAGTTCCTTGGCGAGGCAGCGCGTATAATGGACGACAGCCGCCTTGAGCGTCGAGTAGACCACCTCGGGCGAGCATCCGATATGCGCTGCCGCCGAGGCGATGTTGATCACCGAGCCTGAGCCACGCTTGACCATCGGCGGAACGAACGCTTGGCAGACCAGCATCGTGCCGATGAGGTTGTTCTCGGTTAGAACCTTGATGTCTTCGTAGTCGATGTCCAGTGCGTTGTTGGGATTGGGCTTTACGCCCTTGGCGCCGATGTCGCCGCCGGCGCAGTTTACCAAGACGTGCACGTCGCCGAGCTCCGCTTCGATCTTCCTCTTCATTTCCGCGACAGCTTGCTTGTCGCCGATGTTGCCGGTAACCGCGGTGATGCGCGTCCCATGCTTCTCCAAGCCCCTGGCAGAGTCGCCGAGGTCCGCGAATTCGCCATATTGAGATGGCCGGGCCCAATCGAGGTCGTGGACCGCGACGTTTGCGCCAAGTTCGGCCAAGCGGTCGGCCATCACGCGGCCGAGGCCGCGTCCCGAGCCGGTGACGAAGGCGGTCAGGCCGCTGAGTTCTCGGGCAGTCATGCTGATTTCTCCATTGCAATGAAATCGAATTTCATCATGTTGGCGGCGCTGCGCCGGATCATGTCGAGCTCGTACGAAACGAGCGCACCGTCATCATCGCGCTCCCATGGCGTGCGGTAGTCGGCGTCGTCCGCAAGGCGGTTCAGGCGCGCAGCACTCAGGCAGGCCGCGAATTCGCGGGCGGTCTTCGGCGCATATCCGTTCCACCAGTCGTCGGTGAGACAGCGAACGTGACGGGCCTCCAGCGCGCCTGGCTCAAGCACCGCCGTCAGCGTGTCGTGGTGCTCGCCAAGGAGGGCTGCCAGTTCGGCGAAAGGCACGGCGCCGTCGCCGATCGCGCAGCGGACCAGGCGGTAGCCCTCATCCGTGAACTGGACGCGATAGTCCTTGAGGTGAACGTGGCGGACATGGGGCGCGATCTGGCGCGTGAAGGCAAGCGGCGCCTCGCCGACAGGAAAGGTGTTGCCGGTGTCGTAGGTGATGCCGACACCCGGCCCGCCGAGTTCGCAGAACGCAAGCAGTTCGTCGCTGCCGAAGTCCTGATGGTTCTCGATGCCGAGCACGCGTCCCTCGGCCGCCGCACGCGGCCCCCATTCCGTCAAGGCAGCGCGAATCGTTGCGTTGAACTCGCTCCATTTCGGACCCCACGCATTGCGGTCGCCGCACAGGACAGGCGTCAGTGCGATACGGATCGTCGTCGCCTCGAGCAGGCGCGCAGCCCGAAAGGCGTTGTCCAGCGGACCTGCCACTAGAAGTCCGCCGCTCACCACCGGGACGATGTCCAGCGCGGCAAGACGCCTGCGCAGGGCGACGATTTCGGCGTCAGTCAAGTCGGTCAACCAGGGTTCGTAGATCTCGAGCGTGCGTGTGCCCAGTTCCTGCGCCAGCGTGATGAAGCCTTCCAGCCCCACGCCGTCCGGATTGTGCCGCGGCGTGCCGCGGCCCTGCAGGCCGAGATAGTAGGTCAGTCCGTAAGGGTTGAGGCCGAGACGAAACATCAGCTTGGCGGTTCCAATGGAGAGCGGAGAGGCGTCACTAGCGCAGACCGGCATCGACGGTTATGGACTGTTTGGTGATCATGCGGCTGTCGTCGGCCGCCAGGAAGAGCACGGTGCGTGCAATCTCCTCGCCCAGCAGGACGCGGCGGATCAATTGCCGCTGCACCGTCTGGTCGACTGCCTCCTGCGTCTTGAACCACAGCTCGCGCTGCCGCTCGGTCATGACGGCGCCGGGTTCGATCGCATTGACGCGGATGTTATCCGGTCCGAACGACCGCGCCAACGCACGCGTCAGCGCCACCACGGCCCCCTTGGCGGTGGCATAGGCCACCATCTGGTCCGCTCCGAACCGCCAGGCAATGGAGGAGAAGTTTATGATCGAGCCGAAGCCGAGTTCCTTCATATGCGGATGCACTGCCTGCGCGGCGAAGAAGTGATGCCTCAGATTGACGTCGAAGCTGCGGTCCCAATAGTCGGCCGTTACCGCGTCGATGGGATGGCGCTGATCATTGGCTGCGTTATTCACCAGGACGGCGACCGGACCAAGCCGCGCGCGCACGCCTGCTACCGACGCCTTTAGCGCATCGACGTTGGTCACATCGCAATGGAGATATAACGGAGCCTGCCCAGCGGCACCAGCGAGCTCGCGCACCAACGCCTCCGCTGGTTCGTCCTGCACATCGAGAAAGGCTATCCGGGCGCCGTTCGCCACGAAGGCGCGGACCATATCGGCGCCAATGCCGGAGGCGCCGCCGGAGATCAGCACGACCCGATCGGTCAAGCTCGGATAAGTCGCGAATTGTACGGACATCAAACTACAGAAGCGCCTTGGTTGTTGGATCGAACAGACAGGCGCGCGACATGTCGATGCCGAGCGTTATCGTCTCGCCCATGACGGGAGCGTCATCCGGCTCGAAACGGCCGGTGATCTCCAGGTCACCCAGCCTGAGCACGGCAAGCGTCTCGGCCCCGGTAGGCTCGACCAATTCGACCGGCGCCTGCATGGACGCCACAGCAGGTTTGCGCGACTTCAGATCGGTCGTGAAACGGTAGATGTGTTCCGGCCGGATACCGAGCACGACATCCTTTGGCGCACCGGCGTGCATCGGCGCGGCAAGGGCGAGGCTGGCGTCGCTGCCGTCAGCGGCGCGTACCGAGATGCTGGTCGAGCCCGTAAGCCGGGCGGGAATGAAATTCATCGCCGGCGATCCCATGAAACCGGCAACGAACATGTTGGTCGGCCGGTCGTAGATCCGCTTCGGCGTGTCGAACTGCTGTACCGAGCCCTGGTTCATCACCGCAATGCGGGATGCAAGCGTCATCGCCTCGACCTGATCGTGGGTGACATACACCGTGGTCTTGCCGACGCGATGGTGAAGCTTCTTGATTTCGGTACGCATGTCGACGCGCAGCTTGGCGTCGAGGTTGGACAAGGGCTCGTCGAACAAAAACAGCTTCGGGTCGCGCACGAGGGCGCGCCCCATCGCAACGCGCTGCCGCTGGCCCCCCGAGAGCTGGCCGGGCTTGCGTTTAAGCAGCTGTTCGATCTGCAGGAGTGCGGCAACCCGCTGGACAGCTTCCGCCTGCGCCGCTTTTGGCACGCCGCGGCTCTCCATGCCGAAGGTGATGTTTTGGCGCACCGTCATGGTGGGATAGAGGGCGTATGACTGGAACACCATCGCAATATCGCGGTCCTTGGGTTGCACCGAGTTCACCAGCCGGTCGCCGATCCATATCTCGCCCGACGTGACGGTTTCCAGTCCGGCGATCATGGCGAGCAAGGTTGACTTGCCGCAACCCGACGGGCCGACAAGGGCGACGAATTCTCCGGTCTTAGCCTCGAGATCGATGCCGGCAAGAATCTCGAGCGAGCCGTAGCTCTTGTGAAGGTTGCGGATCATCAACGCGGACATCGGCGACGCCTCATTTTATGGCGCCCTGGGTGAGGCCGCGCACGAAGTATTTTCCACCAAACAGATAGATCAGCAGCGGAGGCAACGCGCCGATCAGCACGGCTGCGCTCATCACATCGTAAGCACGTGCGGTCGTGCCGCCGGCCGTGAGCGCGACCAACGCCGCCGTGATCGGCTGCTGCTGGCCCGATGTGAAGACGACGCCGAACAGATACTCGTTCCAGATGCCGGTGAACTGCCAGATGACGGTGACGATCAGGATGGGCGGCGACAGGGGCAGGATGATCTTGCGGAAGATCCGCCAGAAGCCGGCGCCGTCGATGCGTGCCGCCTTGATCAGGTCGTCCGGTATGCTGACGTAGAAATTGCGGCAGAACAGGGTGGTGAACGAGATGCCCTGGACGACGTGGATCAACACCAGCCCATATGTGGAATTGGTCAGGCCGAGCTTGCCGAGCAGGAACGCCCACGGCATCAGCGAAATCTGGCCGGGCATGAATACGCCGAGCAGCATCAGATTGAAGATCAGTTCAGAGCCCCTGAAGCGCCATTTGGAGAGGATGTAGCCGTTCATGGCGCCGAGAATGGTCGAGATGATGGTGGCGGGGATCGTCATCGCCAGGGAGTTGAAGAAATTGCGCTTCATTCCCTCGCAGGTACCGCTGACGCAGTAGGATTCCCAGGCCTGCGCCCACGCATCGAACCGGAAGCTGCGCGGTACGGAGATGAGGCCGTTGCGGGCAATCTCCGACTGCTCGCGCAATGAGTTGAAGATCACCACCAGCAATGGCACGAGGTAGACGACCGCGAAAAGCGTCAGCACGGCATAGACAAGGAAGCGACTCCAGAAATGCCGGCGCGTGGCAGCGGCTTCTTCCGGATCAAAACGGGCATTAGGGGCAATTTCAGCCATTGCGGCCCTCCGCCCGCCGGCGCCAGACGATCCACAAGGAGTACGGCACCAGCACCACCGCGACCGCCGCGAGCATCATCATCGCTGCGGCGGCACCCTCGCCGATTTGGCCGCGCTGGAACATCAGGTCGTAGACATAGATGGCTGGGAAGGTGGTGGACACGCCTGGCCCGCCCCGCGTCAACGCCGCCACCAGGTCGAAGGTCTTGATGGCGAATTGTATCTGAATGACCGCCACCGCCAGGAATATCGGAGCGATGGTTGGCAGGATGACCCTCCGATAGGTCCGGAAAACCGACGCGCCGTCGATTTGCGCGGCTTTGACGAGATCCGGATCGACCGACCGCAGACCGGCCAGGAAAAGTGCCATTGCGAAGCCGGACGACTGCCAGATACCGGTTATGATCACAGCATAGATCGCAGTGTTGCGGTTGGCCGTCAGGGCGAAGCTGAAGTCGGTCCAGCCAAGCCCGCGAACGAAGGCCTGGATACCGTCGACAGGATTATAGAGCCAGCTCCACACCGTACCGGTGACGATGAAGGACACCGCCAACGGGTAGAGAAAGATGGTGCGCCAAGCCGCCTCGCCGCGGACGCGCTGGTCGATCGCGATCGCGAGCAGCAGGCCAACGGCCATCGAGCCAACGATATAGAAGCCGCTGAACAGGAAGAGATTCGTATAGGCGATGTTCCAGCGCCGGTTTGCCCAGAGCGAAGCGTAATTGTCCAGGCCGACGAACCCATAGGTCGGCAACAGCGACGAATTGGACAGCGAGATGTAGAGCGTCCAGAGCGTGAAGACGAAAACATAGACGAAACTTGCCGCTATCGACGGCGCCAGCACCAGAATGGGCACCATCGTGCCCAGGCGCTCGCGCCACGGACGGGCCGCGGCAGCTGCAGCTGGTACAATCAGATCATGGGTGGACATCGGGCTGCTCCGGCGAAGTCTGGCCGGGCGCTTCGCCCCCGGCCATCATCGGCAGCGTCACTTCTGCGCTTCGGCCGCATCCGCCATCGCATTGGCCGCGTCCTGCGCACTCATATCCGGCGTTGCTACAAACTCCGTGATGCTATCCATTATTGCGCCGCGGACCTTTTGCGGAACCGTCATGTTGTGCGCCATCGAACGCACGAGCGTGCCGGCGGCGATCGAGGCTTGCAGATCCTTTTGCGAGAGTTGCTGGCAGGGATTGAAGCCGTTCGAAAGATCGACGTCGAGGCGGGCCGGAATGGACCCTTTGGTCTGATTGAAAATGGTCTGGAATTCGGGCGACAGGATGATGCTGGCAAGCAGCTTCTGTCCCTCGATATAGTCCGGGTCCTTCTGCTTGAAGAACACGACGGAGTCTGAATTCAAGATGAAACCGGGCTTGCCCCAATCGGTCGGCGCCTGGGCGCAGACATAGTCGGTGCCCTCCTTGAAGCCGCCGGCCGTCAGCAGGCCGATCGTCCAGTCGCCCATGATGTGGAAGGCGGCCTCGCCGCGGCCAACGAGATGCGACATGGTATCCCAGTCACGCCCGTTCATGCCGGGGTCCATGTACTTCGAGGTCATGGTGCGAAACTGCTCGAAGGCCTTGACCATGCCGTCGCTGCGCATGGCATCGACGTCGCCCTCGACGAAAGCTTTCTTGTAGAGATCGAGGTCCTGACCGTACACGACCACTTCGAAGACGGTCGAGTCGGTCCAGTCGGCGGTCGAGTGCGAAATGCAGATCTTGCCGCTGGCCACGATCTTGTCGCAGGCGGCGTTGAATTCCGCCCATGTCTTCGGCATCTCGGTGACGCCCGCGTCCTTCATGACCTTCGGCGATGCCCACAGCCAGTTGATGCGGTGGATGTTCATCGGCGCGGCCACCCAATTCCCGGTCGGCTTCATCACCGGCAGCAATTCGGGCGCGACGACCTTCTCCCAATTTTCCGCCTTCGCCAGGTCGTCGAGATTGGCTGTCATGCCCGTCTCGTTCCATTCGGCAATCTCGGGGCCCTTTAGCTGCACAGCGGGAGGTGCGTTGCCGGCGATCACATCAGCACGCAGTTTGGCCAGGGTATTGGCCGTATGGCCCGCGATGGAGGTCTGCTGCCAGGTGCCACCCTTGGCGGTAAACATCTCGCCGAGCTTGGCGATAGCCTGGGCGTCCGATCCGGTGGCCCATTGATGCAAGAGGTTGGTCTTCGGCTCCGCGAGGGCTGTTCCGGTAATCAAGGTGAAGGCGGTAGCGGCCGCAAAGGCCGTCCTCAGGTATTTCATCGTTTCACTCCCATATGTGATGCACGGTTCGTATCGACCGCTTGTGGCCCGCGATTTGAGGTCGTGGCCGGCGAGATTCAGTAATCTCCGTTCTTTCCAAGATGACATATTTGGGCTATCAGTCAACGTGCTTTGTGCCCATCATGAACAAACCTTCGCTTAGAAATTGGCTGATCGACAGGCCGTCCGCGTCGCCGGAGAGCCTGATCGTCCGATGCTTGCGCGAGCGCGGCGTGCTTTCTGCGTCGCAAATTACCCGCATTACCGGTTTGGCGCGGTCGACGGTTTCAACCGCGCTCAACGGCTTGAGAAAATCTGGGATGGTGATCGAATCCTCGGCCCATCATGACGCGGCGAGGGGTATCGGCAGGCCTGCCACGACATTGACGCTCAATCCCGCTGCGGGCACCTGCGTCGGCATCCATCTGGGCCTCGACGAGATGCGGTGTGTCGTCGCTGACGTCTCGCATTCTTTCGTTGCCGAACAAACTATCCCCATGGGTCTGGACTACCAGCCGCAACAGGCGGCCCAGCTCGCCAAGTCAGTAATTGCCCGATGCTACGAAGAGAACGGTCTGCCGATGGCGGGGCTCCTGGGGGTTGGGGTCTCCGTCTCGGGCCCAGTCAGCCGCGAAGGAGTGGTGCTGCGCGCGAGTATCGTTCCGACCTGGGCCGGGGTCAACATCCGCGATGTGTTCGGGCCGGTCCTTGAACAGCCGATCTTCGCCGACAATGAGAGCAACTGCTCGGCCATTGCCGAGCTGATGTGGGGTGCTGCCGTCGGCCAGGACGATTTCGTGCTGTTCAAGGTCGATCTGGGCGTCGGCGGGGCCATTGTCCAGCACGGTCGGCTGGTGAGCGGCATCGCCGGCGGCGCCGGCGAATTCGGGCACATTAGCATCGATCCCGGCGGCGACCTTTGCCGGTGCGGCAATCGAGGATGCCTGGAGCTCTATGCCAGCTTTGCCGGACCGCTCGAGCAGATTTCGCGCATCGTGCGGCGGCCGGTCACGATGGACGACGTGATCATGATGGCCGAGGAGGGCGACGTGAGGGCGCTGCGGATGATCGAGGACACCGCCGAGTTCGCCGGCCGTGGCCTTGGCCTGATCGGTTCGGTTCTCAATCCGCCGCTCATCATCATCAGCGGCCGCATGGCCTTGGCGGGCGACATTCTCCTGGCGCCACTGATCGCATCATATGAACGCCACACGCTCATCAAGTCCCGCGATGTGGCGCCTGCGCTGCGCACGCGGATAATCGTTGGCAAGCACACGGAGAACGATGCATTGCTCGGCGCGGTCGGCCTCGTGCTGCGCCACAACAGCCGGCTTCAGTGACCCGGCTTGCTTCGGGTGGCGCTCTGATTTTGCGAGCTGCTCGCCGAAGCAGCGGAACTGATGTTTGCGTACGCGACACGCACCGTGCGCTGCCTCGGCTTGATCGCGGTGGCGAGCAGCAGGCCGGCGATGATAAAGGCGGCGCCGGCGAGATCGTAGTCGTGCAAGCTTTCGCCAAGGACCAGATAAGCGAGAACGGCGACGAAGGCGGTCTGGAGATAGAGCAGCATGCTGGCGCGCCCCGCACCAAGCGTCTCGACGCTACGGTTGTAGAGATAGTACATCAGAGCGCCGCCGGGGCCGGCAACATAGGCGAGAGCCAGAAGGCCGTTCGCATGCAGCGCCGAACGATCCCCGGAAAACAATTCCCAGAGATAGAAGGGCAGTGCGGCCAGCGCGCCGGCTCCCAGCAGCAGGACCACCATCGGCAGAAGCTCGATAGCGAATTTGGCGCGACGCAGCAGCACGGTGTAGAGGCCCCAACAAAACGCGCTGCCGACGATCCACAACTCGCCGGGATTGAACTGCAGCTGCATCAGCGCGGCAAGGTCGCCGCGCGCCACGATCACCACCATCCCGGCCAGAGCGACCAGCGCTCCAAGCGCTTTCCAGATACCGAGGGGCTCGCCGAGCACGAAGCGGGCAAGCACCATGGTCATGATCGGCGACAGCGCCATGATGATGCCGGCGGTTGTCGCGTTGGTGTAGTTGAGGCCCGTGTAGATCATGCCCTGACACAAGGTTAGCCCGATAGTGCCGATGACCAGCACCTCGATCACCCGGGATTGGATCAGCACGAGCATCGCCCCGTGATGACGATGGACGATAGGCAGCAGGATCGCGCACGCGAGCGTCAGCCGCCAGAAGCAGAGCGCCCAAGGCGGCATCTCGGGGGCAACCCACTTGGCGGCGATATAGACGCCGGCCGACAGGAGCCAGCAGAGCGTCGCGAGGGAATAGGCGAGCGGAAGTGATGCGCCGGGTGTCGCCTTCGCTACACTTGGATGTGCTATCGGCAGCGATTGGATATCCGTCTCCTCCCACCGCAGACTTTAGCAGATTTGCGGCGTCTTGCTAAGCAGCAACAACAGCTGTTTCACCAGCTGGTGCAATCGGTGGGTCATTGTGGGTCCCGCCGTTCACGGTCTCCTTCCATTCGAACGCATGTTGGCCCATGAGCAACTCGATACCGAAAAGCGCAAGCCGTACCGATTTCGCGCGATACAAATGTGAGATTTATATTGCGCGACAGATATTCGCGCGGTTGCCACAATCTTCTCGCGCCATATTTCTACCGAGCGCAGATCTGTCGCGAATTCCTGGCCCTCGGATTACGAGCGCCGCTGTTTCGAAGCAATTGGAAGAATAAGCCACTGACTTCCGTTTGCACAAAGAGCGCGACACAAATCCATGCGGAGGACGTCCGATGCATGCCGGCTTCCCAGGAAGCGTACTCGTAGCGGTGTTGGGCACCGTCATGGCAAGCTGCGCTGGCATTCCGGCGCAAAAAACCGGGGCAATATCCGGCTATGGCCCCAACCCCACTTTACCGAAACCAAGACCGACGCTGATCCCGACTGTTAACATCGCCGAGGCGAAAGGCTGGCAGAAAGAAGGTATGCCGACCCCGGCGAAGGGGCTGACAGTGAACGCCTTCGCCACCGGCCTCGACCATCCGCGCTGGCTACATGTGCTTCCGAACGGCGATGTGCTGGTTGCTGAAACCAATGCCCCTGCCAAGCATGACGAAGGCTTCAGTCTTAGAAAGGTCTTCATGGACCTAGCTATGAAGCGGGCTGGCGCCGCGACCAAAAGCGCCAACCGCATCACGCTCCTGCGCGACACCGATGGCGACGGCATTGCGGATGTGCGCACGACGTTCGCGGAAGGCCTCAATTCGCCCTTCGGCATGACGCTGTCCAAAGGCAAACTCTTTGTCGCGAATACCGACGCGCTCGTCGCTTTCCCCTACTCCAATGGCCAGACCCGAGTCAGCACGTCGCCGGAAAAGATCATCGACTTGCCGGCCGGGGACCTCAACCATCATTGGACCAAGGACGTGATCGCAACTCCGGATGGACGCAAGCTCTATGTCACCGTTGGTTCCAACAGCAACGTTGGAGAAAACGGCATAGCCGCGGAGAAGAACCGCGCTGCTGTCCTTGAAGTGGATCGGTCTACCCGCCGCACTCGGGTCTTCGCCTCGGGCCTGCGCAACCCGAACGGGCTCTCCTGGAATCCTGAGACTGGCCAGCTTTGGGTCGCCGTGAACGAGCGTGACGAGATCGGCGACGACCTTGTGCCGGATTACATGACCTCGGTTCGTGACGGCGCTTTCTACGGCTGGCCCTACAGCTACTACGGACAGAACGTCGACGAACGTGCCAAGCCGCAGCGCCCCGATCTCGTGGCGGCAGCGATCAAGCCCGATTACGCCCTGGGCTCTCATACCGCCTCGCTGGGACTGACCTTCTCCAAAGGCGCGCGGCTCGGTTCGGCCTACGGCAACGGCGCCTTCGTCGGCCAGCACGGCTCGTGGAATAGAAGCGTGCACAGCGGCTACAAGGTCATCTTCGTGCCGTTCCATGGTGGCAAACCGAGCGGTCCTCCGGAAGATGTGCTCACTGGCTTCATCGGGCGTAATGGCGAGGCGATGGGCCGGCCGGTCGGCGTCGCTATCGATCAGACTGGCGCACTGCTCGTCGCCGACGACGTCGGTAATGTCATCTGGCGGGTCCGCCGAGCGAATGGCCGTTGAGCGCAGGTGGCCTTTCTGATTCCGACCTCACAGCCTTCGGCTACAGCGCCACGCCCGATATGGCTGCATTCGGCTGCGATTTCGATGCAAATGCCAGGTGACGACATCGCGCCTGCCGCATGTCGGTCGCTATGGCGACGTCTATTTTGCGCATGGCTATTCGGGCAAGGGGGTGATCCTGTCGACGCTGTCGGGCAAGCTGCTCGCTGAGGCGATCACCGGTGATGCTTCGCGGCTCGATCTGTTTTCGACCCTAAGCCCGCTGCCGTTCCCCGGCGGCACGGCGCTGCGCGGCCCGCTCTATGTGCTCGGCATGCTTTGGTACGCAATGCGTGACCGCATCAAACATTGAGCGCAGGCATGCGCAATGAGGCCGAGCGCCGCCACCAAGCGATTAACGGCTGATTTCGCGGCGGCGTCCGACTTGATCGATCTTGAATATGTTCCGTAGGCAATGGCCGCGAGTCGGTCCATGCCCTGCTCCCGAAGCCTGAGCGCCGATAGACCTGCCTGCTATTTCCTCAGCTAATAGATCGATATGATTGCAGGATTGACCGTTTCATATCCCAGGCGCGGCTCCGATTTGTCTTTCGAAATCGCGCTGGAGACAGTTCCGGTTGAACTGCTATCCAATTTTGTTTCCCTGTTTTTCTTGATCGTGCTGCCCGACAGGTCGGCGCAGGCCGACGTTACTTCTGTACTGACCACTCTCTTTTTCTCGTGCGCAACGGCGGCGGTGGATACGGCCATCACAATTGCCGCGCAAACAATCGTCAATCTCATTGATTCCCCCTTAGAGCACCGCAAACGTGTGGTCGGCTGCTTTGAGACGCCGGCGAAGGCGGTATTCGCGCCTGGCCGGCCCATGCAGCTTCCGACTGCACAAGATTGTAACTACATTAGCTGCAGCGCAAGTAACCATTTCGGACTAGGGAACGGGTTCCCCTTCGATCGAAAGCGCTGGGCTGCCGGCGAAAAAGCAGGCGTTTTAGCCGTTCTCGCCGCCGAGCGCCTTCCAGTTTTGGGACAGAGGTTGGCTGATGCCCTTAAACTCACGGCTACGCATTGGTTGGATCTATGCAGCGACAAGGCCAACCTTGGCAAAGCCTCTACATAGTCACCTTCGGGCAGCACCAGTCTTGGAATTCACGCCCTCAAGCAAGGCGAGCAGGCCTTTCAGAATTTCGATTGGCGGCGGCGGACAACCTGGAATGTGCAGATCGACAGGCAAGGCCTCGGACACTCCGCGCACCACCGCATAGCTGCCGGCGAAACAGCCGCCATTGCCTGCGCAATCTCCCAGTGCGACCACCCATTTTGGGTTGGGTGTTGCGTCGTAGGTCAGCTTCAATGCCTCGCGCATGTTTTTTGTGACCGGCCCGGTGACGAGCAGTACATCGGCATGGCGCGGTGATGCGACGAACCGGATCCCAAAACGCTCGATGTCATAGAAGGCGTTGTTCAGCGCGTGCATCTCAAGTTCGCAGCCGTTGCAGGAACCGGCATCGACCGCCCGGATCGACAGGCTTCGCCCCAATCGTTTGTGAGCAGCCCCATCGAGCGCGCGTGCGAGTTCGTCGACTGCCGTGCTGCTTGCCAACGGCGGACGCTCGGTGAGAGGGGGGCGTATCAGGCTTTCAAAAAGAAGCTTGCGCATGACAGCGTGCCTTCAGAGATCATGGCCCGAATAAGAGCAGTTGAACGATTTGTTGCACAGCGGAAAGTCGGCAACGATGTTTCCTTCGATCGCCGCTTCAAGGAGCGGCCATTGAAACCATGACGGATCACGGAGGTGACAGCGCTCGACCAAGCCGCCCTTGCCAATGCGCAGCCAGGCCAGAATGTCGCCGCGGAAACCTTCGACGAGCGCCATGCCTTCATGCGATCGGTTTGTCTGCGCGAAATCGACGCGGATCGGCCCGTCTGGCAGTTGTCGCAAGACTTGTTCGATCAGGGACAGGCTCTGTTCGACCTCGTGGATACGAATCCATACACGGGCGTTCACATCGCCTTCCTGGAGGAGAGGTACATCGAAGGCGAGTTCGCCATAGGGTGGATAAGCGAGATTGCGTCGGGCATCGAAGTCCCGACCGGAGGCCCGGCCAACGTAGCCTCCGGCGCGATATTGACGAGCGAGTTCCACCTTCAGCCGGCCAGTCGCGACAGTCCGATCCTGCAGCGACGCCGTGTTGTCGTAGAGCTCGACCAGCGCGGGAAACCGCTGCCTGATCTCTGCGATCAGGGACCTGAGCGCTGTCGTGCCCTCATCGCTCAGGAAGCTTGCCACGCCTCCGGGCACGATGCAGTCGCGCATCAAACGATGACCGAAGGCAGCATCGCTTGCCCGCAATACGCGCTCACGCAGCACCCCACAGTGGGCATGCATGAGCGCGAAGGCGGCATCATTGCAGATAGCGCCGATGTCGCCCAGATGATTGGCCAGGCGCTCCAACTCGGCCATGAGCGCTCGCAGCCAGACCGCGCGTGGGGGAACCTGGACACCCAGCGCCGCCTCGACCGCGCGGGCAAAAGCGAGGGAGTATGCCACGGTACTGTCGCCAGAGGTTCTGCCCGCCAATTTGGCCGCACGGTCGATGTCGGACCCCGCCATCAGGCCTTCTATACCTTTGTGCGCGTATCCGAGGCGCTGCTCCAGCCGGACGACCGTTTCACCGCTCGCCGTGAACCGGAAATGGCCCGGCTCGATGATGCCGGCATGCACGGGCCCGACCGGGATCTGATGCAGGCTCTCCCCCTCTGCAGGCAGGAAACTGTACGGGAAGGCAGTCGCAGCAGACGTCCGGACGCGGGTACTCAACGGATAGCTGACACCCCAGTGGCCATGATCAAGCCACTGTCGTGTATCAGGCGCACCTTGTGGTAGGAGCCCGAACAGGTCAGCGGCCGCACGTTCCAGGCGCAATGCGGGCGGATGCAGCCGGCCGACCGATGGGTAGCGGCCACTGGGGCATTCCAGGCTGACGACGCCAATGTCCCCGGCGCTTTCATCGAGAAGTGCCATGTGGACGGCGCCTGGCTCACCCCATAGGCCGAGCAAGCTCCAGTGGCCCTCGGCCAGTTGCTCGACGGCAAAGCCCCATTTTTTCGGAGTCACCACGGCGCGCGACCACGGGAAATGATTTTCGACACGTTGGCCAGCAAGGATGAGGTCGATCAGCCCGGGCATGCTCTTTCTCTCCTCTGCTCACCCCAGGATACTTGCGACGTGCTGGAACCATGTGACCAGCGGTGGCGGCAGATAGATGCCGGCGGCAAACACCAACGCCAAGTGGGAATACATCGGAATGTAGGACGCCTCGGCGGGTGCAGTGCTGCCGCGCGGTTCGCCGAAAGCGACGCCGGTCAGTCGAAGCAGCAGGGCGCCGAAAGCGAGCAGAATCCCGAAAACCAACGGCATCGCCAAAAGAGGGTGTCTTGCAAATGTCGAACTCACGACCAGGAATTCGCTCATGAAGATACCGAGCGGAGGGAGGCCGGCAATGGCAACGACGCCGATGACGAGCGCCCAGCCAAGGGCAGGATGTGTTTCCGTCAGTCCCCGGATTTCGGCGATGTTCTGTGTCCCCTTGACCTGGGCAATGTGGCCGACCGTGAAAAAGATCGCCGACTTGGTCAGGCTGTGCATGACCATGTGCAGCAGCCCGGCAAAATTGGCGAGCGGGCCTCCTATGCCGAAGGCGAACACGATGATGCCCATGTGCTCGATCGAGGAGTACGCGAACAGGCGTTTGATGTCGCGGCGGCGGTAGAGCATGAAGGCCGCGAAGACAAGCGACGTCAGTCCCATCGTGATCATCAATGGCCCAGGTGCGATCGCTTCCGGGCTTGCCGCGAGCAATAGCTTGAAGCGCAGCACGGCATAGAGCGCGACGTTTAACAGCAAGCCCGACAGCACTGCGGAAATCGGCGTTGGACCCTCAGCATGCGCGTCTGGCAGCCAGGCATGTAAGGGCGCAAGGCCGACCTTTGTCCCGTAGCCGAGCAGCAGAAAGATGAAGGCGACATTGAGCAGAGCCGGATCGAAGCGCGCGGCGTGAGCGATGAGCACCGTCCAGACCATCGCATTGGTCCCCTCGCCAACAACCGGCTGTGCAGCCATGTAGACGAGGATGGTGCCGAACAGTGCGAGCGCGATGCCGACGCTGCCCAGAATGAAATATTTCCAGGCTGCCTCCAGCGCTTCGTGCGTGCGGTAGATGCCGACCATGAGCACGGTGGTCAGCGTGGCAAGCTCCACCGCCACCCACATCAAGCCAATATTGTTCGACACGAACGCCAGGTTCATGCCGAACATCATGACCTGGTACATTGCGTGATAAAACCGCAAGTTCGGGACTGTCAGCCGCCCGCTCTCCAGTTCGTGGGCAATGTAGGAAGCGCTGAAGACGCTGGTGGTGAAGCCGACGAATGTGTTGAGCACGATGAAGACGATATTGAGATCGTCGACGAGCAGATACTGCCCAGGCTGCGGGCGGTCGGTGACAAGAAGCGACAGGGCGGCGAGCAAGGTCAGCAAGCTCGCAGCGACATTGACGCCCGCCGATATCCGGTATTTCGGCAGCGCCGCCAGAAGTGCGGCCGCGAAGACCGGTATCAGCAAAATGGCGGCCACCGCATCGAGGGAAAACGCGGTCAACGGTGTTCTCCCCTGTAGTCGTCGAGCGCGCCGACATCCACCGAGTCGAACCTCTCGCGGATGCGGAACAGGAAGACTCCGATGACGATGAAGGCGATAAGGATCGAGAAGGCGACACTGATCTCGACGACCAGAGGCATGCCCTTGGCCCCCGTGGCGGCGAGGACCAGACCGTTCTCGAGCGACATGAATCCGACAACTTGGCTGACGGCGTTGCGGCGGGTGACCATCACCAGCAGCCCCAGCAAAATGATGGACAGCGCGAAAGCCAGGTCCTCGCGGGCGAGGGGATCAGCCTCGGGAGTGACGCGCAGCATCAGGACCATGGACAGGGTCACCAGGCCTATCCCCGCAAGCATCGTCGTACCGATGCCGACGGCGGTCTCGACGTCACGATGGATGCCGAGCCGCTGAATGATGCGATGAAGCCCGACAGGAATGACGATCGCCTTGAAGACGAGGGCGATCGCCGCCGTGACGTAGAGATGATGCGCGTCCTGAATGTATGCCTGCCAAGCTACGGACAGGGCCAGCACGATTGCATGAAGCGCAAAAACGTTGATCAGAGCAAAGAGGCGATCCTGATACAGCATCATGAAACTGACCAGCACTAGGCCGCCGGCGAGCAGGTGAGCGATGTCGAAGGTGAGGCCGTTCATCAGAGGCTCCGCGAGACGAACAGCAGGAGCGTGCCAAGCAGGGCCAGCATCAGCGCTGCCCCGAGGAAATCCGGGACGCGGAAGACGCGCATCTTGGCGATGGCAGTCTCAAACACGGCGAGGAGAACGCCACATACGGCAAGCTTGCCAAAATAGGCGACGACACCCGGAGCAAGGGATTCCAGTCCTGCCCCGGCGCTCGCCAGGCCCCAAGGTAGGAAGACGCAGGAAATCAGCGACACATAGAGCAGAAGCTTGAGGAAGGCGGCAAACTCGATCATCGCCAGATGGCGACCGGAATATTCCAGCACCATCGCCTCATGAACCATGGTGAGTTCCAGATGGGTCGATGGGTTGTCCACGGGTATGCGGGCGTTTTCGGCGATCGCCACCATCACGAGGGCGATGAGCGACATCCCGAGCGACACCCGCAAGCCAACCTCCGGTGACCCCATGAAGGCGGCGACCGTTGAGAGTTGCGTAGCACCCGCGACGAGCGCCAGGCTGAACACGATGAGCAGCATGGCGGGTTCGGCCAGCGAAGCGATCATCACCTCGCGGCTCGAGCCGATGCCGCCGAAGCTCGTGCCGACGTCCATGCCTGCCAGCGCCAGGAAGAACCGGGCGCTTCCCAGCAGTGCGACAATGGCTATGAGATCGGCGGTCCAACTGAATGTAAGGCCGGCGGCGAATGTCGGGATGAGCGCCGCGCCGACCCAGGTGGTGGCAAAGATCAGATAGGGCGTCACGCGAAACAGCCAGGATGCGTTGTCCGCCAGAACGACTTCCTTGCGCATCAGCCGCAAGAGATCGCGGTAAGGTTGGATCAGGGAAGGACCCTGGCGGCGCAAGAGCCGTGCCTTCACCTTGCGCACGAATCCGGTCAGGAGCGGCGCCAGCAAAAGCACCAGCGCCATCTGCGCGCCTTGAACGGCCAACTCGAGAATCACGGCCATAGTGCGAGCACCAGGAGCAGGACAATGAGAAAGAGAAAGACGAGGGTCAGGTAGCGCCTGATCGTCAGGAACTGCAGATGGTTGAGGTGGTCGGTCGCAAAGTCGAGGGCCCGGCCGATAGGCAGGTACAGCGTCTCCCAGATCACATCATGCATTTCGACATTCAGACGAGCCGGACCGGTCTCGCCAGGTGCCGGCATTTCGACGGTTTCCCTTGCACGGAATACGAACGTGCCGAAGACGCGGCGGATAGGCTGCGCGAAGCTGACGGCCGTGTACTGCGAGCTCGGGACCACATCCGGGAAGCCACAACCCCAGGCGGGACCCCGACGGAGTGCATGTGATGCAAAGCGATGGATCACATATGCCGCAGCGGATGCGGAAAAGGCGATGAACAGGAACACCAACAGGCCGTTGTAGGAACTGCGGCTCGCTGCAATCGGCACGATAGACAGCCAGGGCTGGGCCATCTGCACAGGCATCCGACTGCCGATCAGTGGCAGTGTCACCGATGAGAGGCCGTCTATCACAAGACCGGGCAGAATGCCGGCCAGGAGACAAAGGGCAGCGAGAATGAACAATGCCGCCAGCGAGTAGCGGTCGACCTCATGCGCCAGTTCCACCGCGGCCGAGCGTGGCCGGCCGAGGAATGTAATCCCGAACGCCTTTACAAAGCAGGCCGCGGCCAGTGCCGCTGACAGCGCCAGCAGACCGCCAACGGCGGGCACCATGACCTTCAGTCCCCATTGTGGCAGATCGGGGCTCTGCAATATGGCCTGAAAGGCCAGCCATTCGGAGACGAAGCCGTTGAAGGGTGGAAGTGCCGAGATCGCGACGCAACCGACGAGAAAGGCAAAACTTGTAAAGGGCATGCGGTGGATGAGACCGCCCAGCTTCTCCATATCCCGCTCTCCGGTTGCCGTCAGAACGGCGCCCGCGCCGAAAAACAGCAGGCTCTTGAAAAAGGAATGGTTGAGGACGTGGAACAGCGCGGCGGTGAGGGCCAGCGCTGCAGCCGATGGCATGGCGTTCGCCTTGAAAGCGAGCGCGAGACCAAGGCTTACGAAGATGACGCCGATGTTTTCAATGGTGCTATAGGCAAGCAGTCGCTTCAGGTCCTTTTCCATCAGCGCGTAGAGGATGCCGAGAACCGCCGTCAGGCCGCCAAGGAAAAGCACGGCAACGCCCGACCACCATGCCGGCTCACCGAGCAGATCGAAAATAACGCGTATGAAGCCATAGACTGCGACCTTGGTCATCACGCCGCTCATGAGAGCCGAGACGTGGCTTGGCGCGGCCGGATGAGCGAGTGGCAGCCAAACGTGAAGCGGGACGAGTCCAGCCTTGGAGCCGGCGCCCAGCAGCATGAGAACCAGGACGAAAGCAGCGGCGAACGGGGTCGGGTCGGCGGCTCGCATCGCGTCGAATGTGTAGGTTCCATCGGATCCGGCGAGCAGGCCGAACGCAAGCAGCAGCGCGAGTGTGCCGAAGCTCGCCATCACGAGATAGATGTAGCCCGCCCGCGCATTGTCCTGCTCGCGATGGTGCGCCATGACGAGCGCCCAGGAGGCGAGCGACATGAATTCCCAAGAAAGCAGGAAAGTGAAGGCGTCGTCGGCCACCACGACAAGGTTCATTCCGGCTAGGAAAGCCGGGAAGAACGGCAGCACCCGATGCGGCGCAGACTCATGCCTGCCGTAGCCGAGGCCATAAAGGCTGGCCATGGAGCCGCCGAAGTTGACGACGATGAGGAAGAAAGTCGAGAGCGCATCCAAACGGAAATGAGCGCCAATCCATGGCAATCCAAGAGGCAACACCACAGTCGACGGGGTGACGGGATTGTCGGCGATGCGGCTCGCGAGAACCATGAGCACGGCCGCCGATATACCTAGCGTCAAGCCGTAGATCAGGCGTGTTCCCGAGTCGGATCTGCGGCTTTCCGCAATCGCAAGCACCGCAGTCCCCAGGAGCGCAGCGACGCCCCACAGGAGGACCGCGGCCCCCGAAATCACGCCACGCTCCTCACGGGGAGTTTGGCATCCGTATCGACCCCGCCAAGGATTTTGGCGGGGTCAAAATCCGCTTTCAGTCGCACGCCGCGCCCGCCGATTTGGCTGGAGGCGCCTTCAGCGATCAATTCCACGCCGGCGAGGTCAAGTGCCCCGATCAGCTTCATGAGAGAATCGACGTTACCCCGAATAATCGACTCGCTGGCTTCCATGCGTTGAATTGTCGGCACGGAAAGACCGGACAATTCGGCAAGCCTGCGCTGGTCGATGCCAAGGAGCGCCCTCGCGGCACGCAACTGTGGAGCAGTTATCACGGTCGCATCCCCCTTTTTGATCAGCTTTGAGATATTATCTCTACGTCTTGCAGCATATATTAAAATGCGGCGCATTCAATTAGTGATGCGTGGCGCATCTGTCTTGAGGCTGTAGAAAACCGGGCGATACGCCCTGCGCCTCGAACCAAAGCCATGCGGCCGTTCCCGTCACTGCCAGTCTTGTCGCCAGCCGTCTCGGATTGCGCGTGATGGCGCCGGCGATGGGCCTTATCTCGGCCGGCCACTCGATTGGAGCCGCCGCGGGCTACAGGCCTTTTCAGGATCCGACCGGCACCTGGACCGTCAATGATGCTCGTACCGGGCGGCCCGCCGAGATGGGCAGCCGAACCATCGTTGGAATGAACCAGCACGATCCCGAGGAACTCGCCGATCTCCTCAACGGGCTGAATGCACAAAGGCAATCTGGTTCTGCGGACGGAATTTCTGAAGAAAGCGTAGGAGAGCCACCGCTGCGATGGGATGTTGTCTCGAGGCTTGTACGGGAGTGCAATCTAGAGCACCGAAACGTCATGGCCCTCGCAGCTATCGGATCGCCCTGTCTTGAGAGAAGCGCCCTGCTGCAAAACCGGGTGTCAAAATTGCAAAATCGCGCGACCCGCTACATGAGACGACTGGCACCGTACATCTCTATGTATCTGATTTTTCTTGGAATTTGGTAGCGGGAGAGGGACTTGAACCCCCGACCCCAGGATTATGATTCCCGTGCTCTAACCAACTGAGCTACCCCGCCAAGGCGGCGAAGGCCCGAAATCCAGCTTAAATCGGCAGGCATATCGGCGCGTTCGCCAAGGTCGCGCGGATATAAGGTTGCGAGGCCAAGCCTGTCAAGCATCGAAGTGGCTGCCGCGCCGGCATATTGCTGGCGCCTAAAGCTTTGCCGGGCAGACATTTGGGCGCACAGGCCGGGGTTGAGTTCAGCGAGGCACGTCGCTATGTCTCGGCCACGAAAGCCATGGTCATGAATTGATGAAACCGCGCATTGCAGTCCTCGGTTGCGGATACTGGGGCAGCAACCACATCCGCACCCTAAAGGCGCTCGGCGCGCTGCATGCGGTTTCGGACGTCAACCCCGCGCGTGCGGAGGGTTTTGCCAGCGAGCAGGATTGCCTGGCGATAGAGCCGGAGGCGCTGTTTGCCCGCGACGATGTCGACGCCATTGTCATGGCGCTGCCGCCGCAGTTCCATGCCGACATGGCGGTGCGCGCCGTGCTCGGCGGCAAGGACGTGCTGGTGGAGAAGCCGATCGCGCTGACGGTGGCCGATGCCGAACGCTCGGTGCAGGCGGCCGCCGATAATGGCCGTGTCTTCATGGTCGGCCACGTGCTGCGCTTTCATCCCGCCTTCGAGACGCTGAAGGCGCTGATCGACAATGGCGAACTCGGCGAAGTCCGCTACATCCATTCGCATCGGCTCGGCCTCGGCAAGTTCCACACCGAAAACGACGCGCTATGGGATCTGGCGCCGCACGATCTGTCGATGATCCTGGCCATCACCGGCACCGAACCGGTCGAAGTGCGCGGCGAAGGCGCTGCTCTTCTCGACAATCTCAGCGACTTTGCGCATCTGCACATGCGCTTTCCCAACGGCCTGCGCGGCCATCTGTTCGCCTCGCGGCTCAACCCTTACCGCGAACGGCGGCTGACCGTTGTCGGCACCAAGGCGATGGCGGTGTTCGACGATGTCGAGCCGTGGGAGCGCAAGCTTGCCGTCTATCGCCACGCGGTGTGGCAGGACAGCGGCCAATGGGCGTTCACCGCCAACGAGCCGTCCTATGTCGCGGTCGGTGAGGGCATGCCGCTGACGCGCGAGCTGGAGCATTTCATCCACTGCATCGAGACGCGGGCCGAACCGCGCACCAGCGGCGAGGAGGCCATCCGCGTGCTGCGCATCCTGACCGCCGGCACCGTCGCCCATACAAGGCCCGCCCATACAAGGCCCTAAAAGAAAACGCCGTCTATTCGGCGGGAACCCGCGCCGGCTGGACGGCAAGCCGCGTCAGCATCGCCTCGGCCTCGGCGCCGCGCTCGGAGCGCTCGATGAAGCCGCCGCCGAACACGCGCGCCTCGTTGCCATCGTCGGAATAGAGCACGCAAGCCTGACCGGGCGCGATGCCGGATTCGCCGTCGACCAGTTCCACCGAAGTGACACCGGCGCGGTGATGCAGCACGGCCGGGCGCGGCGGCCGCGTCGAGCGCACCTTGGCGAAAAGCTCAAGCCCGGCCGCCGGGATAGCGGTCAGCGGGCCATCGCCCAGCCAGTTCATGTTGCGCAAGAAGATCTTGTGGGTCTCCAGCGCCTCGCGCGGGCCGACGACGACGCGGGCCCGGTCGGCGTCGAGATGAACGACGTAGAGCGGCTCGCCCGAGGCGATGCCGATGCCGCGGCGCTGACCGACGGTGTAGCGCAAAATGCCCTCGTGGCGGCCAAGCACGCGCCCGTCTATATGGACGATGTCGCCCGGATTGGCGGCAGCCGGCTTCAGCTTGGCGATGATGTCGGAATATTTGCCCTGCGGCACGAAGCAGATGTCCTGGCTGTCCTGCTTGGCCGCAACCGTCAGTCCCATCTCCTCGGCGATGGCGCGAACCTCAGGCTTCGACAGGCCGCCGAGCGGAAAACGCAGATAGTCGATCTGCGCCTGGGTGGTGGCGAACAGGAAGTAGCTCTGGTCGCGGTCGGCGTCGACCGGCCGGTAAAGCGCGCGGTGGGCGCCATTGGCGCCGGAACGGATGTAGTGGCCGGTCGCCAGCGCGTCGGCGCCGAGTTCCTTGGCGGTCGCAAGAAGGTCGGCGAATTTCACCGTCTGATTGCAGGAAACGCAAGGGATCGGCGTTTCGCCGGCGACATAGCTCTCGGCGAACGGGTCGATCACCGCCTTGCGGAAGCGCTCCTCGTAATCGAGGACGTAATGCGGGATGCCGAGCGTCTCGGAGACGCGGCGGGCATCGTCGATGTCCTGGCCGGCGCAGCATGAGCCGGCCCGGTGCGTCGCCGCGCCGTGGTCATAAAGCTGCAGCGTGACGCCGACGACGTCGTAGCCCTCGCGCTTCAGGAGGCCGGCAACGACCGACGAATCGACACCGCCCGACATGGCGACGACGACGCGGGTGTTTTCGGGGCGTCCGGGAAGATCGAGGCTGTTCATGGTTCTTTCGTTCTGCGCGGCGCTTCAATGCCAATGGCCGGAATATAGGTCAAGCGTCTCGGCTGCGCCAGCTTTGCCGGACCGGCTCATTTTTCCTGCCGGGTTCAATGCGCTTGCCGGCAGATGTTTCAAATGCCGATGAAAAGGCTAACGCCGCGTTCATGATCCTTACCTAACCATTAGGGTCTGCTTAGGCAAATTTTAAAGCTGTGGCGGTAATGTGGTGGGGATTGGGTCTTTGAGTTTTTTGTAGAGAGTACGATGACCGATCTAATTAGACCGCGAGTCAAATATGTTATCGGGCCAGACGGCAGCCCACTTACCATCGCCGATCTGCCGCCGACAAACACACGTCGCTGGGTTATCCGGCGCAAGGCGGAAGTGGTGGCGGCGGTGCGTGGCGGGCTTTTGAGCCTCGAAGAGGCATGCCAGCGCTACAAGCTCACCACCGAGGAATTCCTGTCCTGGCAAGCGTCGATCGACGAATACGGCCTTGCCGGCCTGCGCACCACGCGCATCCAGCAATACCGGCATTAGGCCGATAAGGGCGCTGATCAGCGCCCTTACGTTTGCGAGGGGCGACGATCTGCAATTTCAGACCGTCAGCACCACCTTGCCGATCGGCCTGGTGGCGAGAAAGGCATGGGCGGCACCGGCCTGTTCGAGCGGAAACGCCTTTGCCACGTGGACGGCCAGCTTTTTCGCGTCGATCAATTTGCCGAGCTCCACCAGAGCGGCACGGTCGGGCACTACGGACATGCGCTCGACGCGGATGCCTCGCGTCCTGGCCTTTGCCTTGGTGGCATCGCTGACATCGAGCAGCGACACCAGAACGCCGCCGGCCGTGAGCACTTTCAGTGATTGCTCCGCATGCACGCCGCCGAACGGGTCCAGAACCAGATCGATGTCGCGGGCCTTCCCGGTGAAATCATCCCTTGTGTAGTCGATCACCTCGTCGGCGCCGAGCGAGCGGACGAAATCGAGCTTTTCCGGGCTGGCGGTCGCGACGACGTGAGCGTCGTGCGCCTTGGCGATCTGCACCGCCAGATGGCCGACGCCGCCGGCTCCGGCGTGGATCAGCACGCGCTTGCCAGAATCGAGCCGGCCATGGCGGACAAGGCCTTGCCAGGCCGTCAGGCCGGCCAGCGGCAGCGCGGCGGCTTGCGCGTGATCTATGCCTTCAGGTTTCGGCGCAAGCTCATCAGCCGGGACAGCGGCGAGTTCGGCGTAGGCTGCCGCCTGTTTGGGAAAGCGCGTCATGCCGAACACGGCATCGCCGACCTTGAGGCCGGAGACGCCGGAGCCCAGCGCCTCGACAACTCCCGAAACGTCCCAGCCAAGGACAAAAGGCGGCTCGCCGAGCAGCGGATAGTGGCCGCCGCGCACCGCACCATCGACCGGATTGATGCCGGCCGCCTCGATGCGGACGAGCACTTCGCCGGCCTCGGGTGATGGCGCGGGGCGATCGGCAATGACGAGGACGTCGGGTCCGCCGAAGGAATTCTGGATAATGGCACGCATGGAAGGCTCTCCTGCTGGTTTTGATGTACCACTATCATTTGGATAGGTACATTCTCTTGTCTAGTATGTACCTTTTTGATATATACGCACCTCATGGATAGTGAAGATGTTTCCCCTTTCGGCTATGACGCCTTTCGGCGGTCGTGCCCGTCACACGCCGTGCTCGAGACGCTCGCCAGCAAATGGGTCTACCTGGTGATCTGTGCGCTGCGCCGCGGCCGGCTCCGCAACGGCGAATTGGCGCGCAAGCTCGAAGGCATCACGCCGAAAATGCTGGCGCAGACGCTGCGTATCCTCGAACGCGACGGCCTTGTGCGGCGCGAAATCTTCCCGGTCATTCCGCCGCGGGTCGAATACGAGCTGACCGAACTTGGCCAGAACCTGGCAGGACTGCTCAATCAGATCAGAGCCTGGTCGGAGCAGCATGTGCCCGACATCAAAAATGCGCGCGCACGGGCGGCGGAACAGCAAGAAGATCTGGATGCCTGAGGCGGGCACAGTTCGGTGCGCAGCAATAGCGCTCAAGCGCGACGCGCGTTAAAGTCTTGTTTTCAGCCGATCATGGCGCTGCGGCCGCCGGCTTCCGTGTCGCGCGCCTTGGTGTCGCGCGATTCCAGCATCTCGGCCTTGGAAAGCTCCGCTTCGGCTTCGCTCAACAATGATTCGGCGACATTTCGCTGCTGGGCGAGGTCGCTTTGCGAATTTCTAAGGTTGTCGCGGCGCAGGCGTGCCGCCTTGGCGAAGGTCGGATAAGCAAAATGATTGATGTCGGTGATGCCGGCCTTCTTCTCTTCGGCGGCGATCTGAAGTTCCAGCTCGACGGCCATGCGCTCGAATTCGGCGATCATCATGTCGAGCTGCAGCAGTTGCCGCCGCTTCTCGCTCACCTGAAATTGCTTCAGCCGAACGAGGTTTTCACGTGACTTCATGATTCGGTACTCCCGGAAACGCACACCTGCACATATCGTCCAATTCACCCGGCAAGGCCCAGGCTTGACCCGTTTCCACCGGCTTTCCCCGAACTATGGGAAACAAACTCCTAAAGTTTTTTGCCGGCGGTAACCATTCGTTTACGGGCATTGTTAATCATACGGCTCAGGACTTAAGGGCGGGTAAAAATTCTGCTTCTCGTCGCGAAACCTGGCCAACGAGTCCGAAGAGTCACTTAGTCTGGCTTATTAATGTGCCGCATTAACGGTTTGGGTCTGTGATTCGTTATTGGATTCAACAAGGTGTAGAAAGGGGTTAAAAAATCTGATACCGTCACGGACGGGGAATTAGGTTTTATTAACCATTCGATGGCAGCCTCTGCTCAGGGCAATCACTGCTCCGGTCCTGGACGGGTCGTGAAATGGTCCGGCAGCAGAAAAGGGGAATGAAATGCGCGTTCTGCTGATAGAAGACGACAGTGCAACCGCACAAAGCATCGAGCTGATGCTGAAATCAGAAAGTTTCAATGTCTATACGACCGACCTTGGCGAAGAGGGTGTCGATCTAGGCAAGCTTTATGATTACGACATCATTCTCCTCGACCTCAACCTCCCCGACATGTCGGGCTACGAAGTGTTGAGAACACTCCGCCTTTCCAAGGTGAAGACGCCGATCCTCATCCTCTCCGGCATGGCCGGCATCGAGGACAAGGTGCGCGGCCTCGGCTTCGGCGCCGACGATTACATGACCAAGCCCTTCCACAAGGACGAACTGGTCGCCCGCATCCATGCCATCGTGCGGCGTTCCAAGGGCCATGCCCAGTCGGTCATCACCACCGGCGACCTGGTGGTCAATCTCGATGCCAAGACCGTTGAAGTCGGTGGCCAGCGCGTCCATCTGACCGGCAAGGAATATCAGATGCTGGAACTGCTCTCGCTGCGCAAGGGCACCACGCTGACCAAGGAAATGTTCCTCAACCATCTCTATGGCGGCATGGATGAGCCGGAGCTGAAGATCATCGACGTCTTCATCTGCAAGCTGCGCAAGAAGCTCGACGCCGCGTCTGGCGGGCAGAATTACATCGAGACCGTCTGGGGCCGCGGCTATGTGCTGCGTGAGCCTGAAGATATCCGGGTCAGCGCCTGAAGCAAGGGCATGATCCCAAAATGGGCGCCGGCTTTCGGAAAACAACCTGGTAAAACAACGAGATAGAGCTCATCCGATTTTCGTCGGAATGGAACAGGCTCTGATCAGGCGGCAATCTTCAAGGCGCGGAAGCACTCGAGCAGTTGCGGCCGGTTGAACGGCTTCAGCAGGTAGCCCTGGGCGCCGGCGCGCTTTGCCCGCATGATCGCCCCGACGTCGACCTCGACCAGCGAAATCAAAACTTGCGGCACTACCGGGCTTTCCATGGCGCGCACGCGGCGGATGAGGTCCTGCGCCTGCATGTCCGGCAAGGCGCCGTCGACGACGATGATATCAGGCATGTCGACCGCGCACATCTCGATCGCCTCATGGCCGCTGGCGGCTTCGATCACCATCATGCCGGAACCGCCCAGGATACGCCTTGCAACCTTCCTGATGACGCTCGAATTGTCGACGAACATGCAGCGTTTCATTCCCGGACCCTCTTTGCCATGCGGCAAACCGACAGCGTCGTGGCATCTGCCGGGGAACATAGGCCGATCTGGTAAAGAAGCCGAAAAGCCGTTAGGTAAAATTTTCCTGAAGGTGTTTTTTAGTGAAATATTCTTTCGCAATGCTTCACGCAATCAATCTGCAAGCCGGTCTCACAGATGTTAAGACGACGCCGCAAATATGATTTGGAGAAAAATACTTTTCCGGCTCTTAGCAGAACTTCAGACTGCAGAAAGGACGATCTCGTCGGCGGTCGCATGGATCGAAATCGTCATGTTGGCTTCGCGGGCCAGGAGCAGCGTGTAATAGGGCTGCACCGAATGCGCGTCGATCGGCTCTTCCGGCCTGTGGCCGGAATGCAATTCCAGGAATTTGGGCGGCACGCGGAGCATCGGGCCGCTCGCCGCGAGCGCAAAGCGCGGCTCGGTCTCCAGGTTCTCCAGCGTGACCACCAGCCTGCCGCCGCGCGGAATGGCGGCGTTAGCGACGAGGATGAGATTGAGCAGCAGCTTGACCTTGTTCTTGGGCAACAGTGCGCGGGTTCCGTTCCAGATCAGTTCCGGCTTCTCGTTCTTCAGGAAGGCGATGGCCACGGCCTCGGCGTCCCCGGTGTCGATCAGCATGCCGGCGGAACCGGCAGCGCCGAAGGCGATGCGGGCGAATTGCAGGCGGGCGGAGGCGTTTTTGGCGCTTTGGCGGATCAGCTTCATGGCGTCTTCGTCGGCGCCGCCTTCGTCGAGCAGCTCAAGCCCGTTGTTTATGGCGCCGACCGGCGAAATGATGTCGTGGCAGACCCGGCTGCACAGCAGCGCTGCCAGATCGGGTGCGGAAAGGGTGAAAAGCTCGGCCATCGGCAAAAATCCCTGCAAATTTCACAACACAATGACCGGGCGATCATGATCACGCCTGTCCACACGAATCACGCTCTCTCCCAAGCATTCTGAATACACAGCGCTTGTGCGTGCAGCAACAAATCCGAAATCATGATTGTCGAAAATGGCGTGTTCACGCAGCAGGGTGCTGCGCGGGCGATGTGAAACAGCCTTCGAACCGCCATCTTCATGTGGGAGTTTAATGGTTGAAAAAGGATTACGGCATAGTTTGCCCCTAACAGTCATCCTTAACGGCCGCCAAAGAGCCGTACGGGTGCGAGGCGTCGGCGAAAGTGCTCCCTGACGGAGATTGGAAGCATGGTTTCCCGATTCTACGACCGGACTTTTTTCCGTGTCATCTCAATGACGATCGCCCTCATCGGCCTTGTCGCCTTTTCGGCATCGGCCGCGCGGGCGCAGGAATACACCGCGCAGGAGATCGTCGATTCCGGTCATAAATTCTTCGGCGCTACATCGGGCGGGCTCGCCACCGTCGTCGAGAAGATTTTCGCCACCTATGGCCTGCCGAACGGCTATCTGCTCGGCGAAGAGGGGTCCGGGGCGCTGATCGGTGGCCTGACCTATGGCGAAGGCACGCTCTACACCAAGAATGCCGGCGACCACAAAGTGTTCTGGCAAGGCCCGTCGCTCGGCTGGGATTTCGGCGGCGAGGGCTCGCGCGTCATGATGCTGGTCTACAATCTCGACGATGTGAGCAGCCTCTATAATCGTTTTGGCGGCGTCGCCGGCTCCGCCTATGTCGTCGCCGGCGTCGGCTTCAACGTGCTGAAGAACAACAATGTGCTGCTCGTGCCGATCCGTACCGGCGTCGGCGCTCGTCTCGGCGTCAATCTCGGCTACCTCAAGCTCACCCAGCGCGCGACCTGGAATCCGTTCTGACCTGCATGATGGCGCCACTGCGATTGGCCCTGTGATCCCACGGTCTGAGCTTTGCCGCGGCATACTCTTGCCGTGGCGCCGGATTTCCGTCATGCGAAGATGGCAAAGTCGACCTTTGGCGGTTGCCATGCACAACGGATAGTCATCTTGGTCCAGTCGATCCTGTTCTTTGTCCTCGGCTTTCTCTGCGCGGGCTTTCTGGCGCTGATGATTGCTCCGGCCGTGTGGCGGCGGGCGGTGGCGCTGACGCGCAAGCGCGTCGAGGGCTCGATGCCGTTGACGCTGGCCGAGATCCAGGCGGACAAGGATCGCATTCGCGCCGAGTTCGCCGTTTCGGTGCGCCGGCTTGAAATGACCGCCAAATCATTGCGCGAGAAGGCCGCCGAACAGCTGGTCGAGATCGGCCGCGACCGCGAAGCCCTGAAGGAATTGGCGGCCGAGCGACAGGACAAGAACCGGGTCGTCGCCGATCTTACAGCCAGCGGCGAGGAGCTTCGCAAGCGCGATGAGCAGCTGCAGCAGCTGTCGGAACGGCTTGCGGAGACCGAGCGCGCCCTCGAAAAGCGCGGGCTCGAACTGCGGAAACTGGAGCACATGTATGACGACGCCAGTTTTTCATCCAGCAGCCGGCAGATCGAACTGGTGGCGCGCGAGTCCGAGCTGCAGAAGTTGGCGAGCGACATTTCGCTGCTGCGTGGCCAGCGCAAGGAGGCGGACAGGCGCAGCCAGGAATTGGCAGCCGAAAGCAAGGTTTTGCGGGACGCGTTGAAGGCCGAGAAGAAAAGAACCGGCGACCTGGAAAAGAAGGTCGAACGCCTGCTCGCCTCGCTGGCCGATCGCGAGGACAGGCTGGAGCGCCGCGAGAAGGAACTGGTGCGCCTTCGCGAAAAGCCGAAAGGCGCTGAAAGGACGCCTGCGGTGGGTCTTGCCGGCGTGTCAGGCAGTCAGGTCAATGTGGCCGCCAACGGCGACATCGAACAGACAACCGCCAAGCTCGATGCCGACCGCGAGCGGCTGGAGGCCAGGCTGACGTCGCTGGCACGCGAGAACAGGCGGCTGAAGACAGATCTTGCTGCCGTCGAAACATCGAAATCGCGGACCGGAGACGATACCGGCAGCGCCAGCGCCGCATTGCGCGAAGAGATGAACGATCTGGCGGCGCAAGTCGTGGCCTTGACGGCAAAGCTCGACGGGCCGGATTCACCGATCGCCCGGGCGCTTGCAGCGCCTGAGGATCCGCGGCCGGGGAGCGGCGGACGCAGCCTTGCCGATCGGGTGCGGGCGCTGCAGAAGGCCGCTTCGACCGACTGAGATGCCGCCACTTGGCCGCAAAATGCCCGACTCTCAAATTCCGGAAAAATGATGAAGTGCGATGGCTGACGCGGCGGCGACGTTCAGGCTGTCGAAACCTTGCGCCATGCCGATCCGCAGCGTCTGCAGGCGGGCAAGCAGGCTTTCCGGCAGCCCTTCGCCCTCGGTGCCGAGATAGAGCGCCAGCCGGCCGTTTCTCTTGGCGTCGCGAATGTCGGTCTGCCCGCGCGGCGACAAGGCGAATTGGCTGAAGCCTTGCCGGTCGAGCATTGCGGTGCAGCCGGCGGCGTCGGCAAAGGAGGCGAAGGGAATTTTCAAGGCGGCGCCGACCGAGACGCGGATTGCCTTGCGGTACAGCGGATCGCAGCAGGTTGGATCGAGAAGCACGGCATCCGCGCCAAAGGCGGCGGCATTGCGGAAGATTGAGCCGATATTGTCATGATTGGCGATGCCGACCAGCACCACGATCAGCGCGCGGGCGGGCAGTGCGCCGAGCAAAGCTTCAGCGGAGACGGCCGCGCCCTTGCGGCCGATCGCCAATATGCCGCGATGCATGTGGAATCCGGCAATCCTGTCGATGACTTCGCCGGATGCGACATAGATCGGAAGCCCGGCAGGCGCCTTGCGCAGGACGTCATCGAGGCCGGCCAGCCGGTTCTCGAGCACCAGCACCGATTCTGCCTCGAAGCGACGGGCGGCAAGCAGCGTGTCGAGCACCACCTTGCCTTCGGCGACGAAACGGCCCTGCCGGCCGGCAAGATCGCGTTCCCGGATGTCGAGATAGGCGGCGACGCGAGGATCCTGCGGGTCGTCTATGCGGATCGGATTCATGGCTTCCTCGGCGGACCCTGGCGTCGGCCGCGAATCGGGATTCGGATTCGGAAGGCACGATGCCGGATCCGAAGCTCTGATATATCTCAGCGTCCAAATGGATGCACGCCGTTCTAACGGTCAAATCCAATCACTAGGCGCCGGGCGGAGACGCCCTGCCTGGCCTCCTGGCGGCACGGCGATATTTGATTTCCGCGGCACGGCTCTTTGGCCAAGCCGCTTCAATGCAGAATTTCGATGGGCGAAGGAACCACACAGGGCCATGCCGCGTCATAGAGGCGGGCTCCTGCTGCGGTCCTGGGAGGACATCGATGATCAGGCTCCTCCTCGTCTTTGCCGCCACGCTTGCCCTCGCATGCGGCGTGGCTCGCGCGGCCAAGCTTGATCCAGCCACCGTCAATCAGGCCCAATTCACTATCGGCGAACCGAAGGGTGTCGATCCGATGCTGCTGAAGGCGCAGATCCTTCTGGATCGCGCCCGCTTCTCGCCGGGCCTCATCGACGGTCGCCTTTCCCAGAACTTCGCCAAAGCCGTCGCCGCGTTTCAGGCGGCAAACGGACTTCCGCCCGATGGCAAGCTCAGTCCACAAACCTGGAGCAAACTCATCGCAACCTCCGCCAAGCCGGTGCTGGTGACCTATGAGGTGATGCGCAAGGATGTGCGCGGACCTTTCACCAGGCGTATTCCGGCTCGCTTGGAGAGGATGGCCCGCTTGCGGCGGCTCGGCTATCGCAATGCGGTGGAGAGGTTGGCTGAGCGCTTCCACGTCAGCGAACAATTGCTGCGAATGCTCAATCCGGGCACCAGCCTCAGGAAACCAGGCAGGACGTTGGTGGTGCCTGATGTCAGCAGGGGCGACCCTCCCGCCGGCGTTGCCGTCGTCGAGGTCGACAAGGGCGCCCGCCTGGTGCGTGTGCTCGACCGTGCCGGCAAATGGCTGGCGGTCTACCCCGCCTCGATTGGGAGCGAGGAGAAGCCGGCGCCAAGCGGCATGGCGGAGGTCAGGCGCGTGGTGCACAACCCTACCTATCACTACGATCCGGACTTCGCTTTCAAGGGGGTCAAGACCAAGCGGCCCTTCACCATCGCTGCCGGGCCGAACAACCCCGTGGGATCGGTCTGGATCGATCTCTCCATCGAAAGCTACGGCATCCACGGCACGCCCGAACCGGGCAAGATCGGCACCACCTTTTCGCATGGCTGCATCCGGTTGACCAATTGGGATGCCGAAGACCTTGCCTCCATGGTGCAGCCGGGCACGAAGGTCGAGTTCAAGGACGAGATTGCGCAGGCCGCCGACGAGCGCGTTCAGTAGCAAAGCGGACTTGGCAGCAAAGCGGACTTGGCAGCAAGGCGGATTTGGCGGGGCATTCTCCGCCCGGCCGCTCAGGTCCCGGCGCGACGCAGCCGGTGAGCCATCTGCGACAGTTCACCTTCGCCGAAAATGCCGTCCAGCATGTGCAGCAATTCGCGCACCGCCGCGGACTTGCAGGAATAATAAATCATTTGCCGGTCGCGGCGGGTCTCGACAAGGTCGGAAGCCCTGAGCTTGGCCAGATGCTGTGACAGGGCGGATTGGCTGAGCGATACCTTCTCGGCTATGGCGCCGACCGACATCTCGCCCTCGGCCAGATAGCTCATGATCAACAAACGTTTTTCGTTGCCCATCAGCGTCAGAAACGCAGCCGCGGTTCCGGCGTTGGCGACTAGCTTGTTCGAGACCATAGATCCCCCATGCCTTCTTGCTCATCCGCCGCTATGGGGGCAATAGCGTCGGATTCCATAGACTTTCCCTATAGATGCACGCCAGCGATTCAGCGTCACTCGCAAAGGTAGAACATTTCGCTCAAATCTCAAGGCTTGCTTTCCATGCAAGCCGATTAACCGTGCGGCTGTGATTATTTTGCCGATCGGGCAGCCTTGGCCATGTCGATCAGGACAGGCCTGAGGTCGCGCGCCGCTCTCAGCGGCTCGGGGAAGAAAACCCGACAGACATTGTCGCCCGATATCAGATCCATCCCGTCGGCGTCGAACCCGGTGACGATCCAGCCGTCGCTCTCGGCCCCGCCGAAATGACTTGCGTAGAGGGCAATCGCATCGAGATGGTCGGCGTTCATGTGGTCGAGCGCCGATTGCTCCCCGGCGGCAAGCTCTTCGACGATCGCTCCCGTCGCGACCAGATCGGTGCGGTCGAGCAGATAGGCCTTGCCGAAGCCGCCGTTCAGGCTGGCGCGCTCCGGTTCGAGCCGGAAGATCGAGAAGTCGCCGAGCCCGGCATAGAGTTTTGCCTTGGGATTGCGGTTGAGGTAGCGCCGCTCGGCGCGGGCGTGCTCGTTCGAGCCGCGTTCCAGCCGCACGGCGCGGCAGACGAGCGTCAATCGCGGATGCGCCAGCGGATCGCCCTTGCCGGGTTCGCCGACGAGCAACGAGCAGCGCGGGTCGGCAAGGATGGCGCCGGTATGGGCGGACAGCATCGATACCAGGATCAACGGCGTGCCGTCGATGTCTGTGGCGACGCCGACCCGGCTGGCCAGCGGCGAACCGGTTCCCGGTTCGAGCACTGCCAACGCGCCGAAACGGGCGCTGCGGATCAGCGTCTTTGCCAGCCTGATCGCCTCGGTATCGGTCGCGCGGATCACGTCTTTCCTGGGTTCGTCCAAGGCATCACCGTCGCATTTATTTCGGCGCCATGCGGATGGCGCCGTCGAGGCGAATGGTCTCGCCGTTGAGCATCTGGTTCTCGATGATGTGCAAGGCAAGTGCCGCGTATTCCGAAGGCTCGCCCAAACGGGAAGGGAAGGGCACAGCGGCGCCGAGCGAATCCTGCACCTCCTGCGGCATGCCGGCCATCATCGGCGTCCTGAAGATGCCGGGTGCGATGGTGCAGACGCGAATGCCGGAGCGGGCGAGATCGCGCGCCACCGGCAGCGTCATGCCGACGACGCCGGCCTTGGACGCGGAATAGGCAGCCTGGCCGATCTGGCCGTCATAGGCTGCGACCGATGCGGTGTTGATAATAACGCCGCGCTCGCCGCCCTGCAGCGGTTCGAGCCTGGCGGTCCGGTCGGCGACCAGGCGGATCATGTTAAAGGTGCCGATCAGATTGACCTCGATCACCTTGCGGTATTGATCGAGCGGATGCGGTCCGTCCTTGCCGATCGTCTTCATGCCGACAACGATGCCGGCGCAATTGACCAGGATGCGCGGTGCGCCGAGCGTCTCTGCCGCTTCCGCGACTGCGGCGGCACCGCTCTCGGCGTCGCTCACATCGCATCGGACGGCGATGCCGCCGATGTCAGCCGCCACCTTGGCCGCACGCTCGATGCCGAGATCGAGGACGGCAACCCTGGCGCCGCCGGCGGCAAGAGCGCGCGCCGTCGCCTCGCCAAGGCCGGAGCCGCCACCGGTGACGATCGCAATCTGGCCGTTCGGGTTCATCTCGACGTCCTCCTCCGTGCCCAGACTATGCCGCGAAGCCACCGTGCGACAGCACCGGCACGGTCATGCCATCGCGGCGATGTGCGCGGCAATCCTTGCCTGGTCGGCGTGGCAAACCTCGCCCGCCAGCCTCGCCACCGCGCCCGGCACGATCTCGTGCGCCAAAAGCCGGTCGGGGTCGACCGGACGCGGCATCGAGATCTGCCCACGCGGCAGCCTTTTGAAGCCGAGCGGGCCGTAATAGGGTTCGTCGCCGACCAGCATCACCGCCGGCGCGCCGGCCTTGGCGGCGGCTTCCAGCGCGATTGCCACCAGCCGGCGGCCGATGCCGAGATTTTTGAAGGCCGGCCGCACGGCGAGCGGCCCGAGCATCAGCGCGCGGCCGGCACCGGCGGCGATGCGCGTCATCCGTACCGAGGCGACGACGATTGCGCCGTCGACAGCCACGAAGGACAAAGCCCGCTCATGCGGGCCAGCTTGGCGGATCTTGTAGGCGGCAAGCACGAAACGGCCCGGCCCGAAGGCCTCGTTGTTGATGGCTTCGATTTCAGGATCATGCGCCGGAGTTTCCGGCAGGTATTTCACGTCGGCCAGGTATTTCAAGTCGGCAAGGCTCATGGTCTTTGCGTTCCGGTATACGAGGAAAGGTTTGCTGCAAGCGGCAGCGTTCGCCAGTCAGCGCTTCATCAAGCGCGGGCGCTCTTTCGTCGTCGGTCGAACCGGATCACGGCAAAGTCAAACATGCGGATTGTCCGCTAGCACCAATTTTCAGCCGCCGCAATCGGCCCGCGCACCCGACACGCACTCGACGACGCAGCCGTTGACGATCTGTTCAGCGTCGGGGATTTCCGCGGCGCCGCTTGGTGCCCTACATCGGGTAGGAACGCGAAAGGATATTGCATGGGATTGCTAGTCGAAGGCCAATGGCAGGACCGCTGGTACGATACCGGGGAGAGCGGCGGCAAGTTCGTGCGGGCGCAGTCGCAGTGGCGCGACTGGGTGACCCGCGACGGCGCGCCGGCCGAAGGGCGAAAACGCGGCTTCAAGGCCGAGCCCGGCCGCTATCACCTCTATGTCTCGCTCGCCTGCCCGTGGGCGCATCGGACGCTGATCTTTCGCGTGCTCAAAAAACTCGAGGACGTGATTTCCGTCTCGGTCGTCCATCATTTCATGGGCGCCGACGGCTGGACGTTCCTGGCCGAGGACGGCGCCACCGGCGACACGCTCTACGGCCTTGATTTCCTGCACCAGATCTACACCAGGGCCGATCCCGGCTATTCGGGCCGGGTCACCGTTCCCGTGCTGTGGGACAAACGCGAGCAGACCATCGTGTCCAACGAATCCGCCGAGATTGTCCGCATGCTCAATTCGGCGTTCGACGAATGGGGAGATGCCAGGCTCGATTTCTATCCGCAACCGCTGCGCGGCGAGATCGATGCGATCAATGCGCTGGTCTATCCCGCGGTCAACAACGGCGTCTACCGTGCCGGCTTCGCCACCACGCAGGCAGCCTACGAGGAGGCATTCGGCGAATTGTTCTCGGCGCTCGACATGCTGGAGGACCGTCTGTCAAGGCAGCGCTATCTCGTCGGCGGCCGCATTACCGAGGCCGACTGGCGGCTGTTCACGACACTGGTCCGCTTCGACCCGGTCTATGTCGGCCATTTCAAGTGCAATCTGCGCCGCATCGCCGACTATCCGAACCTGTCGAATTACCTGCGCGACCTCTACCAGGTGCCAGGCGTCGCCGGCACGGTGAATTTGCACCACATCAAGGCGCATTATTACAGCAGCCACGAGACGATCAACCCGACGCGCATCGTGCCGGTCGGGCCGGAGCTGGACTACGCCGCGCCGCACGACCGCGCGCGCTTCAGGAAGGCTGCGTGAGACCGGCGACCTAGCGGAAGGTTTCGGAGTCCATCTTTGCCCTTCTAACGAGTTCAGCTTTCAATATGGTATTTCCAAATCGATTGGAGTAGCCGAGCGACGTTGCAAGGAACGCAACGATGCCGCCGATCATGACGGCCAGGACCGACGTCTGGGGCGGGATTGCGCGTAACAATCCCGACGGCAGAAGCACAGCCATTCCCAAAATCATTTCTATCAGGGTTGAGAAGCCGACCATTTTCCAGAATTCAGTGCGAGTAAAAAGCTGAGCATGTCGCTTTATAAAAACGAAATATGTCATGAATGCCGCAACTAATTGTATTGCGAATTGGATGAATCTTCCAATTTTTGCTAACATATATGGATCTATCGCAAGAACTATTGTAGAAATTAAGGCTACCACAGAAAATGTTATCACATAAATTCCCGTGTACAGTGATACATAGAGCGCGATTCTAAATCTATCGTTTTGGCTGTGTGGCATTTTTTCTCCTCATCGCTCAGCATTTATCTCTCTGAGAACAATGGATGCTGCCGGTCTATACCGACGCAGCCAAAGCTGTTGAAGAGATGATCTACCAGTAAGGCGATGCCGAATTCCCCTCAAAAACTTCGGCAATCCGCCGCAGCGTCGCCGGTGTCGTGCCTTCTGGCAAGCGGTCGAGCGGGAAGAAGCCGGCTTCGGCGATCTCGCGGTCGGGCAGCTTGGGTGCTGGCTGGTCGAACTCCTCGACCAGATAGAGGCCGACATGGTCGCGCCGGCTGGCGCGGTGGTTGAAATGCAGGGATTTCAGCACCGGCGGTCCGGTCAGCGCGATGTTGCCTTCCTCGAACAGTTCGCGCGTCAGCGCTTCGATCATCGTCTCGCCCAACTCGACGCCACCGCCGGGCAGGTGCCAGCCCGGGACATAGGTGTGGCGGATGAGGAAGACGGAATTGGAGCGGCGGTCGTGGATCAAGCCGCGCACGCCGAGCGTCATCGGCCGGCGCAGTACGAAGTACAGGTGAAACAGCCTTGCCCTGAAGCCCGGCCAGCCGGTCTGGCGCAGGGCTTGCTCCGGATCCGGCGTCGTCATCGTCCGCGAAACCGTGAGTGGAAAGCCGCGCGCGCCTCGCCTATGAAGAAAAGATGTTCAGGCTCGCGCATATTTCCGATGTCCATCTGGGGCCGCTTCCCGATGTAACCTATCGCGATCTCGCCTCCAAGCGCGTGGTCGGTTACGTCAACTGGCAGCGCAACCGCCGCCGCTACATGCACGATGCCGTCATCGACACGATCGTCGCCGACATGAAGGCCAGCGGGCCGGACCATCTCGCCATCACCGGTGATCTGGTCAATCTGGCGCTCGACGGTGAGATCGAGATGACCAAGCACTGGCTGGAGACGCTGGGCTCGCCCAATGACGTGTCGGTCGTGCCGGGCAACCATGACGCCTATGTACCGGGCGCCTTCGACAAGACCTGCCGGTCGTGGGCGGCGTGGATGACCGGCGACGGCGTCAATACGCCGGTCGACCGCAACACCTTTCCCTATTTGCGCGTACGCGGCAATGTTGCGCTGGTCGGCGTCACGACGGCGCGCGCCACGGCTCCATTCATGGCCAACGGCTTCTTTCTGGAGGGCCAGGCGGAACGGCTGCGCGACATGCTCGACGCCACAGGCAAGCGCGGCCTGTTCCGGGTGATCATGATCCACCACCCGCCGGTGCGCGGCGCCGTTTCGCAGAACAAGCGGCTGTTCGGCATCTCCCGCTTCCACAAGGTTCTTCACCGGCACGGCGCCGAGCTTGTGCTGCACGGCCATTCGCATGTGCCGTCGCTCTTCTTCATCGGCGCCCGCAAGATCAAAATCCCGGTGGTCGGGGTCGCCGCTGCCGGGCAGGCGCCCGGCAGTCCGCATGCGCCGGCGCAATACAATCTGCTCGACATCGACGGTGAAAAGGACAATTGGCGGATCAGGCTGACGCGCCGCGGCCTGACCGGGCCGGCATTGCCGCCCAGCGACCTGCAGACAATGGAGCTTGGCGTGGGGGCCGAGGCGTCGATGGCTAGAGCAATTCCAGGAAAAGTGTGAAACGGTTTTCCGTCCGGAATTGCGTCAAAACAAAGAGATAGTGCGGTTCAGCGTTTCCGTGAAACGCTGAACCGCACTAGAAGCTGATTTTCATTGCAACGATGCGGTCCCAGAACAACACGAGCGAAATCGCCAGGCCGACCAGGGCGCCGGCGGCGATCAGGCCGAGGCCCGAGAAGAACGCCGACCAGCCGTTGCTGCGCCCAGGGACATGCAGCGGCGGCTCAGCCTCCGCCACCAGGGCGCGTTTAAGGCCGGCGACGGCTTGCTCGATGCCGCCTTCCATCATCCTCTGGCGTTCGACGACGCGCTCGGCGACATAGCGCGTCACCTGGTCGGCAACGACCTTCATCTCTGTCGACTCGGCGAGCAAGACGCGGCCGATGCGCGTGTCCTTGAGAAAGCGATAGGTGCGGCGGTCGCGTCCCATGGCGACATGGCTGATCGCGTCGATCCACAGCCGTGGCTGCAGGCCGGACGAGACGGCGAAGTCGAAACTGTCCATATCGGTGGGTACGTCGCCGAAGACCGGCGCGAGTTCGGCGGCAAGCAGATCGAGCCGCATGCGATGCGCTTCGCGCATCTCGACGACGACGTCGTCGCGGTCGGCGAAGGCGTTCTTGACGTCGCGAATGGCATCGGACAGTTTTCGCGACTGATCGATCTGGGTGATGTTCTCGCCTGCGTCCTTCATCGGCGTTGCCTCGCGGGGTTTGGTTAACACCGAATTAACACAGCGGCCGGCAAATTGCACTTGCGAGATCGATGAGCGGGCAAGGATTCGCTGGAGCAGCACCAGTGCCGCCGCCGTGCCTGCGCGAAGACCGATCAGCTCGCCGCAGCGGCGAATCCCGGACGAAGCCGCCTGCTGCGGCGTCGCATATTGCGACGGACGGCCTCGACGATCAGGCCGGGCGCTTCCTCGACCAGCATATGGCCGGCTTCCAGCACGTGGTGCAGATGAAAATGCTTCGGCACGCCGTCCGCCTGGCTGACGGGCAGCATCGCGTCGTCGGTTCCCCAAACCACCATGATTGGCATATTCAGCGTTTCCAGCCCCTCGTTCGGGATGACGCCTTGCCGATCATCCCTGGTCATGGCGGCTGCGAGCTCGACAAGTGTCCGCAACTGGCCGGGACGCTGGCGCATCTCGTTGACGAGTTCGACCCTATGCTGCGGCAGCCGGCTTTGCGGTCCCGACATGGCGGCAAGACAGGCGCGGATTTCATCCGTGCCGGCAGCGGCGGCGTAGCGACGCAGCAGCGGACCATTGATCTCAGGACCGAAACCGCCCGGCGCCAGCAGCGTCAGCGACGCCATTCTTTCGGGCTCGCTCAATGCCATCAGGGCGGCCACGGCGCCACCCATCGAATGACCGACGAGATGAGCCCGCTTTATCCCGCGAGCGGAAAGATCGGCAAGGACGGCACTGGCTGCAATCCTGGCCGGACCGCCGCCCGGAAAATCGAGCGACAGCCCATGTCCCGGCAGATCATAGGCCAGGGTCCGCGCGCCGGGCGCCAGAGACTCGGCCACATCGCGCCAGTCGTCGCGGCAGCCACCGAAACCATGCAGGAAGGCAATCGTTGTCGGGCCGGTGCCCCGTTCGGCAGCGTAAAGGGATGGGGTCATGCAAACTTTATGGCTTGGTGCCGGGATCAGTCAGGATGCCGGGGGCGGTCTTATGCGGATCAGTCTTGCGGGAGGTCAGACTTATGCGGAGATCAGTCTTATGCGGGATCAGACCTATGTGGGATCAGATTGGCCGGTTCAAATTGTGTCTGAATTGCGCTTTGGCCGTCCGGATGGCCAGTAAAATCTTCGCGATCACCTGACGTCGTGCACGCGCCGGGAGACGTCAGCTGGCGCCGCCAAGGCCGGCGGCGCGCAGGGCTTCCACCAGCCGGTTGGTCAGATCGGCGGGATATCTTCGTTCGACGAAAGTTGCGCGCGGATCGGCTGCGAATTTCGGGAATTTGGCGGTCAGTTCCTGCAGCAGCCTGCTCGCCAGCTTCTCGCGGCCGGCAGCCTTGGCGCCGATCAGCCGCGCCGCCAGATAATGCGATTTCATTTCCGTCGTTCGCAAGCCGTCGCTGGCGAGCGTGGCCTTGTTCATGTCGCCCATCATGAACTCTCCGGCGAACAGCCCGTAATCCCACCATGTCGGATGGGCGCTGGCGATGTCCACCGCGTGAGCGATGATCGGGGTGCCCTCGCTGTACCTGCCGGCGAAAACCAGCCCGTAGCCATAGGCGGCGGCCATTGCGAGATCGTAGGGATTGAGCTCATAGGCCTTGCGCATCCAGCGGATCGATTCCGCGGAATCGCCCATGCGCGAGTTGAGATAACCAAGGGCGCGGTGCGCGTAGGGGCTGGTCGGGCCCATCTGGATGGCGCGATGGGCAAACGTCATGGCTTTGTCGATCGTCGCGTCGGCGGGGTAGGGATAGTGGTCGGTGACCGCTTCGAGATGCAAGGAAGCGAGTTCCGAATAGACGAGCGACGACTTCGCCTTCCGGTTGGCAAGATCTTCGAGGCAGCGGTAAGCGGCTTCGTGCGTCTGGGCGTTCTGGTCGAGATAATATTTGCCGTTGAGCACCAGACACGCCGTCAGCCCGGTCTGGATGCCGCTCTGCTCGATGTAGTTGTAGATCGTGCCCGAGGCGGGAAGAGCCGAGCTCAAAATGCCGGAGATCTGGTCCTCGATGGCGGTGTTCGCGCTGTCGCCGGCGGTCAGGTTGCGTGAGAGCAGCACGCGGCCGGTCGCAACGCTTTGCAGCTCGAGCATGATGTCGCCGCTACGCGGCCCGGGCAGGACATCGAATACGAAGCTGGCGGCGTCGGTTACTGGATCGGGCGGGCTGTCGGCATCACGGCCGATGAAATTGATGGTATCGAAGCCGCTGAGGCCGGCGCGCAGCGATGCGGCGACACGGCGAGCCAGGTCGCTGTCGGCCTTGATGGCGATGTAGACCTGGGGGAGGTTTTCAACCGGAGGCGCTGCTATGCTGCCGGTCGCCACCGCGGTCTCGACCGCCGTGTCGCCGCCGGTCAGCAACACCACGCTGCCCTGGCGAAGGATCAGCACACCCAGCATGAGAATGACCAGCGCGATCGCCAGCCAGAAGAACTGCAAATGGCGTTGCAGCGAAGGAGCAGCAGGGGCGACGGCTGGAACGCTCAGCAATGCAGCCGGATGTGCCCGGTTGCGGGCGCCCTCCAGCGATCCGGGCGGGGCGGTCGTCGCCGCTTCCTCTGTTGCCAGCTCCGGCTTGCTTTCTGCCTTGGGCTCCACCTCCGCCGGCAAGCGAATGGCGTTGAGTTCGTAGGACGGAACATAGCCGCCGCGCGGAATGGCGATACGGACCGGTTCGGCAACGCCCTCATTGGCGAAATACTGCTGCAGAAGTTCGCGCAGCCTGCCGGCCTGTACCCGCACCACCGCATCGGTCGACGGGTCGAAATCGCCGTCCTTGCCGAACACGTCCATCGCTATGGAGAAGCCCTTGAGCCTGTCGGCTTCGCCTGCCTGCTCGCGCTCGACCAGGTAGCGGAGCAGCTTGCGCGCGCGCTCGGATCGTCCGAACGTTTCGCTGGCAAGCAATCGCTCCAACGTTTCGCGCACTGCGGGGGCGGCAGGCGTGGTATGCTGCAAGTGTCGATCCCTTCGAATTCGGCACAGGTTGAGGTACAATCATATCGCGCTGACGGCGCCTTACAAGCATGTGCTTATGGTGCGATAGCGTACCCACCGGATAAATTCCGGTGGGCCGATGGCGGGAGCCTGACCGTTTCGGCTAGCCGCGCTTTCGACCGACGATGCGGTTGGCGGCCGAAACCACGGCTTCTAGCGAGGCGGCGACGATGTTGGTGTTGATGCCGGCGCCGAACAGCTTGCCGCCCGGATGTTCCATCTCGACATAGGAAATGGCCGAGGCATTCGAGCCGCGCTGCATGGAATGCTCGGAATAATCCAGCACCGACATCGGCACCCCGACGTGGCGCGACAGCGCATCGACGAAGCCGTCGATCGGGCCGGTGCCGGTGCCTGATATGGTCACCTCCTTGCCTTTGTCGAGGATCACCGCTTCGACCACGCGCCGGCCCTTGACCTCGGTGTCGGGGTAGGTGTGGTGGTCGAGGAACTTCAGCCGCGCGCCGGGCTGGTCGACATAGGTGTCGAGAAAGCGCTCGTAGATGCGCTTGACCGGCACCTCCTTGCCTTCGGCGTCGGTGATCGCCTGGATAGCCTGGCTGAACTCGATCTGCAGGTTGCGCGGCAGGTTGAGGCCGTAATCCGCATGCAGCACATAGGCGATGCCGCCCTTACCGGACTGCGAGTTGATGCGGATGATGGCTTCGTAGCTGCGGCCGACATCGGCCGGGTCGATCGGCAGATAGGGCACCTCCCAATGCGGCGTGTTGGCCTTGCGCAGCGCCTTCATGCCCTTGTTGATGGCATCCTGGTGCGAGCCGGAAAAGGCGGTGTAGACGAGCTCGCCGACATAAGGGTGGCGCTCCGGGATCTTCAGCTGGTTGGAGTATTCGTAGACGTCCTTCATGCGGTTGATGTCGGAGCAGTCGAGCCCGGGATCGACACCTTGCGTGTACATGTTGAGCGCCAGCGTGACGATGTCGACATTGCCGGTGCGCTCGCCATTGCCGAACAGCGTGCCTTCGACGCGGTCGGCGCCTGCCATCAGGCCGAGTTCGGTGGTGGCGATGCCGGTGCCGCGGTCATTGTGCGGATGCAGCGAGATCAACAGGTTCTCGCGATCGTCGAGGTTGCGGCACATCCATTCGATGCGGTCGGCATAGATGTTGGGCGTCGACATCTCGACCGTAGAGGGCAGGTTGATGATCAGCTTGTTTTCCGCCGTCGGCTTGACGATCTCGGTGACCGCGTTGCAGATCTCCAGCGCCACTTCGAGCTCGGTGCCGGTAAAGCTCTCCGGCGAATATTCGAAACGGTAGCCGCCGCCGGCTTTCGCCGCCATGTCGGTGATCATCTTGGCCGCATCTGTGGCGATGCGCTTGATCCCGGCGACGTCCTTCTCGAAGACGACGCGGCGCTGCAATTCGCTGGTCGAGTTGTAGAAATGGACGATCGGGTTGGTGGCGCCCTTCAGCGCCTCGAAGGTGCGGGTGATCAGTTCCGGCCGGCACTGCACCAGCACCTGCAGCGAGACGTCGGCGGGCACGTTGCCCTGTTCGATGCACCAGCGGGCGAAATCGAAGTCGGTCTGCGAGGCCGACGGAAAGCCGATCTCGATCTCCTTGAAGCCCATGTCGAGCAGCAGGGCGAACATGCGCGCCTTGCGTTCCTGGCCCATCGGATCGATCAGCGCCTGGTTGCCGTCGCGCAGGTCGACCGAGCACCAGATCGGCGCCTTGTCGATCACTTTCGAAGGCCAGGTGCGATCGGCAAGGCCGACGGTCGGATAGGGTTGGTATTTGCGGGCAGCGTCCGGCATGCCCCTCGCGGGCCTGGCGGTTTCCTCTACATTCAGACGGATATCTTCTCGTGCGTTCATCGTCTTTTCTCCCGGCGGCTCGCGGATCCAGCTTCAGGCAGATTGGTGGCGAGCGGCGCCTTTACCAGAATTTCGTTCGCTTGATGTGACGTGCCAATTTGTGACTGGCCAAGGAGCGTGCGCGTGAGCGGCAATTCGACCGCCGGGCGCTCCTTCAGCGAACCCGGCGATCGCCGATAAGGCCGAGAAGCAGCAGGGTCGAGGCGAGCGCGCGGACGGTCTGGCCGGCAATGCCGGTCGGACGGGACGCAAAAGAGGTGGCGCGCGGGCTCATGGCGGATTTCATACAGGAGCGGGCAAAGCGAGGCAAGTGGGAGCATTGGAGGTGGGTGAAGCTGCCGATCCAGCCTCTCAAGACCTGGGTTCCTCGCCCCGCGAAGCGGGGGAGAGGTGGCCGCCCACGGGTCTTGCCTTCGGCAAGCCCGAGGACAGGCTCCGCGGCCGGAGAGGGGGCGTTCGTAGGGCGCAGTCCCCTCTCCGTCTCGGCTTCGCCGAGCCACCTCTCCCCACTTTCGTGGGGCGAGGAACCCAAGCTGCAATGAAGGCGCGGCGCCGACATGAAGCGATTTTTCCTGATTACAGCAACTTTGTTCTTGCTTTGTGCCGGCAGCTATGCTACTAATTTGGGTATGGTGCTGACTGGCGCCGAGGACCCGCCGTCGAGGCGGGTTTTTTATTTCACGGTTTTGGCGTCACCTTTCGCGGACCCAGCCGCTCACCTGATCCAGTTGCTCTTCCCCGAGCCCGGCAAATGCGCCAGAGTCGATTGTCGGCGGGGGTGCAATGGCTCGCCGCCGGGAGGGATCGTCCATGAACTTCGTGTTCTTCTCGCCGCATTTTCCAGCCAATGGCGCCGATTTCTGCGACCGGCTGAAGAAGGCCGGCGCCACCGTGCTCGGCATTGGCGACGCGCCGTTCGATGCGCTGGACGGCAAATTGAAGGCAGCCCTTTCGGAATATTACCGCATCGACGACATGGAGGAGTACGAGCCGGTGTTCCGGGCGATCGGCCATTTCATCCACAAATGGGGCCGCGTCGACCGGTTCGAATCGCTCAACGAGCATTGGCTGGAGCTGGAAGCCAATATCCGCACCGACTTCAACATCTTCGGCACCAAGCTCGACTTCGTGAAGAATTTGAAACGCAAGAGCCGCATGCGGGCGTTCTTCCGCAAGAGCGGCGTCGAAACCATCCCGCAACGCAAGTGCTCCGACCGCGCCGGCGCCATGACCTTCATCCGCCGTGTCGGCTATCCCGTGGTGGTGAAGCCGGATTCCGGCTCCGGCGCCTCGAACACTTTCAAAATCTCCAACGCCGGCGAACTCGACAGCTTCTTCAGGGACAAGCCGGAAGGCGTCAGCTTCGTCATGGAGCAATTCATCGAAGGGCTGGTGGTGACCTATGACGGGCTGGTCAACCGCGACGGCGAGGTGGTGCTGGCCGCCAGCCACCGCTACGACCAGAGCGTCATGGAGGTGGTCAACCGCGACCGCCATATGAGCTATGTCTGTTTTCCCGAGATCAGCCGGGCGGTCGAGGAGGCCGGCAGGAAAATCCTCAAGGCGTTCGACGTGCGCGAGCGCTTCTTCCACATCGAGCTGTTCGAAACCAGGGACGACCGGGTCATCGCGCTGGAGGTCAACATGCGGCCGCCTGGCGCCTGGATGACCGATGCCATCAATTACACCTTCGATATCGATGTCTATGCCGCCTGGGCCGACATGGTGGTCAAGGACGCCGCCGGCGGCCCTTACAGGGGCAAGTATTTCACCGCCTATGCCAGCCGCAAGCGGCACCTCAACTATATGCACAGCCATGCCGACGTGCTGGCCGCCCATGGCGGCATGATCGTCCATCATCACGCCATTGAGGAGGTTTTCAGCCGCGCCATGGGAAACTACGCCTATCAGCTGCGCTCCACCGACCCGAAGGCGCTGCGCCGGGCGGTCGACTACATCCATGCGGAAAAGGCGTGAGGCGATGGACGTTTCCTACCACAAGGGTTTTGGCCGCAACCTCGGCCGCGACATGGAATACAAGCGCTACGGCCATGCCGGCCGACCCGTGGTTGTGTTCCCGACTTCGCAAGGGCGGTTCTACCAGTTCGAGGATTCCGGCGCGGTCTCGGCTCTCGCCGAGTTCGTCGACACCGGTCGCATCCAGTTGTTCACGCTGGACGGCATCGATGCGGAATCCTTCTTCGACCGCCATGCCGAGCCGGCCCATCGCATCGCCCGGCATGAAGCGTATTTCCGCTATGTGCGCGAAGAGGCGCTGCCGGAACTCCTGTCTGTCGCGGCCGAGGCCAATGGCGGGCGTACGCTGAAGCCGCTGTTTTGCGGCTGCTCGATGGGCGGATATCATTCGTCGAATTTCGTCTTCCGCTTTCCGGAGCTGGCCAGCGGCGTCATCGCGCTGTCGGGGGTTTACTCGACCCACGATTTCTTCGGCAGCGCGCTCGACGGACAGATTTTCTTCAACTCGCCGCTCGACTACCTGCCCGGTATCGTCGATCCGGGGCTGCTCGTCAGGCTGAAGGCGCTGCGGCTGATCTTCTGCTGCGGGCAGGGTGCCTGGGAGGAACGGATGCTGGCCGATACGCAGGCGCTGGAACAGATCCTGCGTGACAAGTCGATTCCGGCCTGGGTCGACTATTGGGGCGGCGATGTCGCCCATGAATGGCCGTGGTGGCACAAGCAACTGGTCTATTTCTTCGCCCGCTGGCTGGACGACGATCTGATGCACCGGCTGGATTAGGCCGTAGACTCATAAGCGCAGCCACAGTCGCCTTGAGAAGATGTCGTTCAGCACGCGGCGGTCATCCACACGCGGCACGCCTGGCGGCTTGTTGGGCAGGAGCGGCTCGATCACGCGCCACTCGAAGTCGGGCAGGTCGTATCGGCTCATGCCGACGCTGAATCGGCTCGGACGCCACAAGAGAAGCCTCGAATGGCGATCCGCGCAAATTTGCGCTACGAGGCAGGTGCCAGCGTGACGGAATTGGTAAACGTATCACCACAGTGATCCTGAGCCTCTTGGCTCAGGTGCGGGTTCGATCCCTGCCGCTGGCGACGCCCCGCTTTACGAGTTCACGACCTAGAGCATGTCGATATTTAGGTGATGCGGCCTGCAAATGGACTTCCCTTCAGCCTGATTTCAAAACATGACTATACTTATCATCTTTTAGTGGAAACAGCGGGCCGGCTGTGGCATTCCGGCGTGGCGAGGACGCCGTATGGCGAGCTCGGGTTCAAATGGCACCGAAAGGCTGAGCGATGGAGCAATTGAGTGCGCAAACCCGGATCAGCGGTGCCGTCATCCGGTCGGTGATGGACAGGCTGCGCGCCGAGCACGGCGAATCCGAGATCGATACCGGCCTTGCCGATCATTGGGAATTTCGCACGCACTACGGCTCGTTGAAAGCGACGCTCGGTGACGACAACGTGCTGATCCGCGTCGCGGCCGAGGATGAAACCTGCCTGTCCTACATGAAGATGGCGGTCGCCGGCCATTTTTCGCAACATCTCGGCACGACCAGGGGCATCGCCTGGCAGGGCGACGGCAGTGATGCCGGCACGCCGGTGTTCTTCCGCGAGATCACGGTGCTGTCCTCGACGCGGATTTCTCCGCATATGCAGCGCGTCCGCTTCACCGGCAACGATCTCGGCCGCTTTGGCCGTGGCGGCCTGCATGTGCGGCTGCTGCTGCCGCCGCGCGGCAGGCTGCCGGTGTGGCCGTCGATGGGCGCCGACGGCCTGATGGTCTGGCCGTCGGGCGAGGACGCGCTTGTCGTTCGCGTCTACACGATCCGGGCGCTGGACGCCGCAAGTGGCTGGCTGGATGTCGATTTCGTCCTCCACCCCGGTATGGATACGCCGGCGGCCGCTTTCGCCGAAAAGGCGGTTGCCGGCGAGGTCATCGGCATGATCGGACCGGGTGGGGGCGGCGTGCCCGAGGCGCAAAACCTGCTGCTGCTCGGCGACGACACCGCGCTTCCGGCGATCGGCAGGATGCTGGAGCAGCTTTCGCCGTCAACCCGCGCCGAAGCGTTCATTGAGGTCGACGGCCCGGACGACCGGATCGCGCTGGCCGCGGGCGAGACCGTTGCCGTCACCTGGCTATATCGGCATGGGCGCGAGGCTGGCACAGCCAGCCTGTTGCCGGCGGTGCTGCGGCAGCGGAGCCGGACCTCGCTTGCCGACAATCTCTATGTCTGGGCCGGATGCGAGTTCGGCGATTTCCGCGAGATCCGCAGGATCGTCCGCAAGGAATGGTGTGTGCCGCGCGACCGGCATCTGGTCACCGCCTACTGGCGCCGCGGGACGCAAGCGGCGGACGGCGGCGAAGAATAGTGCACCGCCCCTCGGGGGCAGAGGATCGCATATGGATTCTTGCGAAGAAGACCCCCACCCCTAACCCCTCCCCACAAGGGGGAGGGGAACTTTTGCGGCAGCGCCACTCAGCGGCAAACTTCGACGATTCTAGCCGAAACAGCAGCGGCATCGTCCCCCACCCCCTTGTGGGGAGGGGTTAGGGGTGGGGGTACGCGGCCTGGCAAATGCCCCAAACTTCCATATGCGATTCCCCTGCTGCACAAGGGCGGGCGGGGTCACCGGCGGTCGGATACGAAGGCGATCGCCGGGGCGGCCAGAAGCGCGACGAGGCCGGCGCCTGCGAAGAACGCGCCATAGCCGAAATACTGCGCGGCGTAGCCGGCCGCGATCCCGCCGGCCATGCTCACCAGTGCGTCCATGCACTGGAACAGCGTGAAGTCGACGCCCGCCTGTCTTGGATCTGACCAGCGCATGAACTGCGCGTAAAGCGCGACGAAACCGAGAGCCATGAAGCCGGACGAACTGAGCACCGCGATGGCCATCAAAGCGGTGGTCGAGAAGCCACCAAGAAAATCGAAGACCGAAAAGAAGAACAGCGATCCGGCCTGCAGGAAAAGCGCCAGGACGAGCACGTTGCGCGGGCCGAACCATTTGACGAGAGCGCCGCCGGCGAGTGCGGCAGCCAGGCCGACGAACATGCTGCCGACGCCGTTGACAAGTCCGACCATCGAGAGGTCGAGCCCGGCGTCGATCAGGAATGGTCCGAGCATGGCGAGTGCCGCCTTCTGGGCCAGGACATAGATGGCCGACGCTGCCAGGCCGCGCCGAATTTCGTGACGCTTCAACGCGTCGAGGAGGCTGGGAACATGCTCGCGCGTCTCCTCGCGCGCGCGGTTGGCCACGCCAAGCAGGAAGGGCAGGCCGAGCGGCAGGAGCAGCAAAGCCATCGCCCAAACGGCGATGCGCCAGCCATAAGCGTCGACCAGAAACAGAAACAGGCCGGCGCCGATGGCCGAGCCGAGATAGGCGCCGCCGACCTGCGCGGCATTGCCCCAGCCGTGGTTTTCCTTAGCCAGGCTCTGCACGGCGAAACCATCGCAGGCAATGTCGACCGTCGAGGCGGCGAAGGCGACGATGGTCAGGCAGGCCAGAACCGGCCACCAGGCCTCCGGGCCGAGCGCGCCGACGGCCCACAGCCCGGCGATGGACACGAGCCCACCGGCGGCTACGATCGTGCCGGTGCGGTTCTTGCCGACCGGCGGCAGCCGATAGCGCTCGACGGCCGGCGCCCATAGAAACTTGAGCGCCCATGGCAGCGCGATCAGCGAGACCAGGCCGATCCGGTCGAGCGGCAGGCCCTGGTCGCGCATCACCGCCGGCAGGCCCGCCCAGGTGATGCCGCCGATCACGCTCTGCGCGACATAGAGCCCGCCGATCGCCAGGACGATCGCGACAGGCGTCGATGCCCGGCTGGAAACGGCGATCGACATCAGAAGCGGTAGCGCAGGCTAGCGAACAGCGAGCGGCCCTCGTCGCGGTAGCAATAGCCGGCCGAGCAGATGGATTTTTGAGTGTCGAACAGGTTCTTGGCGTTCACCTGCAGCTTCACGCCCTCGAGTTTGGGATTGCGGTAGCCGAAATCGTAGGAGAGCGAGGCGTCGACGAAGGCGCGCGCGTCGTTCTTGAAGGTGTTGGTGTCATCGCCATAGCTCGAGCCGGCGACGCGAACGCCGCTGCCCAGCCCGAGCCCCTGCAGCGTGCCGTCCTCGAACTGGTACTGCCCCCAGAGCGACAGGATGTGATTTGGCGTCGCCGACAGTTCCTTGCCTGCGGTTCCCGTGGCGCCGCGTTCGATTTTCACGCGCAGATAGGTGTAGGAGGCGAGTATGCTGAGACCGTTGTCGAGCGAAGCGCTGGCTTCCAGCTCGACGCCGCGCGAGTTCAGGTCGAGCTGGCGCTGCTTGTTAATACCGGTCGAGGCGTCGAAGACGACGCCATCCTTCTGGTCGATGTCGAACAGAGCGGCGCTGACGGCGGCGTTATAGTCGGCAAATTCGTATTTGACGCCGATTTCCTTCTGCGTCGCAATGGTCGGACGGGCGACGCGACCGACAGGGCTGCTGACATCGTCATAGACGAAGCCGATATTGGGCGAGAACGACGTCGAATAGTTGATATAGGGCGTGATGCCCCATTCGGTCTGGTAAGACAGGCCGAGCCGGCCGGACAAGGCACTGTCGTCCTGCTTGGACTTGGTGAAGTCGGCGGCGGTCGAGGTGGTGTCGGCCCAGTCGTAGCGACCGCTGGCGAACAGGGTGAAATCGTTCCACTCCATCTGGTCATGCAGGTAGGCGCCGAGCTGGTTCATCTCCTGCCCGCCATAGTAAGGAACCGGAGCAGCCTTGATGTCGTCGACGGAGACATAGGAGATACCGCTGCCGGCGTCATAATTGGACCAGGCGTAGTCGATGCCGGCTACCGCCGTGTGCCTGACTTGGCCGGTATCGAATTCGAACTGCGCCATGTTGTCGACGACGAAGTTCTTCATGGTCTCGGTGTAGTGGCCCCAGTAGCGTTTCAGATCCGGGCCGTCCGGGTAATGGCCGCTGTACTCGATGTCGCTGTCGACGGCGCTGTAGCGAAGGTTCTGCCGGACGGTCAGCACGTCGTTGAAACGGTGCTCGAACTCGTAACCGATACGGCCCTGGGTCTGGTCGAAGTCGTTCCAGGCGGGATCGCCCTCGTAGAGGTTCGTTAGAGCGCCACCTGAATTGTAGAAGGCAGCGGTGCCGCCGGTGACGGATTTCGAATATTCCCCGAGGATGGTCAGCTTGGTGTCCTCATCCGGCTTGAAGGTGACTGCCGGCGCCAGATAGATCTTGTCGTCGGGATAACCGGGCAGGTCGGTATCGCTGGTGCGGCCGAGGCTGGTGAAGCGATAGAGGATGCTGCCGTCTTCGTTCACCGGGCCGGAAGCGTCGAGTGCGGCCTGGAAGCGATTGTGTGCGCCGAGCAGCATTTCGACTTCGCGGAACTGTTCTTCCTTGGGGCGCTTGGTGACCAGATTGACGATGCCGCCCGGACCGCTGATGCCGTAAAGCGAGGAGGCCGGACCCTTCAGGATGGTGACGCCTTCGATGCCGTAGGGCTCGGTCTTGAACCAGGCCGAGGGGCCGTTGTACTGGCGCAGCCCGTCGCGGAACATACCGTTGTAAAAGGCCTGGAAGCCGCGCAGGAAGAAGGCATCATAGCGGGTGTCGAAGCCGAAGCTGTTCGGATTGGCGCTGGCGACATAGCCGAGCGATTCGTTCAGCGTGCGTGGCTTCTGGTCCTCGATCTGCTTTTGCGTCACAACCGAAACCGCTTGCGGAATCTTGACTATCGGCGTGTCGGTCTTGGTGCCGATGCGGTCCTTCTTGGCGACGTAGCCGTCTTGCACGAGGATCTCGTCGCTCTCGGCATCGACCTCGATCTTGTTGAGAACGGTGACGCCGCCCTGGTCCTGGGCGTGAGCCGGCGCGGACAGGCCGAGCAGGGTCATGCTGCCCGGCAATGATATCCCCAGGAGCCATGTCATCGTCCGTATCCGCATCAACTCGTCTCCACTCTTCCGTACAACATTGACGGAAGGGGGCTCTCAAATCTGAGTATTTGAGTCAAGTTATTTTTTGAGCTCGTGCGCGTGCTGGCCCGATACGGTCGGCGGCAGCAAAGTGCGACCGGTTTCAGGAAAACCGGCTGCGAATCAAGGAGAGGCAAGCTGCTATGGTTTGAGGCTTCTCGCCACCAGCCGCGCCACGCTTGGGCCGACCAGAAGCACGATCAGGAAGCGTGCCGATTGCAGCGCCATGACGAAGGAGATGTCGACATGCTGCGCGGCGGCGGCGATGATGGCGACGCTGTCCATGCCGCCGGGGCTGGTTGCCAGATAGGCGGTCAGCGGATCGATGCCGAGGAGGCGGCTGATCAGGAAGGCGAGGCCGCCGCAAAAGACGATCAGGGCAATGATCGAGCCGACGATCTGCGGCAGCGCGCGGGCCGCGTGGCGCAAAATGGCCCTGGTGAAATTCAGGCCGATGCTCCAGCCGATCATCGTATAGCTCAAGGCAAGCAGCCAGGGTGGCAACTGCATGGTCACGCCGAGCCCGAGATGGATCACGGTGCCGAAAATGAAGGTGCCCAGGAAAAACGGCGACGGCAGCCGGAAAAGCTTTCCGGCGAGGCCGCCGACCAGCGCCACGCCGAATGTTGCGGCCAAGCTCTGCGGATCGACCGGCGGGAACCAGACGATGGCCGGCACCTCGATGCCTGAGGTGTCGACCCAAAGCTTGGCCACCAGGGCTGCCGTCATCGAGACGCAGATGACGCGCAGATACAGCATGAAGGCGACGAGGCGCTGGTCGGCGCCGAAGGCACCGGCCATCAGCACCATGGCGGTGGCGGCGCCCGGCGACGAGCCCCAGACCGCGGTGGTGCCGGGCAGGATGCGCCAGCGGCTAATCAGCCAGCCGAGCAGGCTGGATGCCGCGACCGTCGCCATCACGACGCCAAGGAACAGCGGCCATTCCTTGTAGAAGACGGGAAAGATATCGGCCGAGATGGAACTGGCGACCAAGCAGCCGACGACCGCCTGGGCTGAGCCGAACAGAACCCGCGGCACGCGCACCGTGGCGCCGTTGGTGCCGGCAGCGATGGCCGCCAGCATCGGTCCGATCAAGAGCGCGGCGGGCAGGGCAGCGAGTTCCAGCGCGCCGGCAAACAGCACCGAGACCACCACCAGGACCGGCCACTGCCAGGCCCTGTGGATCCGCGCCAGGTGCTCGATGGCCGGCGGGTTCGGGGAAGAATCCATAGATGGGGCTCTTAGACCGGTGGCGAAAAAATGCGAACCCCTTTTTGCGCGGAAAAGGGCTTGGGTGGTAATGGCACCAACCATCCGTAGCGATCCTTCGCGCGCCCCTCTGTCCTGCCGGACATCTCCCCCTCGAGTGGGGAGATTGGCAGCTTCGTCGACAGCGCTCTTCTTTGAAGATTGGCGAAGGCCGAAGTGACATTCAATCTCCCCACTTGAGGGGGAGATGGCCGGCAGGCCAGAGGGGGGCGCTGTCCTGCCGGCCTCTCCCTCTATCCCGCCTTCACCGCCGGCAACCCGAACCCGCCAACAGGATGCGTCTCCACCTGGAACTCGAAGCCGGCGATGATCGGCCGTGCCTTGGCGATTGCCGCCTGGACTTCGGGCAGCTGCAGCGAAGCCTTGTGGCTTTCGGCGTCGGTCCACACTTCGGTCACCCAGATCGCGTCGGCATCGGCCGGGTCGGTGGCGATGATGTAGTTCAGGCAGCCGGGCATGGCGCCGGTGCTGGCGAGCAGGATATCCATCATTGCGTCACGCTGGCCGCGCATCGCCCGCATCTTGCCGATCAGTCCGTACATTCGCTTTGCTCCGTTGAGATGACGCAACCAGGAGTATGCAGTTCGTCGCCTACGGCATCAACTGGCCGCCATTGACCTCGATCACCTGGCCGATGATGTAGCCGCTCAACAGATCGGAGGAGAGGAACAGATAGGCGCCGACGCAGTCCTCGGCGGTGCCGGCGCGGCCCTGCGGGATGGTGGCGATCATGCCTTTCATCTGGTCGTCGGTCGAGTAGCGCTCGTGGAAAGGTGTCGCGATCGTGCCGGGCGCCACCGCGTTGACGCGGATGTTGAAACCGATCAGCTCCTTGGCCATGCCGCGCGTGACGTTGGAGACGAAGGCCTTGGCCGAGCCGTAAAGGCCGGCGCCGCCACCGGCGCCGTTGCGCGCGGCGATCGAGGAGGTGTTGACGATGAAGCCGCCCTGCCGCTTCAGCCATGGGATTGCTTTGCGCGAAGCTGTCAGCACGGAACGCGCGTTGAGGTCCATCACCGCGTCGTAATGCGCCTCGGTCTGCCCGGCATAGGGCACGCGGCCGAGCATGCCGCCGGCATTGTTGACGAGGCCGTCGAGCCGGCCGAAATGTTGCGCACTGTCCTCGACGACGCGCTCGACATCGGCGGGGATCGAGAAATCGCCCTGGGCGAGGAACACGTCGCCGCCGCCGTTGCGAATGGTCGCGGCCAGGTTTTCGGCAGCCGCGCGGCTCGAATTGTAATGCAGCGCGACGCGGCATTTCTGCGCGGCGTAGGCGAGTGCGAGCGCCGCGCCGATGCCCGTCGAGGCGCCGGTGACCAGGACCGCCTTTCCGGCAAGGTCGGGGATGACCAGAGAGGGGCTGACAAGGGTGGTGGTGGCTGGCACGTCTATTCCTCCGGGGACTCTGCCTGCTCTTCGTAGGCCCTCGCAGTCCTCGCGTTCAAGTCCGTAAAAGTTTAGAGCGGTTCACCGTTTCACGGAAACGGCGAACCGCTCCCTCTTTGTCTTGACGCAATTCCGGACGGAAAACCGTTTCACACTTTTCCTGGAATTGCCTTATGGCCTGAGATAGGCGTAGCCCTGGCGTTGCAATTCGGCGAGCTTGACGACGCCGCCCCTGTCGGCTGCATGGAAGCCGTCGAGCAGGTCGGCCAGGCCGATATCCATGCCGTGCATGGTGTTGGCGCAAGCGTGCGGGCTAAGCCCATCCTGGACAAGGCCGGCGAACCGCCCGGAAATGGCGGCCGATATGCCCTTCGACTTGAAGGCGGCAAGTGCTGGGCCGTGCACGACAAGCGCGATGTCGACCTTGCCGTCGGTGCCTTCGAAGTGGTTCTTGATGTTGCCGAGCACGAAATTGACCTTGTCGAGGTCGCTGAGATGATAGGCGACCTTTTGCCTTTCCTCTTCGGCAGCCGCCGGCTTGACTTCACTAGCTGCGGCCTTGATGGGGCGCAGCCCGAAAAGCCCGGCGGCCCCGGCAAGACCGACGCGGAAAATATCGCGGCGTCGCATGGCTTCATCTCCCATTTATCCGGCCGGCGCAAATTGCGTGGCCTCGGCCTCAATCCTAGCATAAATTGAAGCCACGTCTTGTCGGGGCAGGGGGAGCCAGCATGATATCAAGGACCGTGATGGGCGCCGGAGTTGGGGTTGCCTTGCTTGCCGCCGTCGCCGGTGCTGCTTTCGCCGACGACACGCTCAAACTCACCGAGCTCAGCCCCGACGGCAAGGACGCTTGCTTCGGCCGCGTCTATGACGCCGCGCATCTCAAGTCGCATCCGCAGCAGAAGGTGACGCGCATCTTCTTCTATTACGGCCGCGATCCGGTCAGCCGGCCAAACGAGGAGCCAAGCGCCGGCATCGATTCCTCCTACAATGGCTTCATGGCGACGACGGTGCGCGGCGCCGAGGCGCCTGAATGGCTCGGCGGCTGGTGCAGTCATGAGTCGGAGGACGGCAAGACCGGCCCGATCCGCTGCGGCATGGACTGCGATCGCACCATGGCTTCGCTGAAGGTCGACGACAAAGGCCGGCTGATCGTCTCGGACGTGCAGCCCGACCTCTATCTCGACGCCGGATCGGAAGACGAGCTCGGCAAGGCGGAGTACGAAAGGCAGGCGCTGGGCAAGGACGACAACGGCTTCAGGCTCGACCCGATGCCGGCCGCCACCTGCAAGGCGGAGTTCGCGCGCATCGACCCGATCGACCCGGCCCTTGGCCCGCCATTGCGCGAGCGGCTGAAGCCGGACCAGCCCTTCTGCTACGGACGCGACTACGACGCCGCGCATCTCGGCTCGCATCCAGACCAACTGACCCAGTCGATCAGGGTGTTCCGCGGACCGGTCGAGCTGGCGTCTTTCGCCAAGGAGGGCGATCCGGCCAATTGGCCAAGCGGCGCCGATATCGCCGTTTCGGTTACCACGCGGCAGAAATCGGCCAAGGTCACGCAGGTCTACAACTGCCAGGGCGAGGGCGACCAATGGCGCTGCGCGGCGAGCGCGAAGACGGGTGCTGCCTCCTGCGATATCGCGCAAAAGGAGGTCTTCCTTCGCCGCGGCGCCAACGGCACGATGATGCTGGCCAACCCGAACAGCGGCCTGCCGATCATCGATTTGTGCTCGGCGGAGGACGACACCAGCTCCGACGACAAGGTCTACCGGCTGGAGCCGATGCCGCAGGCTGCCTGCGGGCTTTAGCAGTTCAGAGACGCGATGCCGGCGAGACAGCACCCCCCTCTGTCCTGCCGGACATCTCCCCCTCAAGGGGGGAGATCGGCAGCTTCACCGACAGCGTTCTTCTTTGAAGATTGGCGAAAGCCAAAGCGACATCCAATCTCCACCCTTGAGGGGGAGATGTCCGGCAGGACAGAGGGGGGTGCTGTCCCGCCGATCTCAAGGTTTTGGATGGCGGCGTCCCGCCGCCACCTCACGCAAAGGGCACGGCCGTCGTGCCCTTGGGCAGTTTCGCCTCGTCGTCGGGCTCGACATGGATGATGACGCGGACGGAAGGGATCTCTGCCTGCAGCGCGTCCTCGATGCGGTCGCAGATGACGTGGCTGGCGCCGACCGACATGTCGGCGTCGACGACCAGGTGGAACTCGATGAAGGTGGCGCGGCCGGCGATGCGCGTCTTCAGGTCGTGGACCTCGAGCGCGCCCTTGCAATTGGCCGAGATGATGTCGCGTATGCGGATATGTTCCTGGGTGTCGACGGCGCGGTCCATCAGCCCGTTCATCGACGAGCCGATGACGTGCCAGCCCTGCCACAGAATGTTCAGCGCCACGATCACCGCAAGAGCTGGATCGAGAACCTGCCAGCCGGTCAGTACGGCGCCGACCAGGCCGATGAACACACCGACCGAGGTCGCCACGTCGGTCATGATGTGCCTGCCGTCGGCAACGAGAGCCGGCGATTTTTCGCTTCGGCCGGTGCGGATCAGCGTCAAGGCCCAGACGGCGTTGATGACCGTTGCGACGCCATTGACGGCAAGGCCGGTCCATGGCTGTTCCAGCGGCGCAGGATGCTGCCAGGACCACCAGACCTCATTGAGGATCAGCAAGGCGGCAAGCACGATCAGCACGCCTTCGAGGACGGCCGAGAAATACTCGGCCTTGTGGTGGCCGAACGGATGGTCCTGGTCGGCTGGCTTGTAGCTGACCTGGATCGCCCAATAGGCGGCGGCCGAGGCAATGACGTTGACGATCGATTCCAGCGCGTCCGAATAAAGCGCGACCGAACCGGTGACGTACCAGGCCACCAGCTTCAGGCCGAGCACGACGCAGGCGACGACGATCGACCAGAAGGCGAGGCTGGCGACCTTCTGCCTGGCGGCGGCTTTGATTTCTGCCGCGGTCACTGGGGAAAAGATCCCAACGCTGAGCCCTCGAATTAAGCGGCCTTTTCCTTGGCCTTGCGCGGCAGGTGCGCGACAATGTTCTCGATGATGCGCATGCCGGCATTGTGGCCGAGCGTCATGATCGACTCCGGGTGGAACTGCACTGCGGCGATCGGCTCCTTGCGGTGCTCGAAGGCCATGATGATGCCGTCCTCGGTCTCGGCGGTGACGACAAAACCATCGGGCAGCCGCACCGGATCTGCAAAGATCGAATGATAGCGGCCGACCGTCACCTCCTTGGGCAGGCCGGAGAAGATGATGCCCGGCTTCGACACGCGGATGCGCGACGGCTTGCCATGCATCGGGATGTGCAGTTGGCGCAGCTCGCCGCCATAGGCCTCGGCCAGCGCCTGCAGCCCGAGGCAGACGCCGAAGATCGGCAGGTCGCGCGCACGGGCCCGCTTGATGGTGGCGGCGCAGTCGAAGTCCTTCGGCGTGCCGGGGCCGGGCGACAGCACGACCAGGTTTGGCTTCAGCCGGTCGAAGATCTCGTCCGGCACCGGCGTGCGCACCGTCGAGACGTTGGCGCCGGTCTGGCGGAAATAGTTGGCGAGCGTATGGACGAAACTGTCCTCGTGGTCGACCAGCAGGATGTTGACGCCGTCGCCGACACGCGCGGTGCTGCGTTCGGTGCTGGCGGCATTGCCTGATTTGGCGTCGCGGATGGCGGAGAGCATGGCGGATGCCTTCAGTTCGGTTTCGGCTTCTTCTTCCTCGGGAATGCTGTCGAAGAGCAGCGTGGCGCCGGCGCGCACCTCGGCGATGCCGTCCTTGATGCGAATGGTGCGAAGCGTCAGGCCGGTGTTCATGTCACCGTTGAAATTGACCATGCCGATCGCCCCGCCATACCAGGCGCGCGGGCTCTTCTCGTTCTGCTCGATGAAGCGCATGGCCCATAATTTCGGCGCGCCGGTGACGGTGACCGCCCAGGCATGCGACAGAAAGGCGTCGAAGGCGTCCATGCCTTCGCGCAGCCGCCCCTCGATGTGGTCGACGGTGTGGATCAGGCGGGAGTACATTTCGATCTGGCGGCGGCCGATGACGCGCACCGAGCCCGGCTCGCAGACCCTCGACTTGTCGTTGCGGTCGACGTCCGAGCACATGGTGAGTTCGGATTCGTCCTTCTTCGAATTGAGCAGCTTCAGGATCTGCTCGCTGTCGGAGATGGCGTCGTCGCCGCGCTTGATGGTACCGGAGATCGGGCAGGTCTCGACGCGGCGGCCGTTGACGCGCACGAACATTTCCGGCGAGGCGCCGATCAGATATTCGCCCTCGCCGAGATTGATGAAGAAGGAATAGGGCGAAGGGTTGATGCTCTTCAGCTTGCGGGAAATCTCGGAGGGCTGGGTTTCGCAGCGTTCGTAGAACATCTGCCCCGGCACCACTTCGAACAGGTCGCCGCGCTCGAAGCTCTTCATCGCCTTGCGCACCAGCTTGGCATATTCGCCGGGCTCGTGGTCGCCGCGCGGCGGGATGCGGTCGGCGGTCCTGAACGGCTCGACGATTTCGTCGCGCGGCAGGCCTTCGGTCGAGAAGCCATCGCCGGAATAGTCGTAGCGGTCGGTCCAGGCCTTGGTCGAATAATGGTCGACGACGAGGATCTCGTCGGGCAGGAACAGCACGAGGTCGCGCTGGCTTGGCTTGCGCTCGAGCTTGTAGTCGACCGGATCGAACTGGAAGGCGAGATCGTAGCCGAAGGCGCCATAGAGGCCGAGATTGGCGTCTTCCTCGGTCTTGAACAAAGCGGTGATGGCGCGCAGCACGGTGAAGACGGAGGGAACGCGGCTGCGTTCCTCTTCGGTGAAGACACGGCCGGGCCTGGCGACCTCGAGGCGGATGAGTTTATTCGACGTCTCGGCGATCGTGACATCGTCAAGGCCGGCAAGCACCGTGCCGATCACCGGCAAAAGCACCTCGCCGCGGCGGTTCAGCGCCTCGATGCGCATGGCGCGGCCGCGTGCCGAGATCACCAGCGGCGGATCGATGATGGCGGTATCCCAGCGCGTATAGCGGCCAGGATATTCGTAATTCGAGGAGAACACGGCGCCGCGGCGCGAATTCAGGCCATCGACATAGCCGTCGATCGCCCCCTCGTAAGGCCGGTCATGGCGCTGGCGGGTAATCGCCACGCCACCCGCCGTGACGAAGCGCTCGGCGCCATTCTCCAGAATTTTCGTCGTCATTGCCGTCTCCATCAGCGTCTTTGGGGCAACGGACCCGGGAATGGCTTGAAAAAACAAATGGCCGCCCGGACATTCCGCTGCGGCCACCCTCTATTGTCACGCGAACGCGTTCGAACAGGCCGCTGTCAGCGAGCCCACCACCAAATGGTCTTGATCGAACGCATATTCATGGCGAAATCCATAGCCGCGAAAAGCGGTATGCGCAACAGGTTTGAAAGTCTGTGGGGTGGCTGCCGCTTTCGCAACCCATGGCACATGGCCAAGACCGGCAGTCCTGCCTAGACTCTGCATCAAACAGCAGGAAGACGGGAAAACATCAAATGACCCAGCAGTTCGACCGCGCACGGACGTTCCATTCCCTCCATGTCAAGGGAAACCCGATTGTCCTCTACAATGCCTGGGACCCAGGCTCCGCCAAGATCATCGAGAAAGCAGGGGCCAAGGCCATCGCCACCGGAAGCTGGCCGGTCGCGGCCGCTTTCGGATTCGCCGATGGCGAGAAAATCCCGTTGGAACTGGCGCTCGAAAACATCAAACGCATCGTTGCGGCGGTGGATGTGCCGGTAACCATGGACCTCGAGGGGGGTTACGGGGTCGCTCCGGAGGTTGTCGCCCGCAGCGTGACGCTCGCCGTGCAGGCTGGAGCCGTCGGCTTTAATTTCGAGGATCAGATCGTCGGCGGCAGTGGGCTGCACGACATCGCCATACAGGTGAGGCGGATCGAAGCGGCTGCAGCGGCGGTGAAGACGTCGGGTATTCCGGCCTTCATTAACACCCGAACCGACATTTTCCTGAAGACTAAACCGAGTGCGCACGACAAGGCTCTTCTCGATCAGGCGATCGAGCGGGCGCACGCCTACGAAAGGGCCGGAGCGCATGGCTTCTTTGCGCCTGGGCTTGCCGATGAAGGCCTGATCGAGGCGCTCTGCGAGGCAACGGCATTGCCGGTCAACATCATTGCCCTGGCGCATGTGCCGCCGCGCCAGAGGCTTGCCGAACTCGGCGTCGCCCGCGTGAGCCATGGTCCGGTGCCGTACCGGCAGATGGCCGAATGGCTGGAGGCCAAGGCGCGACAGGCGATTTCGGGGTAGCCTGGCGGGGTGCGTCAGTCGTCCAGCGTTCCCGACCTTGCATCGGCGCTCGTCCCGTCGCCGACCAGCTTCAAGAGGTCTTCGCCGGCGCGGATGATGCGGCGGGAACGCCGCGTCAGGATGAGGCCAGCCTGCGGCGCCAACACTTCCGTGCGGCCGTCGGGCTCGCCGGGCGCGTGGACGATGGTGGCAAGGCGCGCACCCTTGGCGACGCGGTCGCCCGGCTTCACGTCGTAAAGGATCGCGCCCGAGCGGGGCGCCGGCATCATCTCGATGTTTTCGAGCGGCGCGACGAGCCCAACGAAGCTGCCAGGCGCGGGCAGCGCCTGGTCCTGGATGACGCCGCGCGCCACCAGCAGCCGGTAGAGCCCTTCGGCATCGGCGCCGGCGTGGGCGCCGTCGACATCGAGTATGCCGCGATATTCGACGGTGGTGGCGACGCGCCGGTCGAGGCACGCGACGTCGGCGGGAACGTTCTGATACGGCATGATCGAGGCGCCTTCGAAGGTGCCGTCGGGGTCTTCGTCCCACAGCATCACCGCATCGACGCCCATGGCCGCTGCACAATCCGCCATGGCCGGCCACAGGCTGGTGTGGACGTAAAGATAGGCGAGGCCCTCATCGTCGCAATGCAGGTCGAGCACGATGTCGTGGCCGATGGAGAGCTGCAGCAGCCGCGTTTTCAGCCGCTGGTCGACCGTGCCGTGCGCCGGCAGCAGCGTGAGGTCGGGCGCGGCGAGCCGCGGAAAGCCGCGATTGAAATTGGTGCGCGTGCCTAGATGAAAGCGGCCCTGATGGTCGCCGTAAAGATATTGCGCGCGGCCGATCGGATTAGCCCAGGGCACGATGGTCATATTGCCGGTGATGCGGCCTTCGGCTTCCGCCTTGCTGAGCATCGGCATCAGCGTGTCGATGGCGACGACGCCCGGCAATTCGCCGGCATGAAGTGCCGCCTGCAGATAGACGGAAGGCGCCGTCTTGTCCGTTCCGGCGAAGCGGAAGACGGGGAATTCGTAGGAAACGCCTTCGCTGTCGCCGGCGACGCGTTCGATGGACTTCTGCATGGGATGCCTCCGGGAGAAGAGGCGGAACACATGCCCTTTTGCCGCTGGGCTGTCGATTGGTCCAGCCGGCGCCGCCATGGGCGCACGATTCTACCCGGCCGTCACACCAGCGGCTTGAGTTCCTGGGCGATGGTCGGCAGAAGCTCCGAGACATTCGGGTGGATGTGCACGGCGCGCGCCAGCGTGCTGACCGGCGCCTTGGCATACATCAGGTCGAGCACGCAGTGCACCGCCTCGTCGCCGCCCGGGCCGAGCACCGAACAGCCGAGGATCTCGTTGGTGTCGGCATCGACCAGGATCTTCATGAAGCCTTGCGTCTCACCTTTTTCGACTGCACGGCTGACGCGGGTCATTGGCCGCTGGCCGACCAAGGCGCGGCGGCCGGATTTCCTTACCGCGGCTTCGGTCATGCCGCAGCGGCCGAGTGGTGGGTCGATATAGAGCGCATAGGCCTCGATGCGGTCGCTGACCTTGCGCGGATCGTTGTCGAGCAGGTTGGCGGCGACGATCTCGTAATCGTTGTACGAGGTGTGGGTGAAGGCGCCCTTGCCGTTGCAGTCGCCCATCGCCCAGATGCCGGGCACGCTGGTGCGCAACTGGTCGTCGACGACGATGAAGCCGCGTTTGTCGACCTCGACGCCGGCTTTGTCGAGGCCGAGATCGTCGGTGTTTGGCGTGCGGCCGAGCGCCAGCAGCACATGCGAGCCGACCGCAGCCGCCTTGCCTGGCGAGAAGGTCACGGCGATTTCGTTGCCTCGCCTGGCGAAGCGGATGTCGTCGGCGCCGAGATGGACGGCAATGGCTTCGTTTTCGAGGATCGACAAAATGGCGTCCGAGACATCCTCGTCCTCGCGACCGATCAGACGCGGGCTTTTTTCGATGACCGTGACTTCGGAACCGAAGCGGCGGAACATCTGCGCGAATTCGAGCGAGACATAGCTGCCGCCGACAACGATGAGATGGCGCGGCAGCACGTCGAGATCCATCATCGAGGAATTGGTCAGGTAAGAAATGCCGTCGATGCCGGGCAGGTCGGGCACCGAGGCGCGGCCGCCGGTGTTGAGGAATATCTTTTCGGCGCTCAGCAGATCGTCGCCGACGCGCACCGTGTTGGCGCTTACGAAGCGCGCATGGCCGCGATAGAGCGTGCATTTGTCCATGCCGGCAATCCAGTCTTCGAGATTGCCGCGGGCGTCGTTGGAGACCTTGTCCTTGCGCGCCTTGATCGCCTTGTAGTTTACGCCGACGGGACCGGATAGCGTCACCCCGTAATCCGCGGCGGAGCGGGCGAGATGCGCGGCATAAGCGCTTGCCACCATCGTTTTGGTCGGCGTGCAGCCGGTGTTGACGCAAGTGCCGCCGACCAGCTTTCGCTCGATCAGCGCCACGCTCATGCCGGCCGCATTCAGCCTGCCGGCGAGCGGTGGGCCGGCCTGCCCGGCACCGACGATAATGGCGTCGAATGTCTTTGCCGTCATGCCACCGCCGCCACGATCAGAAGCCCGCCGACGATCGCCACAGCGTCCTCGATGAAGGCGGCCGGCGGGTCCTTGCCGAAGGCGGCGGCCAGGCGTTTACGCGCCTCGGCGCCGCCCAGCGTGCCGATCACCGCGCCAACGGCGCCGGCGATCAGGCCGCCGATGATGGCGCCACCGGTGGCGCCGATCACCGCGCCGGTGAAAGCGCCCAAGACGATACGCGTGCCGAATTGCTGCGGCACCTTGCGGCTCGGCGCCGAGGGCAGCTGGTCGGTGACCAGTTCGGCGATGGCCAGGATGGTGAAGATGCCGACGGCGATCCAGTGGCCCATGAAGCTCGCCCAGGTGTCCGCGACCGGCAACCAGCCAAGCCAGGCGCCCCAGGCGACGGCGGCGGGCGCGGTCATGGCGCGAAGCCCGGCAACGATGCCAATCAGGAGTGCAAAAATGTACAGCATGATTGATCCCCTCGATGGCCGGCTTGGGACAGGTCCGAGAGGGCAAGCTACCATAGGTCCGGTATTTGACCAGAGGTGGTGTCGCCGCCGGCGCTTCCGTTTTTTCACCACTTGTGCTTTGGCAAAGTTGAAACTGGAGTTGCAGCCATGGCCGGAAGCGAACGCATGAAAATGGCGGCGGGCGAGTGGTATTGCTGCCTCGATCCGGAACTGGAGGCGTTGCGCATCACGGCGCGAGACGCGGTGTTCGAGCACAACAGCCTGCCACCCCGGCAGCGTGGCGATATCGGGCCTGGATTGCGGACGCTGCTCGGCGCTGCGGGCGAGGGCGCCCGGATCGAGGCGCAGTTCCACTGCGCCTATGGCTTCAACATCTTTCTCGGCGACCGCGTTTTTCTCAATGCCGGCTGCATCATTCTCGACACGGCGCCAGTGCGCATCGGCAAGGGAACGCTGCTCGGCCCGAATGTGCAGATCTATTGCGCCGAGCACCACAAGGAGGCTGCCGGGCGACGGACAGGGCTGGAGATCGCCAAGCCGGTCGAGATCGGCGACAATGCCTGGATCGGCGGCAGTGCCGTCATCCTCGGCGGAGTCAGGATCGGCGATGGCGCCATCGTCGGCGCCGGTGCTGTGGTGACGCGCGACGTGGCGGCGAACACCACGGTGGTCGGCAATCCGGCACGGGTAATCAGCAACAACTGAGCACCGTGCTTCTGTCGCCGGTCACGTCCTCGTTCTGATGGACATGGGGGCGGCTATGTCACTTGGCCGGAGGTGGATGCAACCGTGTGTCGAGCGCAAACGCCTCCTGGGTCTTCATGGCGTATGCCCCTCTGGCGAGGCTCGCGTCGAAGATCAGGTTCCAGCTACGCTGCGATACCGCGCTCGGAATCACCACGAACCGGTGCCGTTGCAGAAGATCGTCGCCAAACGCCTGTTGCCCGGAGCTCGGAATGCCCGGGCGCAACCAGTTGGGGTTGGGCACGGCGGCGGGGTCGACGATATGCACATCCGCGACATCGCTGACGATCGCTGCCGTCATGACATGCGCTATCGTGTCGAGCGCCCTGAAGCCCTTATGAACCGCAACCTCGAGGATCGCAGTCGACGGATCGATCGAGCAGTAGACGGCGCGCACGCCCTTGCTGTTCCAGCGTCCGCCCACCCTGTATGCGCCCTCGCCACTGTCCCATGTAGGCGCAAACGCGGCTTGATCGAGGCGCCATCCGATGAGGTCGGAGCCACCAAGCGCCGCCGGCAGCGGCGTCATGCATAAACGCCATATTCAAGCCGTTCCAGATAGTCTTCTACAAGCTCGATCCCCGCCGGCGTCGCCAGAAGGTCGATTGGACGACGCTGGTCGAGCCCAATCGCCGGGCGCTCCAGCCATTGCTCTGCCTCCGCCTGCGAACCGAACACGTCGGTCGCTTTCGACAGGATCTCCGCGAACTTCCAGGTGCGTCCGCTCTGGTCCTGACTGAGAGGCTTGGACGGAGCATCCTTGCGGCGCTGGTAGGTGCGCAGGCTCATGCCGACGGCCTTCTCCAGCGAATCGGTCTTCTGGATGAAGACGAGTTGCCCGATAAGATGGTCCAGCGCTGAAGCCGGCAGGCCGTGCAGAAGCAACTCGTGGGCATCCAAAGCGCTGCTGAGGCGCCTTGCCAGAATGCGGCTGCCGCCTAGCAATTTCGCCACCTTCTGAAGTTCATTGTTTTTTGCTGCTGGCGCAGCCTTTTCCAATGCCATCGCCACGGCGAGCCCTCTTCGCGTCATCTGTCGCTTTAATATATGACAGATGACGCAGAGCCTTTCAAGCACGACAGGATCGAGAGCAGGGCAATCGCTTCGAGAGAAAAGATAGCCTACTCGGGCCAGATGGCAGTCCAACGTCGGCACTGAAGCGATTGCCCTGGAATCGAGCGCGAGCCGAATTTCACCTCGGCATGTGCGCCACGCGCTCCTCCTGAGCACTCTTCGAGAATTCGCGCCGGTACTGCGCCGGCGAGGTTCTGAGGCGCGCTGCGAAATGCTGGCGCAGCGAGGTAGCGCTGCCGAAGCCGGCCTCGAAGGCAACCGTGTCCATCGATTTTTCCGTTGCTTCCAGCAGCCGTTGCGCCAGCTGGACGCGCTGGTCGGTCAGCCAGTCGCCGAAACTGGTGCCGATCGTTTTCTGGAAACGGCGCGTGAACGTCCGGCGGGTGAGGCCGGCGTGACCGGCAACGCTGTCCAGACTGTGCGGCTCACCCAGGGTTTTGCGCACCGCTTCGAGAGCTTGGGTGAAGCGGTCCGCATTGCCGGTCCTGGCGATGGGACGTTCGATGAATTGCGCCTGCCCGCCCTGCCTGTGCGGAGAAAGCACGATCTGCCGGGCAAGGCGAAGTGCCGCCTCCGCGCCGTAACGAGCCCGTACGACGTGCAGGCAGCAGTCGAGCCCGGCGGCGACGCCGGCGGATGTCACGACATCGCCATTGTCGATGTAGAGCACTTCCGGTTCGACGAGAATGTCGGGATAGAGTTCCTGCAGCTGATCCGCGTAGGCCCAGTGCGTCGCCGCTCGCCGCCCCGAAAGCAGTCCGGTCGCCGCAACAGCGAACGTTCCCAAGCACAGTCCGACGATCAGCGCGCCGCGCTCGTGCGCGCCAAGCAACGCGTCGATCAATGCCGCTGGAGGCGAGCTCCCGAGATCTTTCCAGCTTGGCACGATGACGATGTCGGCGTCATCGAGCGCGGAAAGCCCGTGCGGGACGCTGATGGTCAGCCTGGCATCGGTGCGGATCGGCCCGTCCTCAATCGCGCAGACCCGGAAGTCGAAGCGCGGCAGGCCGAGCTCCGTGCGATCCGCGCCGAACACGAGACACGGCACGGAGAGATGAAACGGGCTGATGCCATCGAAGGCGATGGCGGCAACGGCAGGATCGGTCATGGGAGCTCCAGCAACGGGTGAGGCCGATTGTCCCAATTCTTTCGAATAATGTCAATCGGGACACTTTTTGCAATCCGGTGCCGAGCTTATCGTCCACCCATCAATGTCCAACGGGAAAGGAAACCCCATGTCGCAACCAGCCAAAGGCAAAGCTCCACGCCGCGCCCTCATCGTCATCGATGTTCAAAACGACTATGACGGCGGCAATCTCGCCATCCAGCATCCGCCCTTCCGCGACAGCGTCGTCAATGTGGCGCGAGCGATGGATGCGGCCACCGAGGCAGGCGTCAAGGTGGTGGTCATCAAACAGTTGGCGCCGGAAACCTCACCGGTCTTCGCCAAGGGCAGCCATGGCGCCGAGTTGCACCCGGAAATCGCCAGGCGAAACCGTGACCACTACATCGAAAAGAACTTGCCCAGCGCCTTCACCGGCACGGACCTCGAGGAGTGGCTGCGCGCCAACTCTATCGATACGATCACGGTCATCGGCTACATGACGCATAATTGCGACCTGTCGACGGTCATCCACGCCGTGCATATGGGTTTTGAGGTCGAGTTCCTGTCGGACGCAACGGGGTCATTGCCGTACGCCAACAGCGCCGGCTACGCTTCGGGGGAGGAAATCCATCGCGTGGTGACGATCGTCCTGCAGTCGCGCTTCGCGGCCGTTCTCAAGACCGCCGAGTGGATCGATTGTCTGAAGACCGGCGTGGTACCCCAGCACGACACACCCTATGCCTCCAACCAGCGCGCGCTGGCGCGAAGCGCGGCTTAGGGACGAGCTCGTCGCGAAGTCGCCAAAAGGGCGCCGCAGCGTTGCGGCGCCCTTTGCCGTTCAAGCGTTGATTATCCCTAAAACAGGCCTTCGATCTGGCCCATTTCGTTCAGGAAAATCTTTTCCGAGGATGGCGCTTTGGGCAGGCCGGGCATGGTCATCACCTCGCCGCAGATGATGACGACGAAGCCGGCGCCGGCAGACAGCCTGACCTCGCGCACCGGTACGGTGTGGCCGGTCGGCGCGCCGCGCAGATTCGGATCGGTGGAGAAGGAATATTGCGTCTTGGCCATGCAGACCGGCAAATGACCGTAGCCGGCGTGCTCCCAGGCGTGGAGTTGGTCGCGCACCGATTTGTCGGCGATCGCTTCGGAACCGCGATAGATGCGCTGGACGATGGTGTTGATCTTCTCGAACAGCGGCATGGCGTCGGGATAGAGCGGGGCGAATTGCGACGCGCCGGATTCGGCCAACGCCACGACTCTTTTGGCCAGTTCCTCGATGCCGGCCGATCCCTGAGCCCAGTGCTTGCACAGGATCGCCTCTTCGCCCATCGAGGCAACGTAGTCCTTCATCGCCTGGATCTCGGCCTCTGTGTCGGAGTAGAAATGGTTGATGGCGACCACAGCCGGCACACCGAACTGACGGATGTTCTCGATGTGGCGGCCGAGATTGGCGCAGCCCTTCTTGACCGCCTCGACGTTCTCCTTGCCGAGGTCCTCCTTCTTGACGCCGCCATTCATCTTCATGGCGCGAACCGTGGCGACGATGACCGCCGCGGCGGGCCTCAGGCCGGCCTTGCGGCATTTGATGTCGAAGAACTTTTCGGCACCGAGATCGGCGCCGAAACCGGCTTCGGTGACGACGTAATCGGCAAGCTTCAGCGCCGTCGTCGTGGCAACGACGGAGTTGCAGCCATGCGCGATGTTGGCGAAGGGGCCGCCATGCACGAACGCCGGGTTGTTCTCCAGCGTCTGCACGAGATTGGGCTGCATGGCATCCTTCAAGAGTACGGCCATGGCGCCGTCGGCCTTGAGGTCGCGCGCATAGACGGCCGACTTGTCGCGACGATAGGCGACGATGATGTCGCCGAGGCGCTTTTCCAGGTCCTTCAGGTCGGTCGACAGGCACAGGATGGCCATGACTTCCGAGGCGACTGTGATGTCGAAACCGGCCTCGCGCGGAAAACCGTTGGCGACGCCGCCGAGCGAACAGATGATCTCGCGCAGCGACCGGTCGTTCATGTCCATAACGCGGCGCCAGACGACACGGCGGGTGTCGATGCCGAGCTCGTTGCCCCAATAGATGTGGTTGTCGATCAGCGCCGACAGCAGATTATGCGCGGTGGTGATGGCGTGGAAATCGCCGGTGAAGTGGAGGTTCATGTCCTCCATCGGCACGACCTGCGCGTAGCCACCGCCGGCGGCACCGCCCTTGACGCCGAAATTCGGTCCGAGCGAAGCCTCACGGATGCAGACGATGGCCTTCTTGCCGAGGCGGTTGAGGCCATCGCCCAAGCCCACCGTCGTCGTCGTCTTGCCTTCGCCGGCCGGTGTCGGGTTGATGGCGGTGACGAGGATCAGCTTGCCATGCTTGTTGCCCTTCACCGACTTGATGAACTCGGCCGAGATCTTCGCCTTGTCGTGGCCGTAGGGCAGAAGATGTTCGCTCGGAATGCCGATCTTCTGGCCGATCTCCTGGATCTGCTTCTTCCTGGCGCCGCGCGCGATCTCGATGTCGGACTTCACTTCGGCCATGGACGACTTCCCTCTGAATTGGACGGATTTGACTAGTGTGGTCGCAAGAATAGCCCGGCATTGCAGGCGCGGGCATGTTCTACCCCTGTCGCTGCCGCGGCGTCAACTTTCATGCAACTATGTTTCCTACGAAGAAAATGCCTCTGCGGCCGGCTGCCCTGCTACAGGTTCTTTTCGCGCCGGTTGCCGCGCCGTATAGAAGCCAGAGCAGGCGCGGTTCCGCCGTCTCAAAACAGCCGCGTAATACGCGAAAAGCGACAGAAGCAACGGCGCAAATTCACCAGCGCCGGCTGTGCGGGACGATCCGCTACTGCGTCAGCACGTTGCTGATCTCGACCATGTTCGAGCGCACCCTGAGTATGTAAAACCCCATCGTCGTCAGATGTGTCGGCAACAGCCAGCCGTCCTCGCGGCCATTGGCGATGATGAAGGGCTGGATGCGCAGCGCCGAGACGAATTGCGCGTCCATCGTATCCCACAGGTTCTGCAGGTGCTTTTCCTTGATGACGTCCTCGAAGTCGGCCTGTGCGCCCTTCATCAGCCCGTAATAGGCATAGAGCTGGCCATAGGCGAACCAGAAGCGGTCGTCGGCGCGTGTGTCGAACCAGCCATTATTGTGGTTTTCGGCACGCTCCTTGAGGATCGCCGAGGTGGAACCGATATCGGACGAAATGCGGTCGATATACTGCTTGAGATTGTCGGCGCGGGCATCGAATGTCGCCTGGCAGGCTGCGAGGCGGGCGTTGAAGGAACGCAGCTTGCGCACCGCGTCGCGATAGTAGCTCGGCGTCGGCGTCTTGGGCCCGAACGGGTTCAAGCCGAAATACCAGGTTTCCTCATCGAACTGCAGATTGCCGCGGGCGTCCTGCAGGTCGGCGTCGATCTGCGAGGTGGTGCGGACGCGGCCGAGATTGTCGGCAAGCTCGGTCGCCGTGCGCCGCACCGCCTGGTTGATGCCGCGCTGGAACGACGCCTTGTTGTCCATGAACGGCGTGTGGTCCCAGTCGATGCCGAACAGGCCGAGCTTGTAGAGGATCATCGACGACACCCAGGCATTCTGGTTGACGTTGAAGTCGGTCAGGTCGGCAGCGACCTGGGCAATGGCTGAATTTCCGCAGGTCTTGGCCGTGTCGGTGCCGGCGCCGGCGGAAACCTGTTCACCGGCGGAGCTGTTGCGTTTTTCGAACGTGTATTTGTCGACGTAATTCGGGTCGAAATTGTTCCACCACTGGGTGGCGTAGAAGAAGTTGACATAGAGACCGATCAGCACGAGCACAGCCAGGCCGAGCACCGCCTTCAGGATCCAGCCGCGTTGCGTGTACCAGCGCCCCGCCCACAGGAACGGCCACAGGATCGCGCCGATGAGCAGGCCGATGCCGCGGCCAATCCACTGGAAAATCCGGGTGAAGAAATTCACGATCGGATCAAGCATGGCGATGTCACCCCCTCAGTCAGTCAAGCCGTAGAGGCGTGTGCGAAACGCCACCTTGTCCTTCAGATATGTGGTTTTCAGAACGTCCACAACATGCGATCGCCAGGCGTCGCTGAAGCCTTCATAGTCCCTGTAGAAGCCCGGCTTGTTGAAGACGTAACGCGAAACGAAGTCCTGCGGCACGAAGTCCGAGATCAGCTGGTTGGTCAGCCAGGCGTCGGGATGGTCCGGCTTGGCGCGGATGACCAGGAAGCGCTGCTGCGGGAACACGTCCTCGATCTTGAGATGGCCGAGCTGGGCGATCTCGCGCTTGGCGGCGTTGAGGAAGGGAAAATTGCCGTCCCTGGTGATCAGATCGGTATGGCCGTGGATCCAGGTCTGCAGCCAGACCTTGTCGACGTCGGTCAGATTGCGGTCGGGATCGGCGTCGCGGATCAGCGCGCGCACCACCATTTCGGCGCGATGCTCGAGATAACCGGAGGTTTCGATCCATGAGGCGCGCGGCAACTCGAGGCGGCCGGTCGAGGCGAGGAACTTGAATACCTTGTCGGCGTCGTGGATCGAAAGGTAGCTCACCTGCCATGGCCGCGAGCGGCGGAAGCCCGGCGCTGCCGGGTCGCTGATCACCGTCGTCACGTCGGGATCGACGAACACATAAAGTCCGCCGAAATGGCTGGTCCAATAGGCATTGTGGCGGAAGATCACCTGGTCCGGCACCAGCGCATTCTCGCGGATGTCGCCGCAGATCTTCGCCAGCTCGACCATGTGGGCCAGCATGGCGTTGTCGCGCCAGGCATCCGGCTCCTGCTTCAGCCGGTCGACCAGCTTGCCGAGTTCGGCGGCCTTGCCGAGCACATCCTCCGCCGACAACACCTTGAACTCGACCTGATTGATCGACAGCAGGTCCTCGATGTCGTCGACCTTGGGGACCGAATCCTCGATCTCGCCGTAGATGACGTCCTTGATCGTCAGCGCATCGATGGCGCGCTGGTTCTTGGACATGAACTCGTACATCAGCAGCGAAGTGTTGGAGAATGCCGTGTGCACCACCGGCAGGTCGATCTGCGACGGCGTCAGGATGATGAAGCGGCGGTTGACCTCGTTCGGATCGAGGTAGCTGTAGTCGCCGCATTCCTCGGCGACTTGCGGCGAGAAGCCAGTGCGATCGATCTCGAAGCTTTTCAGCTTGGTCGGCTTCAAGCCGAACGCGACCATCGCCTTGTTGTAGCGCTGGATCAGATGCGGCTCGTCGATCGTCAGCAGCCGGCCGTAGATCAGCTCGTTGTCGCGCAACAGATCGGGTTTCTTGGCGGGGCTCATGTGCGCGATACCAATGGATCTTGCGCTGGAGGATCGAGCTCCAGCGGTGACGCCCCCCTCTCCCCGTTCTTCACGGGGAGAGGGTAAGGGTGAGGGGCGGCGCGAACGGTCAAGGACATGTCTCTCCATACCCTTTGGCGGCGACAAATCGAAGATCATGCGTTTCGATATGGCGTTCGAGGCGTCCTTCGATCGCAGCCAATATTGTCTCAAGGACTGCTTCCCGGTCCTTCAATACGTCGACGTTCCAAAAGCGCAGCATGGACCAGCCATTCGAGACGATGAAGCGATCCCGGATTCGATCATATTGGCTGCCGACATGCTGACTGCCATCGACTTCGACGACCAGCTGGCAGTCTCTGCAGGCGAAATCGGCGAAGTAAGAGCCTATCGGCAACTGCCGTACGAATTTATGGCCGTTCAGTCTGCGGTCGCGCAACTCCATCCAGAGCGCGGTTTCTGCATCGTTGTCGGATTGACGCAGGCGCCTTGCGCGCTTGGTTATGTCTATTTCTGGTCCACGCATGCGCTGCCCCTCACCCTTACCCTCTCCCCGTGAAGAACGGGGAGAGGGGGGCGTCAGCTTTTGAGCCACGTCTTTCAGCGTTGCTGTGGGAGCTTATGCAGCGCACCAGGGGCAGTGGTATCCGGCGAGAAGAAACCTCACGCATTCCACAGCCCCTTTTTCTTCAACTCCTCGATCTCGCGCACGGCACGCTCCCGCAGACGGGTGTCGCGGATCATCTTGGTCACCGCCGCATCATCGGACTTGTCGGAATAGCGGAACTCGGAATCCGCGTAGCGGTTGATCTCCTGCATGATCATGTCCATCGAGAATGGCCCGCGCAGCTCCTCGATCATCGCTTTCTTGTCGTCGTAACCCTTGTGCATGAAGGCTTCCGGCTTTTCGAACCACTCGTCCGGCAATTCGATGTCCATGGCGCGCATCTTGATGGCATCGGTAACGTTCTTGATGGCGCGGCCGGTAAAGCGCGGCTCGGCATCCTTGATCATATGCAGATAAGTGCCGATGTCGGCCATCGTCTTTGGCGCGCCATTCTCCTTCATGTAGCGCTCATAGACCTTCATCAACCCGTCTTCCTGTGGCTTCTCATGCTCCTCGTAAGCTTCGATCACCGCGCGCTGGATCTCTTGCGCCGCATAGAGCTTGTGGTCGCCGAGCGGGATCTTGTGGTTCTTGCCGGCGAGCAGGACGAAAATGTCGATGTAGTCGTCGCGGCTCTGCGGGCCGTCGACCAGCCAGCGCGCGCCGGCGCGCTGGCGTAGCGCGTCGTCGACGTTTTCGGGATAGTTGGAGAACATGCCGAACGAGCAGTTGCCGCGCACCACGGTCGCCGCACCTCCAAAGGCGTCCATCAGGACGCCGGTGATTTCCTGCTGGCCGGCCGAGGCGCGGTCGTCGGACCGGCGTGCCGCCACCTGGTCGATATCGTCGATGGTGCCGAAGCCGATGACGCGCGGGTTCAGCACATTGTTGATGAACTGGCGGCAGTTCTGGCCCGACTTGCCCTGGTAGGAGGAGATCTGGTCGACGCCGAAATTCTCGTAGGCGAAGGGATAGCCGGCGACCTGGCAATAACCATTGAGAAGACCGGCGATCATCTGGATCAAGGTTGTCTTGCCGGTGCCGGGCGCGCCATCGCCGATAAAAGTGAACAGGAAGCCGCCGAGCTCGACGAACGGGTTCAGCTCGCGCTCGAAATCGTAGGCCATCAGCATCTTGGCAAGCTTGACCGACTGGTATTTGGCGATGTGGTTGCCGACGACCTCTTCCGGTTTTTTGAAGGTCATCACCAGCGGCTTTGCCCGCTTACCCGGCGCGACGTCGAAGCCGTCAAGGGTAAAATCGTCGACGTCGATGCGGATATGCGCGTTCTCGAACGGACCGATGCCGTCGAAGCGGCCCTTTCGCGCCAGCAGCCCGTCGATGGCGACGCGGGCAAAGGCGCGGGCGCGGGTCATCAGATCGGCATCGTCCTTCGAACCTGCTATCGCCCTGTCGAGCCCGGCCACGATCGACTTCACCGCATCCTGTGGCGTGTCGAACAGAAAGTCCGGCTCGGGCGTGTCGTTCGGCGCCTCGCCGTCGCTGTCGATCAGCTGGAACAAATAGGAGGCAAGGCTGAAGGCGGAGATGTAGGCAGAGGCCGACAGCAGCTTCTTGAAGGTGGCAGCTTCATCGCCTTCGAGCGGCGCGCGGGCGTTTTTCGCCTGCAGACTTTCGAGGTCCGAGCCCTCGGCGAAGACATCCGATATGGCCAGCGCTATCGCTGTGCCGCGCCGGGCGCGAAACAACAGCGTGTGCTGCGGGATGGTCAGCAACTGGTCGTCGGAATGGACGGCGGCGACGGTTTTGGAGAGCTCGACCTCGCGCGTGCGGCGCACCGAGCCGACCGAGACGGTAGAGACGAAGCGGCGGTTGGTGCCGGCAAGCGCGGTGCCGGACTCGCGCGATGGGTCCTCCAGCACGACGATGCGAGTGATGAAACTTTGCGCAGTGGCACGGTGCTTTTCAATTGCCGCTTCCGGGATGGTGGTCAGGCCGGTGTCCATGGAGGATGCTCCGCGATTTGACGGTCAGACGTCGCTGATGACCTGCCCTTTGGACAGGATGTGGACCTTGTAGCCCGAAAAGATCTTCTGCGCCTCGCCGGCGGCATAGAGCGCCTGATAGGCCTCGTGCGGAATCAGCGCATGGTTCTCGTAGCTGGACACGCCTTGCCGCGCGGCCTCGAGATCGTCGGTATTGATGAAGAATTCCTGTGTCGTCTTTTCGCTCGAAAACAGCCCCTTGCGGCCTGGCTTTTCGGCCTTGGAAAAGACCTCCTGGATGGTCCAGGTCAGCAGCCAGGCGTTTTCCGGCTTGCGCACCTTGGCCAGCACTTCGCTCACCGTCGAATTGTTGTCGGTAATCCCTGCAGAATAGAACGGGCCGAGCACGACGCGACGCAGTTGCTTGGGATGCAGCGGCTCGAAATCCTTGTCGAGGTTGACCGCGATGGTCGCCGGCGACAGCGCGTAGGCGGAATTCTTCTCGGTGAAATCGTCGAAACGGTGGGCAAGCTCGGGATTGAGCAAGCCGTCGACCGGCAGCGGAATGTCGACCCTCTCATTAAGTTTGCCACTGGAATCGACAAGCTGCCGGATCATGTCGTCAGAGGAATCCTCGACCGTCACCATATACACAAGCGGCAGGTTGGCGCTGCCGTCGAAACAGGCCCAGTGGACCAGATAATAGGGCCGCAACGTCTTCGGATTGACCGACACCTTGACCGTCTGGGCCAGCGTGAACGGGCCGAAGGTGGTCTCGCTCTTGACGTCCTCGAGGTAAAGCCGCTCGGCCATCGACTTCTGCAGCGCTTCGGGAAATTCCTTGTGGCGCAGGATGAAGTCCGCCATTTCCTCGCGCAGCTCGCTGGCCGAAGGGATGACGGCGAGACGGCTGTCGGCCTGGAGACGGTCGTTTTCCAGTTCGAGCAGGTTCTGGAAAACCGGAAAACCGCTTTCGGCGCGCGAGATGCGGAACGTTTCGGTGAAGCCCAGCCGGTTGCGCCAGCACGAGAACGACTTGTCGAGCCGCGCAATATATTCGGCGACGACCTTGGCGACGATGCCGTGCCGGTAGAGCGGCGAGCGATCGTCGCGCATGAACACTTCGAGGCCGCCAAGTGCCGCCGCGATCGCCGAGAAATAACGCGCCGCAGCTTCGTTTTCGGGGGTCATGCTGCCAGCCCTTGGGAGCAGTGCACGTGCAGCAATTACGACTGCACGTAATTTGCCGAATTGTGCTTTTTCATCACATCGTCGAAGCGGCGGGCGAAGGCATCGTCGGCGAGCTTCTTGCGGCGCTGGATGTCGGCGGTGGCGACCATGTTTTTCTCGTGCATTTCAAGCAGATCGCCGATGTGCTTTTGCGAGGCGGCACCAATGCCGGCCATGGTCTCTTCGGCGGTGTTGTCGACCTGGCTGCCCAGCGTGTTGATCTTGTGGGCGACATCCTGTTGGGCGGCGGTCTTCAGCGAATCTTCCAGCGCCTTGTACAGAACGATGCGCTGCTCGGTATCGATGGTCAGCTTGTTGATCAGCGTCGATTGCGCCGCGATCTGGTTGTTGAGCGAATCGACGAAGGTCTGGAACATCGAGGTGTAGCGCTCCAGCGTCTGGCTTTCGGCCAGCAATTCCTGCTCCTTGGCCTGCTTCTCGTTGTATTCCGTGGCCAGTTTCGAGCGTTCGCCTTCCAGCTGCGTGCGCTCCTTCTGGCTGGTCGAGGCGGCGATCTTGTTCTCGATGTCGAGCAGCATCGGGTTGAGTTCCTCGATGCGCTTCTGCACGGTCTCGAGATTGGACATGGTGGTCTTGCGGCGCTCGATCACCTGCGACAGGCTGGCCTCGGAGGTCTTGTAGCGCGTGTCGAGAACCTGCTTCTGTGCCTTGAGGATGCCGACGATGGTGTCGGATTTCGCCAGCAGCTCCTGCAGATTGCCGGCCAGCGACATGTTGCGGACGCGGTCGGTGCGCAGGCGCTGCTTGCGCTGGCTGGAGAAGACACCGACGAAATTTTCCCAGCCGGTGTAGTTCTTCATGCTCTCGAATTCGGCGCCGAAGACGTTGGTGGCGTCCTCGAGGCCGATAATCAGGTCGGCGATATTGCCTTCCATCACCTTCTGCTGCTTCAGCACATCCTCAATGCGGGCATTCTCGATGTCGAAATTGGCGTCGCCGATCTTCTTGTCGGCGGTGGCGAGCGTATCGAGCACAGAACCGGACTGCTCGATCTTGGTGCGCATGTCCTCTACGACCTGCTTGGTCTTGGCAATCTCGGCATCGAAATTCTGCAATGTCGCCATTGGGGCCTCCCGCTTCGGCATCGGTTTCGTTTCGCAAACCGCCGCGAATATATGTGCCGGGTTTGGCGAATGAAAGACGGAAGACATGGGATTACAGGAAAACAAAAGAATTTCAGGAGGCCGACCGCAGGATAGTCAGGCAATGATTACGGTGTAACTGCCGTCCGGTCAGACACCGCTTCAACCGCGGCTGGACTTTAGGTCGGGAGCGATGCTCAGGGCTTGGGATCGGCCTTGAGGTAGGCGATGACATTGGCGATGTCATCGTCGCTGGTCAGGCCGGAGAAGGCCATTTTGTTGCCCGGGACCTTCTGCCGCGGCGCGCGCAGGTATTCGGCGAGGTTTGCTTCGTCCCAGACCAGGCCGGCGGCGCCGGCGTCCTTCATCCCCTGCGAGTAGCGGCTGAGATAACTGTCCGCGGTGCCGGCGGTGCGGCCGACGACACCCAGCAGATGCGGGCCGACCTTGTCGTGGTCGCTCGTTGCCTCATGACAGGCCATGCATCTGTTGAAGACTTTCCTGCCGAGAGCGGCATCGCCGTCGGCATGCGCGGCAAGAGCGCCGGCGATGAGGAAAGCAGCGGCAGACGAAATGGCTCGAAGCATGGGAACTCCCCGACGGCTCTGAGAGGTTCTGAAATAGGAAGCAGGCCTTAAACAAGCGCCGCACGATGGCGCGATTGGCGAACGAATGTCGGCCGGGAGGTCGGATGAAAGCAATAGCGCTGGTCAGGTTTTGGTGAAGCCGATGAAATCGTCGGGCACGGCGCGGCCCATTTCTTCTTCCCAATGGCGGCGGCAGAGCGAGACATAGACATCCTTGCCGATCGCCACCTGTTCGCCCTGTTTCGCCACCTTGCCGTCGGCGCCGAGGCGCACCACCATCGTCGCCTTGCGGCCGCAACGGCAGATGGTGCGCACCTCGCGCAGGTCGTCGGCGATTGCCAGCAGGGTGCGCGATCCGGAAAACAGCTTGCCTTGGAAATCGGTGCGCAGGCCGTAGCACATGACCGGGATGTTCAGCCGGTCGGCGATGCGGGCGAGTTGCCAGACCTGCTCCTCTTCGAGGAACTGCGCCTCATCGACGAAGACGCAATGGACCGTGGCGTGGTCGTGATGCTCGGCGACCCGGGCAAACAGATCGTCGCCGTCGCGGAACATCTCGGCTTCCGTCTCCAGGCCGATGCGCGACGAGATCAGCCCGGTATCGCCCTTGCGGTAGTGGCCGGCGATGAACAGCATCGTCGTCATGCCGCGCTCGCGGTAATTATACGAGGCCTGCAACAGCATCGTCGTCTTGCCGGCATTCATCGTCGCATAATGGAAGTACAGCTTGGCCATGCCGTCCTTTTAAGCCGAGTTGCAACAAAGCGGGGAGGGGGAGCGCCTACATTCCACCGGGAAAAGGCGACTTCCATCCGGAAAGCGGCGGGCGTGTCGCTGATCGGCCAGCCTGCGCCGTTGTTCGTGATTGCCTTAGTGCTTGAAACCGCAGCAGAATGATGTTTGGCTGACGGAACAAAGGCGGAGATAAAACCGTCGCTTCGCTTCACCGAGAACTGAAATGGGAGAATTTTCATGTCGCGTATGAGTTCATTCGTCGCCGGCCTCGGCCTGGCGGCTTTTCTATCCACGACTGGGGCCTTCGCCGGCGATCCGGAAAGCTGCAAGACGGTGCGTCTGTCCGATGTCGGCTGGACCGACATCCAGGCGACCACCGGCGTCGCCTCGGTGCTGCTCACGGCGCTCGGCTACGAGCCGCAGGTGATCCAGCTTTCGGTGCCGGTGACCTATGCGTCCCTGAAGAACAAAGATCTCGACGTGTTCCTCGGAAACTGGATGCCGTCGATGACCAACGACATCAAGGACTATGCCGCCGAAGGCTCGGTCGAGACCGTCAGTGAAAATCTCAGCGGTGCCGGCTACGGCATCGTCGTTCCGACCTATGTCGCCGATGCCGGTGTCAAGACGCTGACCGATCTCGGCAAATTCAAGGACAAGTTCGACGGCAAGATCTACGGCATCGAGGCCGGCAATGACGGCAACCGCATCATCCTCGACATGATCAAGGATCCGAAGACCAATCTCGAAGGCTTCGAACTGGTCGAATCTTCCGAGGCCGGCATGCTCACCCAGGCCGACCAGTCGATGAAGAACAATGAATGGATCGCCTTCCTCGGCTGGACGCCGCATCCGGTGATGGGCGCCATGAAGATCACCTATCTCGAGGGGATGGGAGATAGCGGCTTTGGTGCTGCCACCGTGCATACCAATGTACGCAAGGGCTACATGAGCGAATGTCCGAACGCCGGCAAGTTCATCGCCAATCTGAAGTTCAACCTGGACATGGAAGGCGAGATGATGGACGCGATCCTGAAGGGCGGCGACGCCAATACGGTCGCGACCGACTGGCTGAAGAAGCACCCGGACGCGGTCGCTCCCTGGATCGCCGGCGTCACCACCTTCGACGGCGGCGATGCGGCGGCTGCGGTGAAAACGGCGCTCGGAAGCTGACCCGACCATCTGGCATGACGAGACAAGGGGCAGCCACGGTAGAAATGGCTGCCCTTTTTCATATCCTGTGACAAGATGACCGTCCGGCGAAGGACGGCGCCGGTAGAAGAGGGGCTAGATGGATCCGATCTCCAAATTCCTGGTCAGTTACAAGATTCCCATCGGGGCATGGGGGAAGGCGTTTTTCGGCTTTCTCACCGACAATTTCGACACCATCTTCAGGGCTTTTTCCAACAGCCTCAACTTCCTGCTCGACGGCATCGTCGACGGGCTGCTGTTGCTGCCGCCGGTTCTGCTGATCGCGCTGATCGCTCTGCTCGCCTATTTCCTGCAGCGCTCGAAAGGCCTGGCTTTGGCGGTATTCATCGGATTGCTGTTCATCCTCAACCAGAACCTGTGGAAGCAGACGGTGGAGACGCTGGTGCTGGTGGTCGCCGCCGCCGCCGTGTCGATGGCCATCGGCGTGCCGCTCGGCATCTGGGCCGCGCACAAGCCGAAGGTGTATCGCGTCATGCTGCCGGTGCTCGACCTGATGCAGACATTGCCGACCTTCGTCTACCTGATCCCGGTGCTGACCCTGTTCGGCCTCGGCAACGCGCCCGGCCTGATCGTCACCATCATCTTCGTCATCCCGACCTCGGTTCGGCTCACCCATCTCGGCGTCACCTCGGTGCCGAAATCGATCGTCGAGGCGGGCGAGGCGTTCGGCGCCACCAAGCGCCAGCTGCTGTGGAAGGTCGAGCTGCCTTCGGCGCTGCCGACCATCATGGCTGGGCTGACCCAGTCGATCATGCTGTCGCTGTCGATGGTGGTGTTCGCCGCCCTGATCGGCGCCGGCGGCCTCGGTACGGAAATCAACCGGGCGCTCGGTTCGCGCAGGATCGACCTCGGGCTTGAGGCAGGGCTGGCGATCGTCGTGCTCGCCATCGTGCTCGACCGGATGACGCGCATCGGCGTGGGAGGCAAGAAATGACCGTCGCCGTCGATTTCAGGAATGTCGACATCGTCTTCGGCGCCGACCAGGCAGGCTCGCTGGCGCTGATCGACAGTGGTGCCACCCGAGCCGAGATCCTCGAACAGACCGGCAACGTACTGGGCTGCGCCGGCGCCAGCCTCACCGTGAACGAGGGCGAGATCTCGGTGCTGATGGGGCTTTCCGGCTCCGGCAAATCGACGCTGCTCAGAGCCGTCAACCGGCTGAACGTCGTCTCGCGCGGCCAGGTGCTGGTCAAGGACGGCGACGGTACGGTCGACGTCGTCACCTGCGACGAGGCGACGCTTCGGCGGCTGCGGCAGAAGCAGGTGGCGATGGTGTTCCAGCAGTTCGGGCTGCTGCCGTGGCGCACGGTGGAGGAGAATGTCGGCCTTGGCCTCGAGCTCGCCGGCGTACCCGAAGCCGAGCGCAAGGAGCGGGTGAACAGGCAACTGAAGCTGGTTCATCTCGACCAGTGGTCGAAGAAATATGCGCATGAGCTTTCCGGCGGCATGCAGCAGCGCGTCGGCCTGGCGCGCGCCTTTGCCACCGAGGCGCCGATCCTGCTCATGGACGAGCCGTTCTCGGCGCTCGATCCGCTGATCCGGACCAAGCTGCAGGACGAGTTGCTGCAGCTCCAGGCCGAGCTGAAGAAGACCATCATCTTCGTCAGCCACGACCTCGAGGAGGCGCTGAAGATCGGCACCCATATCACCATCATGGAAGGCGGGCGCATCGTGCAAACCGGCGCGCCGGAAGACATCGTGCTGCGGCCCGCCAACGACTATGTCCGCGACTTCATCGCCAATGTGAACCCGCTCTCGGTGCTGACCGCGTGGAACGTCATGCGCGACCGCCGCGACCTCGAACACGGCGAGAACGGCTGGGTGTGGCTCGACCGGCGCAGGACGACGCGTTTCAAGATCGACGAGCATGGGCTGGTGGCGGCGGCCGAGCGCGACGGCAAGCCCGCGGTATGGGTGTCCTGCGCCGATGTCGAAGCCCAGCCGGAGGAGACGGCGCAGGTGTTCTGGGCCAATCCCGGCACCTCGCTGAAGACCGTGATGCTGGCCATGCATCGCTCGCAGACGGCACCGGTGGCGCTGTTCGACGACCAGTCGCGCTTTGTCGGCGCCATCGGCGTCAGGGATGTGCTGAGCGCGGTGTTGAGAAGGTAGTTTTTCTCCTTGGGGAGAGAACCAAGACCAAACGCCGAGTTCTGTCGCGCCCCCCTCTGTTCTGTCGGACATCTCTCCTACTTGGGGGAGATCGGCGGTTTCGCGGACGGCTCTCACATTCCAACGTTTGTAATTGGCGAAATCGGCGACGACGGCCAATCTTCCCACCTGTGGAGGAGGTGTCCAGCAGAACAGAGGGGGCGCGAAGGAACGCCGGCTTAGCCCGATACCGCAAGCTAAACCGCAAGCGGCAGGCGCAGCTCCGTCATCAGGCCGCCATCGGGATGGTTGGACAGGCTGACTTCGCCGCCGGCGCTACGGGCGATGTTGCGGGCGATGGTCAAGCCGAGGCCGAGGCCGCCGGTCTGACGGTTGCGCGACTGTTCCAGGCGCACGAACGAGCCGAACACGGCGTCGAGCTCGGCTTGCGGTATGCCCGGACCCTCGTCATGGATCGCCAGCGTGATTGTCTTGCCTGATTGACGCAGGCTGAGATGCGCCCTCTTGCCATAGGTCACCGCGTTCTGGACGAGGTTGGTGACACAGCGCCGTAGCGCGACCGGCCGCGCGACGCAGATCAGGCCGCGCGAGCGCGCGTCCTCATTGTCGAAGGAGACCTCGTCGAAGCCGTCGGCGATCGATTCTACCAGCGACCAGAAATCGATCCTCTCGCTCTTCTCCTCGGTCACCTCGAAAGTGGCGAAGTCGATGACCGAGCTGGCAATGCCTTCGATGTCGGCGAGGTCGTGCGCCAGTGCGGCGCGCACGGACGAATTCCTCAGCAGTTCGAGGCGCAGCCGCATCCTGGTCAGCGGCGTGCGCAGGTCGTGCGCCAGTGCGGCCGCAAGATGCTCGCGGTCCTCGACGTAGGCGCGCAGCCTCGCCTGCATGGCATTGACCGCCTTTGCCGCGGTACGCACCTCGCGGCTGCCGCTCTCGGCGATCGGCGGGCTTTTCAGGTCCTCGCCGATCCGCTTCACCGCGGTCTCCATCATCCGGTAGGGCGCCGTCAGCCGGCGCAGCGACCAGATCGAGGAAGCCACCACCAGCCCGGCGATCAAGGCATAGAGCGGCAGGCTATCGAAGCTCAGTATCGGTCCGGCCGGTGTGTTCGGCTCGGTGAAGTTCAGCCATTGGCCGTCGGCAAAGCGAAGCGAAGCGGTCAGCTTGTCGCTCTGGGCGAAATCGGCCGCCAGCACCAGCAGGTCGCGCTCGACCTGGCCGATATCGGGACCGGCGACCGTCCCACCGGGAGCGTCGGCTTCGTGCGTTGCCGGGTCGCGGCGGACCCGCGCGTCGGTGATGCCGAACTTCGATAGCCGACCGACCAATATGTCTTCCAATTCGGCCAGTTCGTCGTCGCCGGCTATCGACGAAGTAACGGCGGGCGTGTCGGAGACGGTGAGCGCATAAGTGGCGTTGAACAGGCCGGAGGCCGTCGCCTTGCGCTGTTCCGGCGTAGCATCATGCATCAGCTGCACCAGCGAGAAGGCGCGGTCGTTCAGCCGGTAGAGATCGACGACGTCATTGGCGGCGGCACGGTCGCGCGAAACGATGTAAAGGGTCGCGATCTGGCTGATCAGCAGGCCGGCGATGACGATGAGCAGCACCCAGACCGGCAGCGTTTGCGGCAGGATGCGTCTCATTCGGAGGTCGTCTCAGGCAGGAACTGGTAGCCGCCGCTGCGCACGGTCAGGATCAGCTTCGGCGTTTTCGGGTCGTCCTCCATCTTGCGCCGCAGCCGGCTGACCAGAATGTCGACGCTGCGGTCGAAGCTGTAGCCGCTGTCGCCGCCGGACAGCTCGATCAGCTGCTCGCGGCTCAGTACGCGCTGCGCGCTCTTGACGAAGGTCTGCAGGAGATTGAATTCGGCCATCGTCAGCTCGATCCTGACGTCGCCGGGCGCCATCAGCCGGCGGCGCGAACAGTCCATCGTCCAGCCGGCGAAATGGTAGATCTGCCGCGAGGCGGCGCGTCGCGGTTCGGCGGCGCCATTGCGTCTCAAGACGGCACGAATGCGTGCGAGCAGCTCGCGCGGATCGAAGGGTTTCGGCACGTAGTCGTCGGCGCCCATCTCCAGCCCAACCACGCGGTCGGTAGTTTCGGTAACCGCGGTCAGCATGATGATCGGCGTCGAATAATTGGCGCGCAACTCGCGGCAGAGCTCCAGCCCGCTCTTGCCGGGCAGCATGACGTCCAGGACGATCAGGTCGACCTGGGCGCGGCGCAGGATGGTCTCCATCTCGGTGCCGTCGGCGGCGATCGATGTATGCAGCCCTCGCTTCTGGAAAAATTCCTGAAGCAGGTCGCGAATGCCCTTGTCGTCGTCGACGATCAGTATGTGGGGGTCGGATTTCACCGGGAACCTGTCATTTGTGGATCGCCCAAGCGCTGCTTCGGCCGTCAGCCAGACGATAGAATTCAGGCCATAAGTTGGCCAGTGAAGATCGGCGGCTCGATCCGGGCTGCCCAGAAACAATCCAGAAACAAAATTCTACAATCCGGAAAAACTGCCGAAAAAAATCAAAGGCATAAGTGGTGCCGTGGCGGTCAGGTCATCGGCTGCGACACGCGTTACGGGATTACGGACAGACCAATGCAAAGGTTCTCGATCAGTCTGATGGGTGCGTTGCTTTCCATTTCGCTCGTCACGGCCGCGGTCGAACATGCCGATGCAAAACTGGCCGATGCGAAGGTGGCCAATGCAAAGGCGGCCGATGCAAAGGTGGCGACCACCCGCAGCGAGCGTTGCATCGATCTGAACCGCCAGTTTGACGAAGCCCTCGAAACCCATGCCGCGGCAACGCAGGTCACCGCTGCGAAAGCACTTCAAAGAAAGGGAAACCGGTTCTGCGCCAACAAGAAACAGGCACAGGGAATCCGGATGCTCGCGAATGCTTTGAAGCTGCTTGGAGTGACACCGATCGATCCCGTTCAGTGACACAATCCGATCTGCACAAAAAGGAAGTGAAGCCATGAAAAAGTCCCTCCTCTCCGCCCTCGGTCTCGCCATCGCGCTGGCCGTCTCGATGCCGGTTCTCGGCGCCAGCAGCGCCAATGCCGCGACCACCACCCCGGCTGCGACGACAACGACGACCGCTGCGCCGGCCAAGGCCGTGAAGAAGGTCGCTGCCAAGAAGACCGTCAAGAAGCACAAGAAGCACGCGGTCAAGGCAACTCCGAAGGCCTGATCAAGCGACATCTTTCTACCCTATGAGAAGACCGCTCCAGTTGCGATTTGCCTGGAGCGGTCGTCTTTTTTGTTGCGTGCAGACAGTAGGGCCAGTCCCGGCCCACACCCCCCGTTGAACGCCAGACGGCAGTTCCCACATAGGCACGGACTTTTGAACTGCGCCTGCCGGGAAGCCGATCGCGCGCGGTTGAATGGACGACCGCTTTTGCCCATGTCAAAATGACCGCAAAGCTGTCGTACGCAATTGCCGGTCCAATGCCTGAAATCACGACAAAACCCCGTACCAGCACGAAGCCGAAGGTCGAACGGCCGAAGCTCTACAAGGTCATCCTGGTCAATGACGATTTCACTCCGCGCGAGTTTGTCGTGACGGTGCTGAAGGCCGAGTTCAAGCTCAGCGAAGACCAGGCGCATAGGATAATGATCACCGCGCACCGGCGCGGCGTCTGCGTTGTCGCCGTCTTCACCAGGGATGTCGCCGAGACTAAGGCGGCGCGGGCAACCGATGCCGGCAAGGCCAAGGGCTACCCGCTGATGTTCACGACGGAGCCGGAGGAGTAGGGCGGTTCGCTTTCTTCCTTCTCCCCTTGTGGGAGAAGGTGGCCGAGCGAAGCTCGGTCGGATGAGGGGTGTTCCAGCTTGGCAAGGACGGCACTCCGTCCAGCACCCCTCAACCGTCTTGGCGCTGCGCGCCAATCCACCTTCTCCCACAAGGGGAGAAGGATAAACCGCGTTACCGCCCTTCGCGGTACCACATCGAGCCCATCGCCAGAAGCAGCAGGCCGAGGCCGAGGAAGCCGCCGAACAGCGGCACGCGCGAGACGGCCTTGAGCACGCTGTCGTCGGTGGTGCGCAGGCCGATCCAGTCATTGCCGGAAGCCGCGCCCGAGGAACGGACCGGGACTACGGATGGCAGCGTGACGGTGCTGGTCAGGTTGCCAATGGCCGATGCCGGCGCCAGCCGGCGAACGCTGCCGCCGGTTGCCTCAGCCGGTGGTTTCAGCCGGTTCTCGGTGGAGACGACGTCGGTGAATTCCGGGGCGTTGACCGGCCCGACATGGGCCAATGCCGTCAGGTCGCCATTGCCGACCTGATAGAGACCGATTTCGCTGGTCTCGACGCTGCCGAGGAAGACGCCTGGCTCGGATTTCTCGAGCCTGACGATCAGTGCCTTGCCGGACGGCGTGATGACTTGCGCCGGGCCGGGATCGTCGCTCATCGTCTGGCGGCGGATTTCCAGCACCATGCCGCGGCCGTCGGCGGTCAGCCGCTCTTCCTCGAGTTCGGGCTCCTTCATCAGCCAGTGGGCGATGCGCCGGTAGAGCTGGACGTGCGGGCCGCCGCCCTCGAATCCGCGCGCCCACAGCCAGCCCTGATCGGACAAAAGCATGCCGACGCGGCCTTCGCCCTTGCGATCGAGCAGTAGCAGCGGCCGGTTGTCGGCACCCTTCATCACCACCTCGCCCTCGGGGTTCTCGACGCCGATGGTGCGGAACCAGCGGCTCCAGTGCGGCGGCTCGGTCGCGGAGCCGTCGAGCCCACGCGTTACCGGATGACGCTGGCCGGTATCGGTGAGACGTGGGTAGAAGGCCTTGTCGATGACCTCGCCGGTCGGCATTGCCGGCAGTGCCGACATCAGCGGCGTGCGGGCGATCGAGCTTTCGCCGGCATATTCGGGGCCTGCCGCGATCAGTAGCGCGCCGCCCTTTTCGACATACTCGGAGATGTAGTCGTAATAGAGGATCGGCAGCACGTCGCGGTGCTGATAGCGGTCGAAGATGATCAGGTCGAAATCCTTGATCTTCTCGACGAACAGCTCGCGCGTCGGGAAGGCGATCAGCGACAATTCGTTGATCGGCGTGCCATCCTGCTTTTCCGGCGGGCGCAGGATGGTGAAGTGCACGAGGTCGACCGAAGCGTCGGATTTCAGCAAATTGCGCCAGGTGCGCTCGCCGGCATGCGGTTCGCCGGAAACAAGCAGCACGCGCAGATTTTCGCGGATGCCGTCGATCAGCGCGATGGCGCGGTTGTTGGTGTCGGTGAGTTCGCCCGGCTCGTGGTTGATGGCGAGTTCGACGATGTTGCGCCCGGCGCTGGGAATGGTCACCTGCAGCGGCATCGCCTGGCCGATGTTGGCGTGCTCGACCGATACCTGCTCGCCGTTGACCGATACGCGGACATCGACCGGGCCGGTCTCGTTGTTGGTGGCGATGACACGATACGTCATGTCGAGCGGCTTGCCAACGAGGCCGAAGCGCGGCGCATTCTCGAAGCGGATGCGGCGGTCCTTCTCATGCTCGTTGCCGGTAATCAGCGCGTGCAGCGGGGCATTGAAGTCGGGTGCGCCGGGCGGCGCGTCATGCACCTCGCCATCGGTGATCATGATGGCGCCGCCGATGCGCGACGGCGGCACGTCGCGGAAAGCATTTTCGAGTGAGGAAAACAACCGCGTCTCGGTGCGCTCGTCGGCGGCTTCGGACTTGCCGGCCTCGACGACACGGACGTCGAACTGCTTGAAGCGGCCGAGACGCTGCTGAAGCCCGGCCAACGCCTCATCGGTCTGTTTGGTGCGGTCGCCGATATCCTGGCTCTGGCTGCGATCGACGACGACCGCGACGATGCTTTTCAGCGGCTCGCGCTCTTCGTTGAGAAACACCGGATTGAGCAACGCCGCAGCCAGCGCAATCAGGGCTGTCAGGCGGAAGACCGCGCCGCGCTGGCGAAACCAAAGGCCGGCCAGCGCCAGCAGCAGCAGCGGCACCAGAACCACGGCGAGCAGCGGCCAGGTGATGAGCGGTTCGAAGGCGAGCGACCAGTTCATGGTCTATTGCCCCAGCCGTTCGAGCAGCACCGGGACGTGCACCTGGTCGGATTTGTAGTTGCCGGTCAGCATATACATCATGATGTTGACGCCGGCGCGCAGCGCATAGATGCGCTGCATCGGATCCGACGGCACCGTCGGCAATAGCGGGTCGCCATTCTCGTCGACCGCCCAGGCGCCGGCGAAATCATTGGCGGTGATCATGATCGGCGAAACGCCGTCGCCGGTGCGCACCGGGCGGTTCTCGGTGTTGCTGGCTTCGAGCGATGCCTCGACCCAAAGCGGGCTGCCGGCAAAACGGCCAGGAAACTCCGGAAGGATGTAGAAGGATTTGGTCAGCACGTGGTCCGACGGCACCGGTTCAAGCGGTGGCACGTTGAGGTTGCCGAGGATGTCGCGCAGCCGCTCCGTCGCCGGGCTGGTCGAATCCGCACCAATGCCATTGGCGAACTGGTCGCGGGTGTCGAACAAGACCGTTCCGCCCTGCTGCATGTAGGCGTCGATGCGGGCGATGGCGGCCTCGCTGGGCATCGGGGCCGAGGGATCGATCGGCCAGTAGATCAGCGGATAGAAGGAAAGTTCGTCCTTCGAGATGTCGACGCCGGCCGGTGCTCCGGGTTCGAGCGCGGTTTTTTCGATAAGAAAGCGGGTCAGGCCTTCGAGCCCGGCGCGGCTGATCGAATCGACACCCGGCTCGCCGGTCAGCACATAGGCGATCCGGGTCTTTGAAATGTCCCCGATCGCCTCCGTATCTCCCGGCTTGGCGTCGTCGGCACGCGCGACGTCCGCGTGGCCAATCAAGGCGCCGAGCGCAATCAGCAGGACGGCTGCCGTCGCCGCAGCGCCGGCACGGCGCGGCCGGCGCGACAACAGGCCGCCCATCCAGAATACGGCAAGCGTGTCGAGCACCATCAGCACCAGGGCGGCCGTGACAAGCGGACCTTTGAGGTTGCGCTGTTCGTCGAAGGCATACTGGATGGTGGTGACCGGCACCGTGATATCAGGCCGGGCCAGCGGCGTGAACGCGCTGTCGCCACCGAGCAGATTGTGAGCGAACACTCCCGTTTCCGAGCCGTAGAGGCCGGGCGGGTTTTCCAGCGTCACCGGCAGCGGGCCGGCGCCGGGCACCAGCGGCCTGGCATCCGGCGTCGGCGGCACCAGCGTGCCGTCGGCGGCGATCATGCGATAGGGTGCCAGCGACGTGGCGGCGGCCTCGGCATTGGCGACAGCCGCGCCCTGGTTGCGCGACAATTGCACGATGCGCCGCAGCATCTCGACGAAGCTGCCGGAGATCGGCAGGTTGGACCACGTCGCCTCGGGGGTGACGTGGAACAGCACGAGGGTACCCTTGTCCTTCTTCATCCCGGTCACCAGCGGCGTACCGTCGGCAAGCGTAGCCCAGGTGCGCTCGACGATGTCGGGCGTCGGTTCGGCTAGGACCTGCCTGGTGACGGTGACCTCGGTGGGCGGCGCGAGGTCGGCGAAGGGACCGGTTTTCGGGAATTCGGTGACCGGCTGCGGCGCCGTCCATGACAGCGCGCCGCCAAGCGATCGTTCGCCCGTGCGCAGCCGAACTGGCAGCAGGTCGTCGTCATTGCCGGCAGCGGCCAGCCGCGAACCGGCAAAACGCACCAGCGTGCCGCCCTTGTCGACCCAGTCAACCAGCCTTTGCCGCGCTTGTTCCGGAATGGTGCCGACATCGGCCATGACGATCATCGCCGGCTTCTGGTCGAGCAGTTGCGGGATCGCGTCGGCGAGATCGACGCTCGACGGCTCGACCAGATCGGCGAACGGCTGCAGGGCGCGGCGGATGTAGTAGAGCGGCGACAGCAGCGGTTGCGCCTGGTCGGCCTCGGCCTGCGACAACAGCCCGACGCGGCGGCGTTTTGAGCTCTCATCGAGCACGCGGACGGCACCGGCCTGGCGCTCGCCATCGAGCGCGACGTGGGCGAAGTCGTTGCGCAGTTCGAACGGCACGGCCATCGTGCCGGTGGCGGTGGATCCGCCCGGGGCAAAGGTCAGCGTCGCGTCGGCAATGCGGCGGCCCTTGTCGTCGAAGGCGCCGGCCGTCACCTGTGCAGGTGCCGGATCGCCCGGTGCGCGGATGGCGGTCAGGGCGAAGCCGTCGACCTGGTTGTCGGCGCCGGTCAGGCCGGTCAGCGACAGCCGGTCGGAGACGGCCCAGACAACGCGTGCTGCGTTCTTCGACAACAGCGTGTTGAACGCGGCTTCGTCGCCTTGCGCCGCCAGACCATCGGCGAGCACCGCGACGCTGGCGCCAGGCAGCGACTCCAAGGCTGAAGCGACGCGGGCATAGACGGCGGGGCGGTCGGTCGGGATCGGCCGCGGCTTTGCCGCGCGCAGCCGGTCGAGCGCGGCAGCGGCATCGAAGGGACCGATCTCGGCATTCGGCTTCTCGGCGGTGAAAGCGATGAGCACCGGCACGCCGTTCGAATTGGCATCGGCGATCAGCCGCTCGGCGGTGGCGACGCGCTTGCCCCAGTCGGCGGCACTTGCCCAGTCATTGTCGATCACCAGCGCCAGGGCAGCGCCCTCGGCCGGCAGCTTTTCGCGCGGATTGAAGACCGGTTCGGCAAGTGCTGCCACGACAAGCGCGGCCATCAGCAGCCTAAGCAGCGTCAGCCACCAAGGGCTCTGCTGCGGCGTTTCTTCGCGCCTCAGCACGCGGGCGAGAATCCTGAGCGGCGGAAACACCTCGGCTTGCGGCCTGGGCGGGGTCAGCCGCAGAAGCCACCAGATCACCGGCAGCGCCAGCAGGCCCCACAGCACCATCGGCGCCCCGAAGGAGAGCGGCAGCCAACTCATGCGCGGGCCCTCCCGGCAAAGCTGCCCTCGGCGGTCATCGCCATGTGGATGCGCACCAGCGCCTCGGAGGCAAGGCGATCGGTATGATTGACGGTAAAGCTCCAGCCAAGCCGTTTGCACCAGGCGGCCAGTTCCTGGCGGCGGGCGGCATAAAGCAGGCGATATTCCTCGCCCAGCATTTCGGCGCGGCCGGCGGTCAGCTTGTCGCCTGTCTCAGGATCGGTGAATTCGGTGCGCCCGGCATAGGGGAAGCTTTCCTCGGCCGGATCGGCGACCTCGACCAGATGGGCGCGCACGCCGTGGCGGGCGAGCACGTCCAGCCACGCCATGGTGTCCTCGACCGGGTCGAGGAAATCGCTGACGAGGACGATGTCGCAGAACCGGCGAATGCCGGATAGGTCGGGCTTTGCCGGCAGGTCGGCGGCGTGCATCAGTTGCGCCGCGATGCGCTCGGCGCCATTGCGGGCGGTGAACGGGTCGGTCAGGCCCGGCCAGGCAATGCGCTCGCCGCTGCGCGACAAAAGCTCGGCCATGGCCAGCGCCAGCACCAGGGCGCGCGATTCCTTGGAAACGCTGGCTCCGGTCGATTTGTAGAGCATGGAAGGCGAGGGATCGGCCCAAAGCCACACCGTGTGGGCGGCCTCCCATTCACGGTCGCGGACATAGGTGTGATCGTCGCGGGCGGAACGGCGCCAGTCAATGCGCGAGGAATCGCCTTCGACATAGGGCCGGAACTGCCAGAAATTCTCGCCGATACCGCGCTTGCGGCGGCCATGCCAGCCGGCAATTACCGTGTTGACGATGCGGCGCGCCTCGACCAGCAGGTCCGGCACCAACGAAGCCCGCAACCGGCCTCTGGCGAGCGCATCGCGCGTCGCTGCCGGTGCCTGCGCTTCACCGATGCGCGCCATCAAATCCCTTTCGCGAGCTTCGCCACAACATCGCGAACCGTGGTGCCCTCGGCGCGGGCGGCGAAGGTCAGCGCCATGCGGTGCTGCAGCACCGGCTCGGCGAGCGCGCGGACGTCGTCGACCGACGGCGCCAGCCGGCCGTCATAGAGGGCGCGGGCGCGGGTGCACAGCGTCAGCGCCTGGCTGGCGCGCGGGCCTGGGCCCCAGGCGACGTACTTGTCGGTATCGGCGTTGCCCTGGCCGGGGCGCGCTGAGCGCACCAGCTTGAGGATCGCCTCGACGACGCTTTCCGGCACCGGCATACGGCGGATGAGCGTCTGGATGTCCTTCAGCCGCGCCGGCTGCAGCACGTTTTCAGCCTTGGCATCCTCGATACCGGTGGTTTCCAGCAGGATGCGGCGCTCCGCCTCGATCTCGGGGTAGAGGATATCGACCTGTATCAGGAAGCGGTCGAGCTGCGCTTCCGGCAGCGGATAGGTGCCTTCCTGCTCCAGCGGGTTCTGCGTCGCCAGGACGTGGAACGGTGACGGCAGATCATGGCGCACGCCGGCAATGGTGACGTGGTATTCCTGCATCGACTGCAGCAGCGCCGACTGGGTGCGTGGCGAGGCGCGGTTGATCTCGTCGGCCATCAGCAGTTGCGCAAAGATCGGCCCGGAAATGAAGCGGAAGGAGCGCTTGCCGAATTCATCCTGCTCCATCACCTCGGAGCCGAGAATGTCCGATGGCATCAGGTCGGGCGTGAACTGGATGCGGCGCGAATCGAGGCCGAGCACGATGCCCAGCGTTTCGACCAGCTTGGTCTTGGCGAGGCCGGGCACGCCGACCAGCAGTGCATGGCCGCCGGCCAGCAATGCGACGAGCGTGCGCTCGACGACGCTTTCCTGGCCGAAAATGACCCGGCCGACGCCGTCACGGACCCTCGAAATGTCGGCCAGCGCTTTCTCGGCCTGCGCCACCATGTCCTTTTCGCTGATCGGGCTTTCCTTGATCATAACGCTCATGCAGCATCGATCCTTCTGGTTGGAAATTCCGCTTGGCACCTTGGTGCCGCAGAGAATGCCGCGATTCGGCCTCGCATGGCGCCTGCAATGAACTTAAATCACAGACTTAGGCTGACAAGCGGAACAACAGTGACTATTTCGTGACCATGACGGAAGCCGCCGACCATCGTGAAGAGAGGCTGACGGCCGCGACCGAGGCGCGCGGGCTGGAGGCGCTGGTCTCGCGCGCGACGCGCGCTGGCAAGGGGCCGGCGCCGGTGGAACGCTGGAATCCGGCATTTTGCGGCGATCTCGACATGGAAATCAAGCAGGACGGCACCTGGTTCTATCTGGGAACGCCGATCGGCCGGATGCCGCTGGTGCAGCTTTTTTCCTCAGTGCTGCGCAAGGACGCGGACGGTAGAACCTACCTGGTGACGCCGGTGGAAAAGGTCGGCATCCGCGTCGCCGACGCGCCCTTCATTGCCGTCGAGATGGACGTGTCGGGCGCCGGCGACGGACAAATCGTCACCTTTCGCACCAATGTCGGCGACGTGGTAGAGGCTGGGGCGGGACACCCGCTGCGCTTCGTCGATGAGGACGAGACAGGTGGCCTGAAGCCTTATGTGCTGGTGCGCGGGCGGCTGGAGGCGCTGGTGGCACGGCCGGTGATGTACGAATTGGTCGAGCACGGCGAAGAGATCGACATCGGTGGCAAGACGATGTTTGCCGTCCGTTCCAAAGGCGAGGTCTATCCAATCATGCCGGCTGAGAAACTGAAACGGCTGAGCGCATGATGGACCGCCTATGATGGATCAGGTGATGCCGTTGCCGTTTTCCGCTGCCGGGTTTCGCCAGCGCGTCGCGGCACAGCCGCTGGCGCATGCCGGCGACGATTTTGGCGACCACCGCTTCAATCCGGGCCATCCCAGGCTGAAGCTGGCCAAGGCGCTGCGCGATGCCGCCGTGCTCATCCCGGTGGTCGATCATGGCCATGAAGCCACGGTCCTTTTGACCAGGCGGGCGGAAAAGCTGCGCAACCATTCGGGGCAGGTGGCTTTCCCCGGTGGTACCATCGATCCAACCGATGCGAGCCCGGAAACGGCGGCGTTGCGCGAGACATCCGAGGAGATCGGTCTCGATAGTGATTACATCGAGATCATCGGCCGTCTGCCGGACTACGTTTCCGGCAGCGGCTATCGCATCGCCCCGGTGCTCGGGATTGTACGGCCCGGTTTCAGCCTGACGCTGAATTCCGACGAAGTCGATGCCGTCTTCGAGGTGCCGCTGGGCTTTCTGATGGACCCCGCCAACCACACCAGAGACAGTCGCATGTGGAACGACCTCGAATGGTTCTATTACGAGATGCCCTATGGCGGCCAGCGCATCTGGGGCGTCACCGCGGGCATCATCCGTACGCTTTATGAAAGGCTCTATTCGTGAGCGATCCAGTATCGATCGCGGGCAAGGCCGGGTGGCTCGGCGAACACCACCTGCAGCGCCTGCTCGCCGCTCTGACTGATGGCGGCGAGGAGGCGCGTATCGCCGGCGGTGCGGTGCGCAACGCGCTCATCGGCCAGCCGGTCGCCGACATCGACATCGCCACCACCACGGTGCCCGAGGAAACCATCCGGCGCGCCGAGGCGGCAGGCTTCAAGACGGTACCGACCGGCATCGAGCATGGCACAGTCACCGCGGTCGGCCACGGCAAGGCCTATGAGGTCACCACGCTCCGTGCCGATATCGAAACCGACGGCCGGCGCGCCAAAGTGTCGTTCGGCCGCGACTGGAAAGCCGACGCTGAGCGGCGTGATTTCACTATCAATGCACTCTATGCCGAGGCCGATGGAACGGTCGTCGATCTGGTCGGCGGTATCGCCGATATCGAAGCGCGGAGGCTGCGATTCATCGGCGATCCGGAAGCGCGTATCCGCGAGGATTATCTGCGCATCCTGCGTTTCTTCCGTTTCTTCGCATGGTATGGCGACGGCAGGCCGGATGCCGAAGGGTTGAAGGCTTGTGCCCGGCTGAAGCAGGGGCTCGACCAGCTTTCGGTCGAGCGCGTCTGGTGGGAATTGAAGAAATTGCTGTCGGCGCCGGATCCGTCGCGGGCGCTGCTGTGGATGCGCCAGGCCGGCGTTCTGACCGCCGTTTTGCCGGAAAGCGAGAAATGGGGCATCGATGCCATCCACGGGCTGACCAAGACCGAGAAGGATCTGGCCTGGGCGCCGGACCCGCTGCTCAGGCTGGAAGCCATCGTGCCGCCGGATGCCGCGCGCATGAAAACGCTTGCCGAGAGATTGAGGCTTTCCGTGAGCGAAGCAAGCCGGCTGCGGAATTGGGCGATCACAGCTGCCGTCGATCCGAAAACGACCGAAGGAGAGTTGGCGAAAAGGCTCTATTTTGGCGACCGCCAAGGCTTTGTCGATCGGTTGCGGCTGTTGCTCGCTTCCGCTCGAGCCCGCGCGATCGAGGACAATGACGCACTGCTCGAAGCCGGCGGCTTCTCGCGCCTGCTTGCCTTCGCTGCAAAATGGCAAAACCCTGTTTTTCCGGTCAAGGGCGCCGATCTGACGACGCTTGGCGCATCACCGGGGCCGAAGCTTGGTGCAACGTTGAAGAATCTCGAAAAGGAATGGGTCGAGTCCGGTTTTGCGCTTGATCGCGGCGCGCTGCTCAAGCGCGCCGCGGAGGCACTCGAATCCTGACTGTCACGCTGCGTCGCGGACCTTTTCGATGCGCGAGCGGATCGCCTCGATCATCGTCTCGCGGATCACCGTCTCGCCGTGCGTCTCGCGCAGATGCTCGACGGCACGGCGCATGACCTCAGCCTCCTCCTCGGCGCGTGTGTGCCACTCGCAGCCGGGTACGAGCGACCCGCAATGGAATTCCTTCATCGGCTTCTCCTCATTTCCTCCTTGGAGCGCCGCGCCGCGCAATGACACGGAAGCTCCAGACCTTTGACTGCGCGATCCGGAAACCGCGTCCGGTATCCGGGCTACACGCTGGCCAGCTTAGCATAACACGATCGAACGGTTTTGGTTGCCTTAGAGTGCCGTGCGTCCAAGCCGACACGCGGCCCTCTAGTGATCGGGTTGCGAAAAGGCGGAGCATCGCTGCTCCGCCCTCTTACGCTACCCAGGAGTAAGACCTCGTCTTGCTCCAGCGGGCAGGACATCACTTCACGATCTTGACTGCCTCGGCAATTTTATCCTTGCCGCTCATATCCCACGTGACGCGGACCTTTTCGCCGACCTTCAGGCCAGGATCCTTGAAGGTCTGGGGCAACGTAAAGGTGGCTCCGTTATCCAGAACTAGGCTCATCGCCGTTCCATCAAAGCTTTTGATCGTGCCGGTGGTGTGCTTGACCGCAGCGAATGCGGCAGTACCAGAGGCGAGAACGGCAGCGGCGGCTGCGGTCATAATAAGCTTGCGCATGGCATGCTCTCCTGGAAAATGCGGGCACCGCTTGGGAAAGGTGCCCCATTCAATCATGGGCCGTCCGGTCACGTCGGGTCGCGGCTCTCGGGAGTAAAGAACCGCCGGCGTTTCCCGGCCCGACGCGACAAATAGCCCAATCTTTACAATGGTATATTAGACGAAAAAGATATTTTCTGGCGCGCCTTGCGCCACATTCGCCGTCAAATTCTGGGGATTTGGACCCGATTGCGGCTCACGTCGTGCTCACCGAGATTTTACGGCCATTTCGCTTCTGGCGGCAGGCTGGACAGGATCGAGGCGACATTGCCGCCGGTCTTCAGCCCGAAGATGGTGCCGCGATCGTGAAGCAAGTTGAATTCGACATAACGGCCGCGGCGGATGAGCTGCTCGTCACGGTCGCCATCGGTCCAGTTGTCATTGAAGTTGGCGCGCACCAGATGTCCGTAGACGACGAGAAAAGATCGCCCGACGTCCTGGACGAAGTTGAAATCGGCGTCCCAGCCGCCATTGTCCTCATCCGAATGCAGCCAGTCGAAGAAGATACCGCCGGTACCGCGTGGCTCGTCGCGGTGCGGCAGGTAGAAGTACTCGTCGCACCAGGCTTTGAATTTCACGTAGTCGGCGATCGCCGCGTTCTTCTCGCAGGCAAATTGCATCGCTCTGTGGAAGGCGATCGTGTCGGGGTCGTCCTGGCTGCGGCGGCGGTCGAGCACCGGTGTCAGGTCGGCGCCGCCGCCGAACCACTGGCGCGAGGTGACGACCATGCGCGTGTTCATATGCACGGCCGGCACGTTGGGGTTCCACGGATGGGCGATCAGCGAAATGCCGCTTGCCCAGAAGGAGGGGTCCTCTTCGGCGCCCGGCATCTGCTTCCTGAATTCGGGCGAGAACTCGCCGTGGACGGTCGAGGTGTGGACGCCGACCTTCTCGAAGACGCGGCCGTGCATCATCGACATGATACCGCCGCCGCCCTTGCCGGCATCGCGTTGCCACGGCGTCTTTTCGAAGCGGCCGGGCGACCAGCTGGCCTGCGGCCCCTGCAGGTCCTGCTCGATCTGCTCGAAGCTGGCACAGATGCGCTCGCGCAACGTCTCGAACCACAGCCGTGCCTTCGTCTTCTTCTGTTCGATGTCGGCTGGCAGCCCCGCCGGTATCTCGGGTCGTTGCAAATCCTGTCTCCGGTTGCGGGCGCGCCCGACAAATGACTCGTCTTTTCCGGCCGCGATCCCTAATCTCTTGGGTGCAAGGGTCAAGTGTGAATGGAGTGCTTTGGTGCGCACCCCGGCAAGACCGCCGCTGGATGGCCTGAAGAAGAGGCTCGACCGTTCGCGCGCCGAGAACGCGCGCATGCCGCGCGACGGCTTCCTGCGCGAGACCTTCGTGCTGCCGCGCTCGGACGCTCGTCTCAAGGCGAAGGAATGGTTCGAGCGCTTTCCTAAGCAGGCCTATTGGACCGAGATCGAAAGCTGGTTCGAGCGGCCGGGCGACGTCATCGAATTCACCATCAGGCGGCTGCCGGCGGCGGATTAACGCTCCGGTCTCGAGGCTGAACGTATCAGGGCTAGTTCATCTGCCCTGAACGATCTTGATAAACACGCTTCTGTCGCCCGTTCCAAGATGCGCTCGTTTCATCTCGGCATACGTCAGGCGCCCATTCGCGAAGGCCCGCACGGTTCTTCCGCACCAGACACGTGGCGCCGCGGCTGCGCTGACATTCATGATCTTGCCAGCTTCCTGCTTCGAACTGAGAGGCGATTGCTCCGAATGCCTGATGCATTCCGTAAGCACTTTCTTATACATGGCAGGACTGCCCTGAACCAAAGTCCTTGCCGTATTCCATTCACCTTCGCTCGGCATGCATCCAGCCAACACAATGGCGCCAAGCAACGCGGCGTAAGTCTTGTATGCAAATTTCAATTCTGCCCCCCAAGGTTAGTTGCAGGGGCGTATCAAGCACGGGCACATGACCTTCACAAGACTGTATAGTGACTAACGGACAGGATAAGTTCGCTGAACCCGTCCAGACCGTCATGGCTTCAACGCACGACCAGCCTGCGGGCGCCCGCGCCGTCCCTTGCCAGCCTGTCGTTCTTATTCCGCAGCGGACATTTGTCGATCGACATGCAGCCGCAGCCGATGCAGTCGCTCAGCCCGTCGCGCAGCTTCTTGAGCTGACTAATTTTCTGGTCGAGGTCGTCGCGCCAAGCCGTCGAAAGCAGGTTCCAATCCTCGCGCGTCGGCGTCCGGCCTTCAGGCAATGATCGAAGGGCTGTGCCGATCTCGGCCAGCGAAATGCCGACCTCCTGCGCTACCTTGATGATCGCCACCCGTCGCAGCACGTCGCGGCCGTAACGCCGCTGGTTGCCTGATGTGCGGTGGCTGCGGATCAGCCCGCGTGCTTCGTAGAAATGCAGCGCCGACACCGCCACGCCGCTGCGCATCGCCACCTGGCCGACTGTTAATTCCGTTGCCGCAGCCATCTCCGATTTTCCGCTTGACCTCAAGTTAAGTTGAGCTTGTAGCGAAGAAGCCTCGAAGATGCAAACGGCAGGAGAAGGCGATGGGCGTCTGGATGAGAATGACCGGAGAGGACGCAGTGTTGCGTGAGGATGACGCCTTGGTCGCTGCGGCCGGCGATCGCGTACACATCCTAGCGGAGCTGCCGGATCGCCTCGGCCGCCACCATTGCAACGGAAAGCGCGACGTTGATGCTGCGCGCGCCGGGCTGCATCGGGATGATCAGTCGCGCATCCGCCGCCTCGTGAACGGCGTCCGGCACGCCTGCGGATTCACGGCCGAACAAGAGAATGTCGTCGCCGGCAAAAGCGAAATCCGTGTAGGCGGCAGCTGCTTTGGTCGACAGCAGCACCAGCCGCCGCATGGCAAGCTTGCGCCAGTCCTCGAAGGCGTGCCAGTCGACATGGCGGGTCAGCGCCGCCATTTCGAGGTAGTCCATGCCGGCCCGTTTCAGCGCCCGGTCACCGAGCGGGAAGCCCGCCGGTTCGATGATGTCGACGCCGAGACCGAGGCAAGCGGCGAAGCGCAGGATTGTCCCGGTGTTGCCGGCGATATCAGGCTGATAGAGCGCGATGCGGAGACGGTCGTTCATTTCCGCGTCTTTCTAATAAGTGGCAGATCAGCCACAGAGCTCTCGCGGTTTTGGAAATTCCTGGACTGGCGGGTGGTCATTTTCTGCGAAGTCGGTTATACGGCCAGCATTGTCAACCCGAACCGATGGAGGGGTAATTCATGATGGCCATGCACATCCACCACCCCTCTCGTGGGCTTACCAGCCCGACGGCGGTTTCGGTACGACGATTCTCCTGACCTTCTAGACTTCAATCGCACCGATTCCCGCCGAAACCTTTTTCGGCCTTTGAAGGAATCCTGCGATGTTTTTCAAGCTGTGGAAGGGGCTGAACGCCCCACCTGAACACGCTTCGACCGATGCCACCTTTGCCGCGCCGCGCGTGCCCGCGGCCTGGGTTGGTTCACCCTTCTACCTGCATCTTCAACTGGAGGACGGACCGATGTTCGATCCATGTAGAATACCCGGCTCAAGAAGCCTGCACGAGCGCAAGACTGCGACCTGGGCGCTTTTGATCGGCGAGACCTACTCGTCGGCGGTTCACGCCGAGACCCGCCGGCGTCCGCATCGCGGCATGCTGCCGGACGTCGATTTCTCGCGCGCCGTTCCGGACTATAGCCGGCCGTCGCTGGTGCGCCGGATCATCAGGCTGATCCGGCCTGGTGCAAAAACCAGCGCGAAAATCCGGATCGTCAAAACGTCGTCAGCATCGTCAAACGAGACTGTCGGCGAAAGGCCCGCGACAACCTATATAGCGCGAAGCAGGACCGGCGAGGCGGACGATTCCGTATCGCCGGTCCTTGACGCCATGCGGTCTGGGCACCTCGTCCGTTCGCGTGCCGCGTGAGCGGAAACAGTATTGTGAGCATCTCTATGTTTAGCTGGTTTGAAAAAAGGCTCGATCCGTTCCCTGCCAAGGAGCCGGTCGAGCCGCCGCGGACACTGATCGCCTTCTGCGTGCATTATACGCGCGGCGCGTGGCCCTACATCGCTCTCGATGCGGTACTGGTGACGGCCATCGCCCTTGCCGAGGTGTGGATGTTCGGCTTCATGGGCCGGATCGTCGACTGGCTGTCCGGACAGAATCGCGAGACGTTCCTGCAGACCGAAGGCTTGAAGCTGGTCGGCATGGCCTTCATCGTGATTTTCGCGCTGCCGGCGACGGTCTGGTTCCATTCGCTGCTCAACCAGCAGACGCTGATGGGTAATTATCCGATGCGTATCCGCTGGCAGGTGCATCGCTATCTGCTCAAGCAGTCAATGAGCTTCTATCAGGACGAGTTTGCCGGGCGCATCGCGACCAAGCTGATGCAGACCGCGCTCGCGGTGCGCGAGTGCGTCATCAAGCTCATCGATGTGCTCAACTATATCGTCGTCTATTTTCTCGGCATGCTGTTCATTGTCGGCTCGGCAGACTGGCGGCTGGCTGCGCCGCTTGCCGTCTGGCTTGCCGGATATGTCCTGCTGTTGCGCTATTTCATCCCGCGGCTGGGCAAGGTCGGCGAGGAGCAGGCCAATGCGCGCTCAACCATGACCGGCCGTGTCGTCGACAGCTACTCCAACATCCAGACGGTCAAGCTGTTCTCGCATGCGCGGCGCGAGGCATCCTTCGCCAAGGACGGTATGGCCGGCTTTCTCGATACAGTCTACCGGTCGATGCGGCTGGTGACACAGCTCTACGGCCTGCTCTACGTCCTGAATTCGCTGCTGTTGTTTTCGGTCACCGCAATCTCGCTATGGCTGTGGCTCGGCCAAGCCGTGACGATCGGCGCCGTCGCCCTGGTCATCGGCCTCGTGCTTCGGCTCTGGGGCATGTCGCAATGGATCATGTGGGAGATGTCCACGCTGTTCGAGAATATCGGCACGGTGCAGGACGGCATCGCCTCGATCTCGCTGCCGCGCCTCGTCGAAGACCGGCCTGGCGCCAAGGATATTGCCGTGACCAAGGGCGAGATCCGTTTTGAGGACATCCGCTTCCATTATGGCAAGCAGAAGGGCGTGATCGAAAGCCTGTCGCTGACGGTGAAGCCGGGCGAGAAGGTCGGCATCGTCGGCCGTTCGGGTGCCGGCAAGTCGACGCTGGTCAATCTTCTGTTGCGCTTCTATGACCTCGAAAGCGGCAAGGTCCTGATCGACGGCCAGGACATTGCGGCGGTGACGCAGGACTCGCTGCGCGCCCAGATCGGCATGGTCACGCAGGACACCTCGCTGCTGCATCGCTCGGTGCGCGAGAATATCCTCTATGGCCGGCCGGACGCCAGTGACCAGATGCTGATCGAGGCGGCGCGGCGCGCCGAGGCGCTGGATTTCATCGCCGGATTGTCGGATTCTAACGGTCGAAAGGGTTTCGACGCGCATGTCGGTGATCGCGGCGTCAAATTGTCCGGCGGCCAGCGGCAACGCATCGCCATAGCCCGTGTTATGCTGAAGGACGCACCAATCCTTATCCTCGACGAAGCGACCTCCGCCCTAGATTCCGAGGCCGAGGCGGCCATCCAGGAGAACCTCTACAGACTGATGCAAGGCAAGACCGTCATCGCCATTGCGCACCGGCTGTCGACGATCGCCGCCATGGACCGGCTCGTCGTCATGGACAAGGGCCGCGTCATCGAGGAAGGTTCGCATGAGGAACTGATTGCCAGCGGCGGGCTCTACGCCCAGCTCTGGCAGCGCCAGTCGGGCGGCTTCCTGCTCGACGACGGCCCCTCTGCCAACGATGCAGCCGCCAACGATGCACTCGTCAAGGGTGAAGCCGCCGAATGACTGCCATCTACCGCTGGTTCGAGAACTGGGTCTATCCATTCCGGGAGCCTGCGGACCTTCGGCCACCTGCCGGCGTCAGGGGTTTCCTCTGGCATTATGTCGGGCAGGCGAAGATCGCCTTCTTCGCCATGCTGCTGATCGGCGGCATCGCGCCGTTAGTCGAAGCCGGACTGTTCTATTTCGTCGGGCGGCTGGTCGACATCCTCGACCAGCTTCCCGGCGAACGCAGCTGGCACGCGTTGTGGACTGCCGCCGGCCCGGAACTTGTCTTCATGATCGCGGTGGTGCTGGTCATCCGCACCATCGTCGTCGGCCTGTCGGCGCTGGTCGACGAGCAGACGATCACGCCGGGTTTCTATAATCTGGTGCGCTGGCAGGCGCATCGCCATGTCTCGCGCCAATCCTACGCCTTCTTCCAGAACGACTTTGCCGGACGTATCGCGACCAAGGTCTGGCAGGCGGGACAGGCGACCGGCGATCTGATGGAAAGCTTCATCGAGGTCGTCTGGTTCATGGTCGTCTATACGGTGACGACGCTGGCGCTGGTCGCCGGGCTCGATCTCCGGCTGGCGGTGCTGGTGGTGATCTGGATTACCGCCTTCGGCTTGCTGGCCAGGCGCTATTTGCCGGCGATCCGCAAGCATGCCGAAGCCACCGCCGAAGCCGGCTCGATGATCACCGGCCGCCTTGTCGATTCCTATTCGAACGTGCAGACGCTGAAACTGTTCTCGGCCGATGGCGACGACCGCTACATCAGGAACGGCTTCGACATCTATCTCGACGCGCTGCGCCCGTTCACCCGCCGGCTGACCGGCGTGCGCATGGCACTGACGATGCTGTCGGGCATTATGATCACGGCGATCGCCTGCTTTGCCGTTTATCTCTGGGTCGAGGGCTCGATCACAGTCGGCGCCGTGGCTTTCACGCTGTCTTTGGTGCTGCGGCTGAACATGCTGCTCGGCCGGCTGATGATGCAGCTCAACGGCATCTTGCGGAACCTCGGCGTGCTGGAAAACTCCAAGGCGCTGATCTCACAGCCGCTCGGCCTGACCGATGCGCCGGACGCGAAAGAGATTGTCGTCGTCGGCGGGCGCATCGACGTCAGCAATGTCGAGTTCCACTACGGCAAGGGGTCCGGCGTGCTCGACGGCATCGACCTCGTCGTGCGGCCGGGCGAAAAGGTCGGCCTGGTCGGCCCGTCCGGCGCCGGCAAGACGACCTTGGTCAATCTGATCCTGCGCCTCTACGACCTCGAGAGCGGCAAGATCACCATTGACGGGCAGGACGTCTCCAGGGTCACGCAGAATTCGCTGCGCGCCAATATCGGCGTCGTCAGCCAGGATACGGCACTTTTCCACCGCTCGCTGCGCGACAACATCAAGCTCGGCATGCCGGAAGCGACCGACGCCGAGGTGGTCGCGGCAGCGAAGAAGGCCGAGGCGCACGAGTTCATCCTCGGTCTGCGCGACAATCGCGATCGTATCGGCTACGAGGCCTATGTCGGCGAGCGCGGCGTCAAGCTCTCCGGCGGCCAGCGCCAGCGCGTGGCGATCGCCCGCGTCTTCCTCAAGGATGCACCGATCCTGGTGCTCGATGAGGCGACCTCGGCGCTCGATTCCGACATCGAGGCGGCGATCCAGGAAAATCTGGCAAGGCTGATGGAAGGCAAGACGGTCATCGCCATCGCGCATCGGCTATCGACCATTGCGGCACTCGACCGGCTGGTGGTGCTCGACGAGGGCCGCATCGTCGAGCAAGGCACGCATGACGAGCTGGTCGGGCTCGACGGGCTCTATGCCAGGCTGTGGAAGCGGCAGTCCGGCGGCTTCCTGTTCAACGAAGAGAGCGCGTTGGCCGAGACCCGGCCGGCGGAGTAGTTTTATATAGAGCGGAGTGAAATCATGGCGGTGAGAATGCCATCGAATTTCGGACGGTCCGGCGCGCAGGAGAGCGCGTTGGACCTGTTTGGCCATGAAATCCTCGGTGAAAAGGCGGCAGCGCTCGGCCGCGCCGGCCGGCGCGTCGAGGAAACATTGACGAGGCTGCGCGAGAATTGCGACAGTGTCGACCGTGCCCGGCTGCTCAGGGATGCAGCCGAAGCGGTGCACGGGTATTTCATCCAGCGCGAACTCTGCGGCCTGCGCAAGCACGACGCGGTGATCCGGGAATACAACATTCCCAAGGCCGTGCTGGCCAGGCTCGGCGCTAGCGCATGATCCGAACCGGAACTGGTTTGGGAAGCGTTATTCCAGCCACTCGGTGATGAAGCTGCCGTTCTCGTGTATGTCGGTGGTTTCCAGCGGGCCTGGCCCGAGATTGGTGAATTTGTGCGGCGTGTTCGGCGGCACGATCAGGATCTGGCCGGCTGTGGCCTCGATCTGCCGGTCGCCGACGGTGAACAGGCCGGTCCCGGTCCGGATGATAAAAATCTCGCAATAGGGGTGGCTGTGCAGCCTGGGGCCGCCGCCGATCTCGGGCAGGTAGTTGAAGATCAGGCAGCTGTTGGAGCCGTAGGCGCCGCATTGCAGCTCGCCCTGCCAGTGGTCGGGCCAGTGGTCGGGCGCTTCGGCCCACTTGTCGCGGTCTATGACATGCGCCATAGGGCGAGGATAAACCGGGCCAGCGTCCGCTGTCGAGGTGAGCGCAGCCGTTTGGTTTTGCTGCTGTTTTCCAATCGTTCCGCTGGGCAAATTACGTCCCCGCGACAATCTGCCCTTGTGCCTTCACCCGTCTGGACAAAAACAGGCTTCACGCATAAACCCAAGTCCCAAATGCCGGAGGAATTCGCTAGCCTGTTCGCCATGCGCTGTCGGGCCGGCGTGATTGAGCGGGGAACAGGCTCGGCCGCCGGCACGGAAGAGACGAAAGGATCAGGCACCCGTGAGCGCAACCGACACCCAGGATCCCAACCGTCGTGATTTTCTCTACGTCGCCACCGGCATGGCGGCGGTGGTCGGCGCGGGCGCTGTCGCTTGGCCGTTCATCGATCAGATGCGTCCGGATGCCTCGACGCTGGCCCTTGCCTCGGTGGAGGTCGACGTCTCTTCGCTGACGCCAGGAATGTCGCTCGTTGTGAAGTGGCGGGGCAAGCCGGTGGTCGTGCGCAACCGCACCGAGCAAGAGATGAAGGACGGCGAGGCGGTCAATCTCGCCGAGCTCAAGGATCCAATCGCCCGCAACGCCAATTTGCCGGCCGACGCCCCGGCAACCGACGCCAACCGCACCACGCCGGGCAAGGAAGCCTGGATGGTGATGATCCAGGTCTGCACCCATCTCGGCTGCATCCCGCTCGGCCAGGAAGGCGATTTCGGCGGCTGGTTCTGCCCGTGCCACGGTTCAGTATACGATACCGCCGGCCGCATCCGGAAGGGGCCGGCGCCCGAGAACATGGCGGTGCCGGTGTTCCAGTTCATTTCCGACACCAAGATCCGTATCGGCTGAGGCAAGGGATATTTCCATGAGCGAGGGACACTCGACCTATACGCCCAAGACCGGCATCGGACGCTGGTTCGATTCGCGCATGCCGCTGCCGCGGCTGGTCTATGACAGCTTCATCGCCTATCCGGTGCCGCGCAATTTGAATTACGCCTGGACCTTCGGCGGCATTCTCGCGCTCATGCTGGCGGCGCAGATCCTGACCGGTATCGTGCTGGCCATGCACTACGCGGCCGACAGCACTCTCGCCTTCGATTCGGTCGAGAAGATCATGCGCGACGTCAATTCGGGCTGGCTGCTGCGCTATCTGCATTCGAACGGCGCGTCGTTCTTCTTCGTCGCCGTCTACATCCATATTTTCCGTGGCCTCTACTACGGCTCCTACAAGGCGCCGCGCGAGTTGCTGTGGATCCTCGGCTGCATCATCTACCTCTTGATGATGGCGACCGGGTTCATGGGCTATGTGCTGCCCTGGGGCCAGATGAGCTTCTGGGGCGCCACCGTCATCACCGGCTTCTTCACCGCCATCCCGCTGGTCGGCGACTGGATCCAGCAGCTTTTGCTCGGCGGCTTCGCGGTCGACAATCCGACGCTGAACCGTTTCTTTGCGCTGCATTACCTATTGCCGTTCATGATCGCCGGCGTCGTCGTGCTGCACATCTGGGCGCTTCACGTCGTCGGCCAGAACAATCCGACCGGCATCGAGGTCAAATCGAAGACCGACACGCTCGCCTTCACGCCTTACGCGACCATCAAGGATGGGTTCGGCATGATCGTGTTCCTGTTCGTCTTCGCCTATTTCGTCTTTTATCTGCCGAACTATCTCGGCCATCCGGACAATTACACCGTTGCCAACCCCCTGAAGACGCCGGCCCACATTGTGCCGGAATGGTACTTCCTGCCGTTCTACGCGATCCTGCGCGCTATCACCTTCAATATCGGGCCCATCAACTCCAAGCTCGGCGGCGTGCTCTGCATGTTCGGCGCGATTGTCATGCTGTTCCTGGTGCCGTGGCTCGACACCTCGAAGGTGCGCTCGGCAGTCTACCGGCCCTGGTACAAGCTGTTCTTCTGGCTGTTCGTGGCCGACGCCATCCTGCTCGGCTGGCTGGGCTCGCAGCCGGCCGAGGGCAGCTATGTGTTCATGGCGCAGATGGCGACGCTGTTCTACTTCGCCTTCTTCCTGGTAGCGCTGCCGGTACTTGGGCTGATCGAGACGCCGCGGCGGCTGCCGAATTCGATCACCGAGGCGGTGCTCGGGAAGAACAAGGGTAGCGGTGGACATCCTGCCGGCGCCACGGCCGCGCCGGAAACCAAAGGCTGAGCATGATCCCGAAAAGTGGAAACCGGTTTTCGGACAAGATCATGCTCGAGACGATGACAGCGCGTCAGAGAATCTCAAGGGGATTTGCATGAAGAAGATTCTCACCTCGCTGGCGCTGCTTGGCCTTGTGGCCGCGGGCATTGGGGCCACAGGCACTGGAGCGCGCGCCCAGGAAGAGGCGCACAACGAGGCGGCGCCGACGCATTTCCCGATACACGAACCAAAGGAAATGGACTGGAGCTTCGCCGGGCCGTTCGGCACCTACGACAAGGCCCAGTTGCAGCGCGGGCTGAAGGTCTACAAGGAAGTCTGCTCAGCCTGTCATTCGATGAATTTGGTGGCGTTCCGCACGCTGGAAGGCCTTGGCTATTCGGATGCGCAGATCAAGACGCTGGCGGCCGAATACACGATCCACGACGGCCCGAACGATGCCGGCGACATGTTCGATCGCCCCGGCAAGCCGTCCGACCATTTCCCGGCGCCGTTCCCCAATGCGGAAGCGGCGGCGGCGGCCAATGGCGGCGCAGCACCGCCCGACATGTCGCTGCTGGCCAAGGCGCGCGGCGTTGAACGCGGCTTCCCGCGCTTCGTCTTCGACATCTTCACGCAATATGCCCAGGGCGGTCCCGACTACATCCACTCGCTGCTGACCGGCTACGACCAGCAGCCGCCGGCGGGCATGGTCATACCGGAAGGCACGCACTACAATCCGTACTTCCTGTCCGGTGTGTCGCTGAAGATGCCGAAGCCGCTCTCCGACGGCCAGGTTACCTATGATGACGGCGCGCCGCAGACGGTCGACCAGTATTCTCGCGACGTGTCGGCCTTCCTGATGTGGGCGGCCGAACCGCATCTCGAGGACCGCAAGAAGACCGGCTTTCGCGTACTGGTCTTCCTGCTGCTGTTCGGCGCACTGGTCTACCTGACCAAGCGCAAGGTGTGGGCCGGCGTGGCGCACTGAGCCCGGCAACACACGAGACCGGGAGGGCGTCGAAAGGCGCCCTTTTCATTGCAGGCATTTCGATTTATTGCAGCCGTCGCTGAGCACGCCCTTTGCCGGACAATTTTCCGTCAGGCGTCACATGGCGGTAGCCGGACTTGGCTGCACCGGGTTACGATTGGCCAATTCCCTTCACGTCTTCAGCCGAATCTGAAAGGCCCGGAGAGCCGCTTGATGAAATCCTCGCTCGAAGAGACGCTGCTTGCCGCGATCCGCACCATTCCGGATTATCCCAAGCCGGGGGTCCTGTTTCGCGACATCACCACGCTGCTCGGCAATGCGCGGGCCTTCCGCCGCGCCATCGACGAACTGGTGCATCCCTATGCCGGCCTCAAGATCGACAAGATCGCCGGCATCGAGGCGCGCGGCTTCATCCTCGGCGGCGCCATCGCCCACCAGCTCTCGGCCGGCTTCGTGCCGATCCGCAAGAAGGGCAAGTTGCCTTACGAGACGGTGCGCGTCGCCTACAGCCTGGAATACGGGCTGGACGAGATGGAGATGCACAAGGACGGTGTTTCTCCAGGCGAGAAGGTAATCCTCGTCGACGATTTGATCGCCACCGGCGGCACGGCCGAGGCGGCCGTCAAGCTATTGCGGCAGATCGGCGCCGATATCCTCGCCGCCTGCTTCGTCATCGACCTGCCGGACCTTGGCGGCCGAGAGAGGTTAGAGGCGCTCGGCGTACCGGTGAGGACGCTGATCGGGTTTGAGGGGCATTGAGCGTTTCTTCCTTCTCCCCTGTGGGAGAGGGAAAGAACTCCGCTCATTCCACCTTCACCAGCACGGCACTTTCGAATTCGATGACCTTGTCGCCGGTCGAATCGAAGGCCTCCGAGCGGAGCGTCAGCAGCCGCCAGCCCGGTCGCGAGGCGATGGGGCGATGGGCCAGCGCGGTGCGGGTGAAAGTCACGGTTTCCCCGGCATAGACAGGTTTGGGCCATTTGAGGTTCTTGAAGCCGGGCGAGGGGCCGAATTCCGGCACCGGCCCAGGACCGGGCCAGCGGGCGACCTCTGCCTCTATGCCAGCCTCGAGGTTCAATTTCATCCAGGTGGCGGCGGTGTGCCAGCCCGAGGCGCAGAGCCCGCCGAATATGCTGTTCCTCGCCGCCTCTTCGTCGATATGGAATATCTGCGGGTCGTATTTGCGGGCGAACGCCTTGATCGCCTCCGGTTCGAATCGATGTGAACCGAGCGTGACGGTGATACCGATGCAGAAGAATTCGTCGAGGCTCACGCACTGCCCTCGCGGGTGAGGAACATGACGGTGTTTTCGAGCTCGAAAACACCTTCGCCGCGCTGGTTGAACAACTCGCTGCGCATGGTCACCAAGCCAAGGCGGGGTTTCGATCTGGACAGTCGCTTGGCAAGGACGGTGGTGCTGCCGGTCAACAGGTCGCCGGCCAGGACTGGCCGTTTCCATTTGACCTGGTCGACGCCCGGCGCGCCCTGCGAGGTCGAGTCGAGCAGGAAGGCATCGCACAGCATGCGCATGAACATGGCGCAGGTGTGCCAGCCCGAAGCCGCCAGCCCGCCGAGAATGCTGGCCTGGCCCGCGGCCTCGTCGAGATGCATCGGCTGGGCATCGAATTCACCGGCGAATTCTATGATTTCGGCGGCACTTACCAGCTTGGTGCCGAGGTCGAGCGAAGCGCCCTCGATAAAATCCTCATAAGCCCAGGTCTTTGCGGTCATGGTCTGGAAATCCTGTTCAGGATTGTACGATCGCTACGGGTCCGGGTCCCGGATGCAGGCAGCGTGGCATTTGGTCAAGCAATTTCTATTGCGCCAGCCCGCTGCGCCCAAGCCGCAGCGCGGTATTGACGACCCTATAGCCAGCCGCGGCGGCGGAAATACCAGAAGGGCAGGATTGCCGAAAGCACCATCATGCCGATGGCGAAGGGATAGCCAAAGTGCCATTTGAGCTCAGGGATGATGTCGAAATTCAGGCCGTAGATCGAAGCGACAAGCGTCGGCGGCAGGAAGATGACAGCGGCGACGGAGAAGATCTTGATGATGGCGTTCTGCTCGATCGAGATCATGCCGAGCGTCGCGTCGAGCAGGAAGCTGATCTTCTGCGACAGGAACGTGGCGTGGTCGGCGAGCGACAGCACGTCGCGCGACAAGGTCTTGATGCGAGCGCGGGTGTCCTTGCTCATCCTGCTTTGCGTGGAGGCATGGGCGAGAAAGCCGGCAAGGCGCTGCAGCGAGATCAGGCTGTCGCGGATCGAGGAGGCGAGGTCCTCCTTGCGGCCAATGCCTTTCAACAGCTCCTGGAAGTCGCGGTTGCGCTTGGAAACCTTGGTCGAGCGTGCCTCGAAGATGTCGCGCGAGATCGCCTCGACGTCGCGGCCGGCGCGCTCCAGAATGTCGGCGAGGCGGTCGACGATCGCCTCCAGCAGTCCGATCAGGATGGTGTCACCGCTGGTGCAACCGGTCGCCACCTTTTCGGCGCGCAGCGGAAAGGTCTTGAACGCCTTCGGTTCGTGGTACCGCACGGTGATCAGCCTGCTGCCGGCGAGCACGAAGGTAACCGGCGACATCAACGGATCGTTCACCTCGGTCTGCGCAGGCAGAATGGCGGTCATGAAGTAGGCGCCGTCCTCGACGTAGAGACGGCTCGAGATCTCGATCTCTTCCATCTCTTCGCGGGTCGGAACGGCGACGCCGAGCCAGGTCTCGATTGAAGTCTCTTCTTCCTTTGTCGGGTTGAAGAGGTCGACCCAGACGACAGTGTCGCTGTTTTGCAAGAGATCGTCGACCAGGCGCAGGCGATCATTGTCGACGACGAAGGCCTTGATCATCGCCGGGTCTCCCTTGCTGTTGCCAAAGAGCGTTCGTTTGGAGGGGGCGCGTCAGTCACATCGCACGGACACGGGCAGGCGAGGCGCGAGGCCGGTGCAGAGGCCCCTTAGACCCCGCACGATGGCCCGTCAAGCAGCGCAAGAGGCACTGCGACACCCTGCTTTGAAGTTTGTCATCGAGCGACGGCAATGGTGACCATCGGGCTCCCTCGCCGGGTCAGGTGTTGAACTTGAACAGCATGATGTCGCCGTCCTGGACGACATACTCCTTGCCTTCGTCGCGCGCCTTGCCGGCCTCCTTGGCCGCCACTTCGCCGCCCAGCCTGACGAAGTCGTCATAGGCGATGGTCTGGGCGCGGATGAAGCCGCGCTCGAAATCGGTGTGGATGACGCCTGCCGCCTGCGGCGCCTTGGCGCCCTTGTGCACGGTCCAGGCGCGTGTCTCCTTGGGGCCAACGGTAAAGTAGGTGATGAGCTGGAGCAGCTCGTAGCCGGCGCGGATGACCTTGTTCAGGCCGGGTTCGTCCAGACCGAGCGTTGCCAGGAATTCCATTTCCTCTTCGTCCGAGAGCTGGGCGACCTCGGCCTCGATCGCCGCGGAAATCACAACGGTGCGGGCACCTTGCGCGGCGGCCATCTTCTCGACCGCCCTGGTATGCGCGTTGCCGGTGGCGGCATCGGCTTCCGCGACGTTGCAGACGTAAAGCACCGGGTGTGAGGTCAAGAGATTCAGCCCCTGCAGGATGCGCAGATCCTCAGCCGAGATGCCGTTGAGCAGGATGCGGGCGGGCTTGCCGGCCTGCAACAGTTCAAGCGCCGCTTCCATCATCGGAAGTACGGTCGCTGCTTCCTTGTCCTTGCCGGCGGCACGCTTGCGGATCTGCACGATACGGCGCTCGAGGCTGTCGAGGTCGGCAAGCATCAATTCGGTCTCGACGGTCTCGGCATCGGCGACAGGATCGATGCGGCCCTCGACATGGGTGACGTCGTCATCCTCGAAGCAGCGCAGCACATGGACGATGGCGTCGACCTCACGGATGTTGGCGAGGAATTGGTTGCCAAGCCCTTCGCCTTTGGAGGCGCCACGCACCAGGCCGGCAATGTCGACGAACGAGATGCGGGTCGGGATGATCTCCTTCGACTTGCCGATCGCGGCGATCTTCTGCAGGCGCGGGTCGGGCACCGCCACCTCGCCGGTATTCGGTTCGATGGTGCAGAACGGATAATTGGCGGCCTGCGCCGCCGCCGTCCTGGTCAACGCATTGAAGAGCGTCGACTTGCCGACATTGGGCAAGCCAACGATGCCGCATTTGAAACCCATTTTTGTCTGGTCCTATCGGGAAATCGAAATTTGAGCAGGGCTATGGGCGAAAGCGCCGATGATCGTCAAGGCGCAATTCAATTCAGACGCTGCGCGATGTCATCGGTGCCTATCGCCAACGAACGAACGCCGGACCTGCTCAGTATTTGTAGAAGATGCCAGAACGCGTCGACCTCAGCGGTTCCGAAATCGATGGTCAGTTGCCCGTCGAGCAATTGCGCACTGTGAATGACGTTTCCGACGGTCTCTGATGTTTCACGCTCGCCATCGATATCGAACCAGCCGCGAAACCATTCGTCGAAGAGATCGCCGTCGAGCTCATTTATAGGGAATTTAAAATGAGCCTCATCCCACCTGAAAGGTGAGATGAGGACATCCATTCCACCCATCCCGGCGTGAATATCCGGAGAGAATTTCACATAGGAATCGCTGTTGATGAATTGCGGATTTGGCTGTCCGTCATTACTGACGAAATCAACCGCGATGAAATTTCGATAGAAGGAATCGACGTTCGAAAACTTGATTTCGGTCGCATGCGATCCTTGGCTGTTGCGAGCAAGTTCGCCGGCAGCGGCGACGAAATAATCAACATACTTCTGTCTGATGAGACGGACCAATTCCTGAATGTCATCCAGATCCATGGCTCAGTCCTTGCCGCCAAAAAGCTTCTTCAGCATGGCCGCCATCGGGCCGGTTTCGGGCAGCTTGGCCGCCGGCTGCTGCGGCCGCGCCTGGCGGACGTGGCTTTGCGCCTTTGGCGCCTTGGGCGGCGGGCGATCGTCGTCGTCCGTCGGCGTGAGCTTGTCGCGCAGCGCCAGCGTCACGCGGTTCATGAACGAATTGTCGTCGCCCTTGGCAAGCAATCCGGCACCATCGGCGATTGCGTCGAGCAGCACGTCCAGCCATTCGCGGTCGCCCTTGGCGAAATCGCCAAGCACATGGCCGTGCACCATTTCCTTGACGCCGGGATGGCCGACGCCGATGCGCACACGGCGAAAATCCTTGCCGACGTGCTGGTCGAGCGAGCGGATGCCGTTGTGGCCGCCGGAACCGCCACCGACCTTGACCCGCACCTTGCCGGCGGCAAGGTCGATCTCGTCATAAAAGACAGTCAGCGCCGAAGGGCCGAGCTTGTAGAAGCGCAAGGCTTCGCCGACCGACTGGCCGGACAGGTTCATGAAGGTCTGCGGCTTGATCAGGATCACCTTTTCGCCGGCAAGCGTGCCTTCGGCGATCAGACCCTGGAATTTCTTCGACCAGGGCGAAAAGGAATGGCGGCGGGCGATCGCGTCCGCCGCCATGAAGCCGACATTGTGCCGGTTGTTGGCGTATTTCGCGCCCGGATTGCCGAGGCCTGCAAAGACAAGCATCGTCGCCTCCGGGCGGGAAGGGGTTACTTCTCTTCGGCGGCAGGAGCCGCTTCGGGCGCAGCCGCTTCAGTCGTCTCTTCCGCAGCCTCCGGCTTCATCGCCGAGGAGCCGGCAATGGTCGCGATGGTGAAGTCGCGGTCGGAGATCACCGGCTTGACGCCGGCCGGCAAGGTGACGGCCGAAATGTGGATGGAATCGCCGATATCGGTACCGGTGAGATCGACGGTGATGAAATCCGGGATCGCATTGGCTGGGCAGTGGAACTCGACCTCGTGGCGCACGATGTTGAGCACGCCGCCGCGCTTGATGCCGGGCGACTTGTCTTCATTGATGAAGTGCACGGGCACATCGACGTTGACTTCGGTATCCTTGCCGATGCGCAGGAAATCGACATGGACAGGGAAATCCTTGACCGGGTCGAGCTGAAAATCCTTGGGCAGAACCTGGATCTTGTTGCCGTCGACATCGATCGTGGCGACCGTGGTCAGAAACCCGCCGCCATGGATCTTGTAGTAGATGTCCTTGTAGGTCAGCGCAATCGCCAGGGGAGGCTGCTTGTCGCCGTAAATCACTGCAGGCACTTTACCGTTGCGGCGAACTGCACGGGCGGACCCCTTACCGACCTGTTCGCGCGCTTCGGCCTTGAGCTCGTAAGTATCGTGGCTCATGGCATTTCCTTTCGCGTTGTTCTGGAGCGCTCACGGTCAGCGTGGCTGGGCCGTAAACGTCGAAAGCCGACATAGCTAACGCATGACCTGGTCCGAAAACCGGAATCCACTTTTCGGGATCATGCGGGAAGGCGGCCTTCCGCCGCGTTGCCTCCAAGGGTGTCTACGCGGGTGGCGGCTCTATAGCGGAAGGCGGCGCGAGGTGCAAGCGGGCGGAAGGGCGCCAGGGATGGACCGTGTCCCATCAGGCCGGAAGTAGCAGTGCCGAAAGCAATGCTGCAACGTACAGCCCAACCCCGAAAGACAGATGGGCCATAAGGCTGCGCAGGCGCGCAGTGCGCGGATTGGGAACTTTCGAAGCCGCGATGCCGATCCCAAAAGCCGGTTGCATCACGAAGAACGGGGCGACGATGGTGCAGACGCCGATCAACAGGGCCGGAAGCACTGTCGGGTGCCGTGCCCAGTCGAGGCCCCACACTCCAATCAGCGCTGCGGCAAATACGATGCCGGTCGCGTAATGCGCACTCCATCCAATGGCGGTTTCGCCGCGAACGCGGGCAGCTTGTGCGATATTCGCATGTGCAAAACGTCCATGTGGAAAGTGCCCGATCCAGCGGCCGACCCAGGCGTAATCAAGCGGTGGAATCGCGAACATTCGCTTCAGAAACCATCCCCAGAGATCCATCAGGGCTGTCGCGCCGATTCCAATGACGGCCGCACGGACAACGAACTCCAACATTTTGGCATCTCCTGTTTCACCTGTCAGACACTAGCCAGAAAGAATCAATCATTCAACATATTGATTGATTGATTGAGTGATGCTAGCCATGTCACATGAAAAGCGCGGACGTTCACCACCCAATCTTCGACGAAATAGCGGATCTCGCCCGCACCTTGGGGCATGCCCACCGGCTGGTTCTGTTGCGTCACATTGCCGATGGCGAACTGGCCGTCGAACAACTGACGCAACTTTCCGGGATCGCGTTAGCGAATACGTCGCAGCATCTTCAGCACCTCAAGCGAGCGGGCTTGGTGCAGACCCGGCGAGACGGAAAACGCGTTCTGTACCGGCTTGCAGATGGCCCAATCGAAAACGTGCTTGCGGCGCTGCGAAATCTTGCAAACCACAGACGCCAGCAGATCCGTGAGTTTATCAACGATAGGATCAGCCAGCCGGACAGGTTGGAAAACATCTCGCGCGAGGAACTCGTGCGCCGCATGCGAAACGACGAAGTCGTGCTGCTCGATGTCAGGCCGCAGAACGAATTCGTAGCGGGGCATTTGCCGGGTGCGATCAACATTCCCGCCGACGAGTTGGAGCAGCGGCTTGCGGCGCTCCCACGGGAGAAGGTCGTTGTCGCCTATTGTCGTGGAGTCCAGTGCGTTCTGTCGGCCGACGCCTTGGCAATCCTCAGGGCACGAGGCTGGGCCTCGCGCCGGTTCGAAGGCGGCTTGCCCGACTGGGCGGCTGCAGGCCTGGGGGTAGAGGGCGTGAATTACGAAAGCGGTTAACGGCCGCCAAATCGGCGTCGCCGGGCCGGGCCCGAATATAAATGGAAAGCTGGGACCCCGGCGGGGCAATGCCCACGGTGGCTGGACGGCGCTCGCCGGAAGCATGGAAGGGAGGCCAATGAACACCTATTCGTCGGTGGAAGCGGCGTTGCGGAAGGGAAGGCTTCCAGCGAGTGGCGAGAACGGTGCGATAAAGAGGTTCGCTCTACCTTCTATGGCTTCCGCTCGACCAGCATGTAGCCGATCCCACGAACCGTCTGAATGCTAGCCGATGCATCCGGCCCGAGCTTCGCACGTAGATAGCGAATGTATACCTCCACGATCTTCGTCCCGGGTTCGAAGCTGTATGACCAGACATTGTTGAGGATGCGCTCGCGGCTAACCACTTTCCCCGCATTGAGCATGAGGAAATACAGAAGGTCGAATTCGCGTCGGGTAAGGCTGATTTCCCGGTCGCCGTCCGTAAAACGACGAGCGCTCCTGTCGAGATTGAGGCGGCTCACTCGAAGCAACTGCCGATCCACTGCACCCTGACGGCGTCGGCGCAGCGCGTCAATCCTGGCCACCAGTTCATCAAACGCAAACGGTTTCGTCAGGTAATCGTCGGCACCGCCCTTGAGCCCATCTACGCGATCCTGAATTGTCTCCTTCGCGGTCAGCATCAGGATGAGAACCGGCCGCTGCTCCAATCGCACGATCCGGCACAGCTCAAGGCCGTCCAGGTAGGGAAGCAGACGGTCCAGGATCACGAGATCGAATGGATCCGTACGAATAATGGCTAGTCCCTCGCGACCATCCTCCGCGACACTCACGTGGAAGCCTTCGGCCTCCAACCCCCGGCGGAGAAAGTCGGAGACACGCCGGTCGTCTTCAACGATCAGGATTCGAATCATGGGTGCGATGTACCAGCGGCAGTCTGATTCTGAGGAGGGTTCCCGAAGGCTCAATTCCTTCAAGGCCGATTGTGCCATTGTGCCCGTCTATAATCTCCTTGGCGATCGCGAGGCCAACACCAAGGCCATCGGCTGCGGACCTCCCGCCGACACGCCCGCGATAATAACGGTCAAACACGAACGGGAGATCGTTGGCATCGATCCCTGAACCGTTGTCGCGGATGGCGATCTCAAGCATTCCATGACGCTCAGCCATCTCGACTGCTATCGTCTGATATGGCTTTGAGTACTTTATGGCGTTGTCGAAGCCGATCAGCAGCGCTTGCTTTAGGCGCAGGGCGTCACCCCGAATGAGGCAATGATCTGTGTTGAGCGACAGATTAACGGATATCTGCTTGGGACCTGCGAGTACGGAAGCCTCCTGAACGGCCGCCTTCACAACCTCACCGGTATCGATGTTGTGCAAGGAGAACCTGAAATTTTCAGCTTCGGAGCGGGCGAATGCCAGAAGGTCCCCCAGGTTGCGAGCCATATCTTCAGCGCAATTGCGGATTCGGCTCAGAGCTTCGCGGTAAGGTCGAACACGCGGTTGGCCGCGGAGGGCAACGTCGGCCTCTCCGCGGAGAATCGTCAACGGCGTGCGGAGTTCGTGGCTTGCCTCCGCAAAAAATTGTGTGCGTCGGCTATCGATCGCTCTCAGTTGCTCATTGGCTTTCCGCAGTTCACGGGTGCGCAACTGAACCTCCGCCTCCAAGCGGTCCTGTACCGAAATCAGAGCAGCACGTTCGATCTCGAGAGCCTCGGCCATGCTGTTGAAACTTCGCGAGAGGGAAGCGAACTCGTCGCGTCCGGTCGCGGAAACGCGATGGTCGAGCTTGCCTGCAGCGATGGCTTTGGCGCTTTCGTTCAGTTCACGCACAGGTGTGGCGATTGATCGTCGCAGGACGAGGCCGAACCCCAGACTGCCTAGCATGAGCAACGTAGCGAAGCCGCCGGTCAGCAGTAGCAGTCGCCATTGTGCGCCACGGACGCCGGCGAGTTCCTCTCCAACCTCCCTGCGCTCCTCGTGCAAAGCGGCTTCAATCATTTCTTCGAGATCGTTCTCCAGTCGATGCTCCACATCGTTGCGGAAGGCGTCTACGATGCCCTTTGGATCCCCCTTTGTTCGCTGGCTAAACAGTCGCTGGGCGGCCCGATCGATCGCCTCAAACAGCGCGTTGATGCGGCCGACGAATCTGAGTTCGGCCTCCTCCTAGTGTCTATCGCTCCAATATCCGAGAGCGCCGAGTTCCTCGCGAGTGGCGCCCTCCAGCTTATAGTTTTCACTGCTTCTCGTGCCGCTTCGAAATCCGGCATTTGCTCGGGCCCAAGCAGCAAGACTTCAGCGAGTTGCTCGGTGTAATTGTTGGCATGCCCATTGAGTTCGGCGAGCGCCTCGAACCGCCCGTGGACGCTGTCGATTCGGCGGACGAATTCCTCTGTCAGCTGGAGTGTTGCGAATGCCAGTCCTGAAATCAGTCCGACAAGGGCGAGAATGACGATTTGAAATAGGAAGATGCGGCCTCGAACGGTCATGCGGTAATCCTGCCGGCGATCGGATAATGCCTCTCACCAAATTCTAACCGGAGCTCTCCCAAGCGTCTAATCGGAACCTCCTAAGTTCGAGCGGAGGGTGTGCGACGCCCTCATCGCCGTTGGCGACGAACTAGACGAGGTTTCGGTTGGCACAAGTAGATTTTCGGACCGACAGTGACGCCACCCTTCGGGAAAGGACATCGCCGGTGCTCTGGCCGATATGGCGAGCCGCACTGATCGGAACCTGTGTATCCCTGTGTGTGGCCATCATTGAATTCGGCCTCCCCGCGCTCCCGTCCGACGCCCGGCGAGCGCTCGAGATCCTGCTTGTCGCGATCATCGGGTGGACCTTAACGCGGTTCGACGATGCCTTCGTTGCAATCGCCGCCGGATTGGCAATGGCGCTGCTGGTCAACCGTGATCCAGGCGCGCTGTTTCATGCGCTTGGCGATGAGTTGATCTGGCTATTGCTTGCCTCCTTCATATTGGCGGCCACCATCAAGGCGAGTGGAGTCGCAGATCGCGTTCTCGGCCTCGTGACGGGGCGCATGCGATCGGTTCGCGCAATCGCCTATTCCTTGACGGCCGTCATGATCGCCACAGCCTTCGTCATTCCGTCGACCTCAGGTCGCGCAGCTTTGATGATCCCGCCTATCAGGCGATCGCGGGACGCTGTGGAAGCGCCCGGTTGCGAAGGGCCTTCGCGCTGCTGTTCCCCACTGTTATCCTGCTCTCGGCCATTGCATCGCCCGTCGGCGCCGGTGCCCATCTGCTGGCGATCGAAATGGTCGGCCGCCTCTGGGGTGTGAAAGTAAGCTATCTGGAATGGATCGCTTTCGGCCTGCCGTTTGCGGCCGTGAGCACCTTCCTTTCGGTCGAATGCCTGCTCCGGCTTTTCCTGTCGCCGGTCGAACGGCGGATGACCCTTTTGCAGCCAACGACGGTGACTAGTGGCGGTGCCGGATTGGCACGGCAGCCGATACTCTGGATCGCCGGCGGGGTTGTCATCGCGTGGCTGACCGAACCTGTCCACGGACTTGATGCCACCGTTATCGCTCTTGGCGGCGCTCTCTTGGCCACGCTTCCTGGAGTCGGCTCCGTGGCGTTTGGCGATGCAATCAAGAGTGCGGAGTGGAAGCTGCTCTTGTTTCTGGCGGCGACGATCTGCTTGGCAGACGGCCTGACGGCATCAGGCCTCAATCGGTGGTTGATCGAGACGACGGTCGATCCACTGCGCGGCACCGGCTTGGGCCCGTTGGCGCTTATCTCCTTATTAGCCTTGCTTGGGCTTTTCAGTCATCTCGTGATCCACAGTCGCACGGCGCGTGTCTCGGTGCTGCTGCCCCCGGCGCTAATGCTCGCATCGACAGCGCGGCTCGACCCTCTCCTTGCAATGTTTGTCCTCGTCTCGGCGACTGGCTTTTGCCAAACCCTCGCGATCTGCGCGAAACCGGTGGCGCTTTTCGCGGGGGTCGACGAGGAAGGCTACGGCCCGAAAGACCTCGCCTTGCTCAGCTCAATCCTGCTGCCGATGCAGTTCATCCTCATCGTCGTGTTCGCGGTCGCCGTGTGGCCAGCCACCGGAGCCCTGCTCAACACGCTCCATCTGCAACTTCCTGGAGAGCCGTAGAATGTCGAAAAAGAAAGGATTGACGAAACGAAGACGGCTTCGAGTATTGGTCGCACCCTCCGGCTTTAAGGAGAGCCTCGGGGTTCGTGATGTCATCGCTGCATTGGCGCGGGGCGTTCGCAATGCCGTTCCGACAGCAAAGATCCTGGGCCTTCCAATGGTGGATGGCGGCGAGGATTTTACGCGGACCCTTGTTGAATTGTCTGATGGCGAGCTGCATTCCGTCACAGTGACGGGACCGGTGGGACAACCCGTGGCGGCCAATGTCGGTTTTCTCGGGCGAAGAAAGAAACGGACAGCAGTTCTGGAAATCGCGGCGGCTGCCGGGCTCCGGCTCGTCCCCACGGACATGCGTGACCCGACCCGCACTACAAGTTATGGGGTTGGTGAGTTGATTCGTTTTGCGCTCGATCTTGGCGCGGAAAGAATTCTGATCGGCTGCGGTGACTCGGGTGTCAACGATGCAGGAACCGGCATGGCCCAAGCATTAGGCGTGCGTCTGCTCGATGGCGGCGGCCGTCCCATTTCGGGGAGCGGCTCGGCCCTCTCATCGCTAGCTCGTGTCGATCTTTCCAGTCGTGATCATCGCCTTTCGAATGTTCGTATCGACGTCGCGGTAAATCCCTACAACATGCTGCTCGGCGAGAGAGGCGTCGCCCGGGTGTTCGGCCCGCAAAAGGGTGCAACACCTGACCAGGTGGTTTTGCTCGAGCAGGGCATGGAAAATGTCGCTCACGTCGTTCGCCGCGACCTCGGCGTCGACGTGACGCCGCTTGTCGGCGGAGGAGCTTCCGGGGGACTCGGCGCCGGACTTCACGCCTTTGCTGGGGCCCGGCTGCATCCGCGCTTCGACCTGATTCTGCGGTATATGGATCTCGATCATCGGCTGTCAAACGCCGACATCGTCATGACAGCCGAGGGTGGCCTGGATGGTCAGACGAGCTTTGGAAAGATACCAGCCGAGATTGCCCGGCGCGCGAAACGTCACAATCTGCCTGTCATCGCCTTGGCCGGAACGATCGGAGCAGGTGCAGAGGCGACCCACGACATCGGCATCGATGCCTTCTTCAGCATTCTGTGCCGACCGTGTTCCCTCGAAGACGCGATCCGTGACGCCGACACGCTGCTGGCGAACGCTGCCGAGCAGGCATTCCGGCTGATGCGGGCGACGCGTGCTTTCAAGTTCAGATGACGGAGCGTGTCAGCCAATGGCCGCGATGTCGCTACGCGGCGGCCCTGACCGGCTCGAAGTCTATGTCGAGAACCGAATTTCGCGCTGCCCGGTGGGCGGGGAAGCCGAAGTCCAACCCAAACTTCACCCGATCGTGGTCCCCGCCTTGAGCTTCCTCGCCTCCTTCATGTTGGGAAGAAAAACCGTCAGCAGCCCGAGCAGCGGCAAATAGGAGCAGACCTGGAAGACGAAATCGATGCCCTTCATGTCGGCGACGACACCAAGCACGGCGGCGGCGATGCCGCCCATGCCGAAGGCGAAGCCGAAGAAGATGCCGGCGATCATGCCGACGCGGCCGGGCACCAGTTCCTGCGCGAAGACGACGATGTTCGAGAAGGCCGAGGACAGGATCAGGCCGATCAGCACGGTGAGAACCATTGTCCACTCGAAATTGGCGTAGGGCAGGGCCAGGGTGAAGGGCAGCACGCCGACGATCGAGAACCAGATCATCGCCTTCTGTCCGTAGCGGTCGCCGAACGGGCCGCCGAGCAGGATGCCCAGGGCCGAGGCGCCGAGGAACAGGAACAGCATGACTTGCGACATCTGCACCGAAACGCCGAATTTATGGATGGCATAGAAGGTGTAGTAGCTGGACAGGCTGGCGATGTAGGCGTTCTTGGTCAATACCAGCAAGGTCAGCATCGCCAGCGCGCCCAGGACCTTGCGGCGCGGGAAAGGCGAGACGAAGCCTGCCCCCTTGCGGGTGCCCTGTGCGGCGCGCAGGCGGCTGTACCAGCCGCCAACCTGCCACAGCACGATGATGCCGATCAGCGAGCCGCCGGCAAACCAGGCGATGCTGGTCTGGCCGAAGGGCACGACGATGAAAGCTGCCAGCAGCGGACCCATGGCCTGGCCGAAATTGCCGCCGACCTGGAACAGCGACTGTGCCAGACCGAACCTGCCACCAGAGGCGAAGCGGGCGATGCGCGAGGATTCCGGGTGGAAGATCGCCGAGCCGATGCCGATCAGCGAGGCGCCGATGAGGAGCAGCGAGTAATGTCCGGCATAGGCCAGCACGACCAGCCCGATCAGCGAAGAAGCCATGCCGTAGGGCAGCGAATAAGGCATCGGCCGCTTGTCGGTAATCATGCCGATCACCGGCTGCAGCAAGGATGCCGTCACCTGGAAGGTGAAAGTCAAAAGGCCGATCTGCCAGAAATCGAGACCGTAATTGTCCTTCAGCAGCGGATAGATCGCCGACAGCAGCGACTGCATGATGTCGTTGATGCAATGGCAGAAGCTCACCGCCAGGATGACGGTGAAGGCCGTCGCCTGAGCTGAAATGTGGCTGGCCGCTGCCGGCTTGGCGTCGGCGGTTGCTGTGGTATCGGTCAAGGCAGGCTCCGTGGTCTTTTTAGCGGGCGCTTCCGCAGGCGGTCTTATAGGCCGCAGCCTTATACGTTGCTTGTCACGCGACTTCTTTCGTGGTTTGGTCCAATAGTTTCGCAAGTGGGCCATAGCTGATGCCGCATGGCAGGGAAATGTTCAGAGCGGGCGACACCGATCTCGGGCTGTTGCATGAGCGTCGCTGGCAATGGCTGGAGCAGGCCGTAGGGCCGGCAGTGGCGCTGCCGACCGAATATCCGGACGGCTACCATGTGCCACGGCACCATCATAGCCGCAGCCAGTTGCTGCACGCGCTGGTCGGTGTCGTGCTGGTGACGACGCGGCATGGGCGCTGGATGGTGCCTCCGGACCACGCGATGTGGATCCCCGCCGGCACCGAACATTCCGTCGAGATGCTGGGCGACGTCAGCATGCGGTCCGTCTATGTGATGCCGGAGGCCATTCCCGGCCTGCCGGACGGGTTGCGTGTCGTCGGCATCACCGACCTGATGCACAGCCTGATCGTGGAATCGGAAAAGCTGCCGCAAGGCGCCGAGCTGGAGGGGCGGGGCGGGCTGATCATGAAGCTCCTGCTGCACGAAATCCCGAACCTGCCGGAACGGCCGCTCGGCCTTCCGTTCCCGTCCGATGCAAGGCTGGCGACGCTGTGCCGGCGCTTCGTCTCGGCACCGTCACCGCATGCGACGATCGACGAGTGGGCCGCTATCGTCGGCATGAGCCGCCGCTCTTTCACCCGCGCGTTCCACCGCCAGACCGGATTGTCGCTGTCGACCTGGCGTCAGCAGGCCTGTCTGTTCGCGGCGCTGCCACGGCTGGCCGACGGCGAGCCGATCACGAGGGTGGCGCTCGATCTCGGCTATGACAGCGTGCCGGCGTTCATCACCATGTTCAAGCGCATGCTGGGAGCCTCGCCACGCGGTTACATGCGGGGCGCCCGTGATGCTGGCGAAGGTGTGCGACGAATAAGCGGTCCGGCTCGGCCTGAGTCGCAGCCCTGAAGGGCGTCGCGTTCGACCGGCCTCATGCGAGGCGCTTTGGGTTCTTGATTTTATGCATGTCGTTATCGCAAAACCGCTGCACTTTGCGCGACACGCATCAATCGAACAGGCTCGACACCGATTCCTCGGTCGCCGTGCGCGAGATCGCCTCGCCCATCAATTCGGCGATGGAGATGACGCGGATATTGGCGGCGTCCAGCACTGCCTGGGTCGGCTGGATGGAATCGGTGATGACCAGTTCCTGCAGTTTCGAGGCGCCGATGCGGGCGATGGCGCCGCCGGACAAAACGCCATGGGTAGTATAGGCGGTGACACTGGTGGCGCCGTCGGCAAGCAGCGCATCGGCCGCATTGCACAGCGTGCCGCCCGAATCGATGATGTCGTCGATCAACAGGCAATCCTTGCCGCGCACGTCACCGATGACGTTCATGACTTCCGATTCGCCGGGGCGCTCGCGGCGCTTGTCGACGATGGCAAGCTGGGCGTCGATGCGCTTGGCGAGCGCGCGGGCGCGGACCACGCCGCCGACATCCGGCGACACCACCATGACATTGGCAAGCTGCTTGTATTTCGCTTTTACGTCGCGGGCCATGACCGGCACGGAAAACAGATTGTCGGTCGGGATGTCGAAGAAGCCTTGAATCTGGCCGGCATGGAGATCCAGGGTCAGCACCCGGTTGACGCCCGCCCTCGTGATCATGTTGGCGACCAGCTTGGCCGAGATCGGTGTGCGGCCCGAGGCACGGCGATCCTGCCTGGCATAGCCGAAATAAGGAATAACCGCAGTGATGCGCTTGGCCGAAGAGCGCATGAAGGCGTCGATCATGATGAGCAGTTCCATCAGATGATCGTTGGTCGGGAACGAGGTGGACTGCAGGATGAAGACGTCCTCGCCGCGCACATTCTCCTGGATCTCGACGAAGATTTCCTGATCGGCGAAGCGCCTGACGCTGGCCTTGCCCAGCGGAATGTTGAGGTAGCGGGCGACTGATTCGGCCAGCACCCTGTTGGAATTGCCCGCGAAGAGCTTCATGCACCGTTCCTGGCGAAGGATTGAGAGACTCCGATAGCACTCCAGCCTCTTAGTCGGGCTTTTAGCGGCCCGCGCCGGTATTGCAAGCGTCGTGAATGGGAATCCGCCGGCTAATCTCAATAAACGCTTACGGCTTGAGCATGCGGCGATAGAGCCAGTTCCATGCCGACGGAATCGGGATAGCTTCTAACTTTCAGTCTGAGCATGCTCTTTTCCGAAAACCGGATTCCACTTTTCGGAATCACGCTCCAGGTCAGCCGGCGCCGCCGCCAAGCCAGGTGGCGAACTGGTCGATTGTCTGGTCGGCAATTGCCTGCATGGTCGCCGGCTCGACCGCCGCCCAGCCTTCGCCGCCGCCAACAGAGGGCGCCTTCTGTTGGCCGTTGATGCGATGCAGCCGGTTGCCGGCCGGGTCATAGATGTCCCAGACGTAGATGACGGTGGTGTCCTTGCCTTCCGTCATGGTCGAGAAATAGCCCTTGAGCACATGCGTAGGGGTCTGGTCGGTGCTGCCGGCCAAGGTGATGCCGCGCTGCCTGGCGCGTGTCTGAAGCTCGGCGGTCAGCGGTGTCGCGGCTTCTACTGAGGCGCCGACGATCGGCGCCACCTGCAGCCGGGTCCGCGCAATGGCAGCCGCGCTTTTGGCGGGCGGCACGGCTGCTGCAGCGGAAGGCTGCGCTGTATCTGCGGTTTGCGCGGTGCCGGCAGGCTGAGCCGGAGTTGCGGGGGGCGTTGCGGCACCTCCGGCTCCGGAGAGCGATTGCGTCGATTGCGGGGCAATGGCCGAGGGTTCGAGAACGTCCTTCGCATTGGTGCAGGCCGCCAGTGCCAGCGCCACGAGCAATGACACGGTCGTCACATGCGATCGTCTCATTAGCCTGAAAACTCCTTGGCGACGAACGCCCCTCACACTCTTTCCATTATGGATTCACTGCACGATCAAGTCGAGATCATGGCGGGACAGCGGCTTCGGCTGGGATTCGGTGGTCAGATAGGTGCGGCCAAGCGTCATCGCGGTTTCGGTTTCGGAGTCCATGATGATCATATGGGCGAACAGCGTCATGTTCGGCGCAATCGGTTCGGGATTACCCTGATAGAACATCGGCATATCCATCCAGGACGGGGTGAAGCGGGCGCCGAGCGAATAGCCGCAGGCATTGAGCCGGTGCTTGGTCAAATTGTGGGCTTCGAGGGTGCGGGCATGGGCGTCGAACACGTCGCCGAACGTATTACCGGGCGTCATCGCCTTCTCGACTGCAAGTAGCGCGGCGCGGGCGGCATCGAACAATTCCTGGTGGCGTTTCGATACCTTGCCGGTCAACACCGTGCGCATCATTGCCGCATGGTAGTGGTGGAAGACACCGGCCCATTCGAGCGTCAGCTGGTCGTTCTTGGTGAGCTTGCGGCGACCGGCCTTGTAGCGGCAAAGCAGGGCGTCGACTCCGGAGCCGATGATGAACTCGTTGGCCGGATAATCGCCGCCGCCGGCAAAGATCGCACCTTGCATGGCGGCGAGGATCAGCGCCTCATCGCCGCCCTGCTTGATCAGCGGCAGTGCTGCGTCCAGCGCGTCGTCGGCCAGATTTGCGGCTTTTTCCGCCTTGGCGATTTCTGCCGGGCTCTTGAACAGTCGTAGCCGGCTGACAATGCCGGAGGCATCCGCGATCTGCCCGAAGGTCTGCAACTGCTCGTCCAGGCGCCGGCCATTATAGGCGGTCAGGCCGTGGGTGTCGTATTCGACGCCGATCCGGGCGCCGAGCAGGTCAAGCTCGTTGAGCAGATTGCGCAGGTCTACCGCCGGATTGGCGCCGTTGCGGTCCGTCCACAAAACGATGTTGTCGATGATCGAGGTGTGGCGCGCCTGGCGCAAGTCGGCCGAACGCGTCAGCAGCACCATCGAGCCGTCGGCCTTGACCACCAGGCACTGGAAAAAGCAGAAGCCGAAGGTGTCGTAGCCGGTTAGCCAATACATGCTTTCCTGGGCAAACAGCAGGACGGCGTCGAGCTTCTTTTCGGCGATCTCGATCATCAGTCGATCGCGCCGCGCGTCGAATTCCGAGCGTTCGAAATGCAGCGCCATCAGTCAGCCTCCAAAACGATTGCCGAAACCTGTCGCCCGTAGTCGGGCTCGTTGCGATGCGTGCTGCGCCGATAGGAGTAGAAAAGCTCTTCCTCGGCATAGGTGCAGCGGCCAAGTCCTTCGGCGTTGACGCCAGCCTTGGTCAGCCGGTCGACCGTGTAGCGGTTGAGATCGAACATCGCATGTCCGGCATTTGCGGAGGGCGCGAAATAGCGAGCATTGCCGGCATCGGCGTCGACGAAACGGGCGACGAATTCCGGTCCGACTTCGTAATTCCGTCGGCCGATCGAAGGACCGAGCACTGCGACGATGCGGTCGCGCCGGGCGCCGAGGCTTTCCATTGCCGCGATGGTGTTTTCCAGCACTCCGGTGAAAGCGCCTTTCCAGCCGGCATGGGCGGCGCCGATAATACGCGCCTCGGCGTCCGCGAAGAGGACCGGTCCGCAGTCGGCGGTCGAGGCACCGACGGCAATGCCCGGCCGGTCGGTGACAATGGCGTCGGCCTTGGGCCGCTCGCCGGCAAAAGGCTCCCTGGCAATGACGACGTCCGGCGAATGAACCTGGTGAGCGGTCAGCAGATGGTTTGCAGGCACGCCCATCCATTCGGCGACCCGGCGGCGATTCTCGCGCACCAGCGTCTGGTCGTCGTTCGAGCCGGTGCCGATGTTGAGGCCCCGGTAGATGCCGCTGGAAATGCCGCCGACTCGCGTGAAGTAGCCGTGGCGGATGCCTTGCGCCGTTTCCAGCAAGGGCGACCGAACGGGATCCGGTTTGGTCTGATTCAGCATGGCGGCTTTGTTGTCCGTATGGGCGATTTCGTCAAGCGAGTTGAAGGGGCGCAGTTGAAGGCTGGTCAGTTGAAGGCTGGCGCAGTTGATGTCGGGCGCTAGTCGGAGACGGGAGAGTGAGAGAGGCGGCAGCGAAAAGTCAATCCGTGCTTGGAAACGGCGGAACGGCAATGCCGGCAGGGAGGACGGCAAGCACCTTGAAGAGTTCGCCCATGGCCAGCGGGCCGGCGAGGCGCTCGACGTCGGCCGCGATCTTTTCGCGAGCTGCCTCATCGGCATTGGCGCCGAGCCGGCCAGCTCGTTCGAGAAGCCCCATCTTGAGCAGGAATTCACCTTGCGTTGAGAGGTGGGCATCGAGGCTGTGTGCCCGAACGGTTGCCGCGAGGGCAGCGAAATCGACATGGGCTGTGAGATCGGCCTGCCCCGGATTGGCCAGCACGTCCTCATGACCGTGCTTGCGCAAGGCCTGCAAGGTGTCGCCGATCCCGGGCTGGAGGTGACCGTAGTCGAGAAACAGGCCGGCGCCGCCAAATCCGGCAAGTCGCCCGGCGATGGCCGCCATCAGGGCGGCGCGGGCTGGCGCCATCTCGACGATGGCACCTTGCGGCGCATTCTCGGCACCCTCCGGCAGCAGCATCGGGTCAAGCGAGCCGGCGCCGACGAAAAAGCGCAGCCGGTTCGCATCGTCGAGACCGATCATCCGCTCGCGCCAGCCGGCCCCAGCGCGGACGAACTGGCGGATGGGCACCGCGTCAAACAGCTCGTTACCAACAATCAGAAGCGGCCCCTGCGGTAGTGTGTCGACGGCCTCATGCCAGGCGATGGTGGCCGACGTCCCGGCAAGCGTTCGTTTCTGGACCTCGGTCAACCGCAGACTGGTCTCGATCAAGGCGAACGATGCGCTGGCGGTAAGCGTCGGATCGAGCCGCGAAAGCGTGCGCAGCATATCTCTCATCAGCGTGCCGCGGCCGGGGCCTATTTCGGCGATGGCGACCGGCGTCGGCCGGTCGATCGCCAGCCACGCCTGATAGAGCCAGATGGCGACCAGCTCGCCAAACATCTGGCTGACCTCCGGCGCGGTGACGAAGTCGCCGGCGGCGCCGAACGGCTCACGTGTCGTATAATAGCCGTCTTGCGGATCGAACAGGCAGAGCGCCATGTATTCGCTGATGGGGATCGGTCCCACGGCACCGATCAGCTCGGCGATGCGGGTCTTCAGCCGCGTCATGCCGGCTGCGGTTTTGTCACCGGCTTGGCTGTAGCCATCGCCCAGATGCCGGCCAGCACCATCGGCAGTGACAGCACCATTCCCATGGTCAGCCAGCTCGTGCCAAGGAGGTAGCCAAGCTGCTGGTCGGGCTCGCGAAAGAATTCGACGAGGATGCGCGAGGCGCCATAGCCGGCGATGAAGGCGCCGCCGACGAAGCGCGGCGTCTTCAGCTTGAGCCGCGAATGGGTGAGGAAGCGCAGGACAAGGAACAACACCAGCCCTTCGAGGAGCGCCTCGTAGATCTGGCTCGGATGGCGTGCAAATGGGCCGCCATTGGGGAATTCGAATGCCCATGGAACGTCGGTCGGCCGGCCCCATAGTTCGGAATTGATGAAGTTTGCCAGGCGAACGAGGCCAAGCCCCACCGGCACGCCGGCGGCAACCACGTCGAACAGCGACCATGTGCGGATGCCACGAGACCGGGAAAACAGCGTCATTGCGAGAATGACGCCGATCAGGCCGCCATGAAACGACATCCCGCCCTGCCAGACGGCGACGATATCGAGCGGATTGGCAATGTAGCGCGGCAGGTCGTAGAACAGCACGTAGCCGGTGCGTCCGCCGAGCACCACACCGATGGCTGCCCAGACGATGAAGTCATCGAGGTCGACGGGCTTCATCGGCAGGGTGCCGTCGGGCCACAGTTTTGGGTTGGTGACGAGGCGCTTGGCATACCACCAGGCGAACAGAATGCCGACGATGTAGCCGACGCCGTACCAATGCACCGCCAGCGGTCCGATCCGGACGATGACCGGGTCGATGTTGGGAAAGGGCAGGGCGGCCAGCGGCAGCAAATATTCGCTCAACAGGGTCTCCGGGTTCCCAATCAGGTTCGGGCGCGGACCATGCGGCAGGCTTTTGGCGGGGTCAAGGCAAGCATATGCTTGCATTCCGAATCGTGCGCCACTACGTCAATTCGACCAAGCGAGGATTTGCCATGGCGACCGGACCGAACCGCATTCTCGATGAATTCGCCAAGCTGATGACCGATGCAGCCGGTGCCGCGCAAGGCGTGCGGCGCGAGGTGGAGACCGCCTTCAGGGGCCAGGCCGAGCGCATACTCAACTCCATGGACGTGGTGCAGCGCGAGGAATTCGAGGCCGCTCGCGACATGGCGGCGAAGGCCAGGGAAGAAAACACCCGCCTCGCCGCTCGCATCGAGGCGCTCGAGGCCAGGCTTGCCGAATTGACCGGTCAACCAGCGCCTGCGGCTGCGGCAAAGCCGCGTGCAAAAAAATAACAAGAAATAAATCGTTAAACTTTTCCACAAAGCCGGATCGCAAAAAGCGCTTTGTCGTGAATCGCTTACCGGTACTGCGTGAATCTTTGTGACAGCGCCTTTCCACATGCGAATGACGCAGTGCGAAAAATTTGGCTGGTCACGCGACTCCCGATCAATAGACTGAATTTGTTGCATGATTCGGAGCAGGGTCATGCGCCGGGCGGTGGGGTCCGGTCCGGGGTCTTTGCGTTGACGAAGTCCTGGCCGTCCGAGTTCTAGGCAGAATTGTTCGAGTGTGCCTCTCCCGCGGAGCGTGTGGTGGCGCTCCCAGAACGACAGGAAGCATTTCATGGAACTTCTCGAACTCGAATTCTCCCGCGAAATCCATCCGGTGGATGTTATCGAGCAGGTGGCGCACAACAACGATTGGTCCTTCGAGCGGGCCGGCGACGACGAGATCTCGATCTCTGTTGCCGGAAGCTGGACCGACTACCACGTTTCATTCTCCTGGATGGAGGACTATGAGGCGCTGCACCTGGCCTGCGCCTTCGACATCAAGGTCCCGGAGGCGCGTGCGCTCGAGGTGATGCGGCTGCTTTCGCTGATCAACGAGCAGATGCTATTTGGCCATTTCGACCTCTGGGAGCAGGAAGGCGCCATCATGTTCCGCCAGTCGCTGCTGCTGGCCGGTGGGGTCGAGCCGTCGAGCCAGCAGGTCGAGGTGCTGCTGTCGTCGGCGCTGGAGGCCTGCGAATGCTATTTCCAGGCGTTCCAGTTCGTCGTCTGGTCAGGAACTTCGGCCAAGGATGCGTTGGCCGGCGTGCTGTTCGAAACCTACGGAAACGCCTGACCGTCGATGGTTTCGAGCAACGCGCGAAAACCCGAGATCAGCTTTGCCGATTTCGACCGCATCGACATCCGCGCCGGCACGATCGTCGAGGCCGAGCCTTTTCCCGAGGCGCGCAAGCCGGCGATCAAATTGAAAATCGATTTCGGTCCCGTGATCGGGGTGAAGAAATCCTCGGCCCAGATCACGAAATATTATACGCCCGAAACCCTGATCGGCCGGCAGGTGTTCGCTGTGGTCAATTTCCCGCCGCGTCAGATCGGGCCATTCATGTCGGAAGTGCTGACGCTCGGCTTTCCCGATGAAGAGGGCGCGGTGGTGCTTGGCGCGATCGAGCGCAAGGTGCCGGACGGAGGCAGATTGTTCTAGCTGCGCTGTTGCTCACGCAGCCAGTTTACGCCTGGTACCCAGCGCCTCTTCGACCGTTTCCATGAACATTTCCGCGCAGGCCTTCCAGCTGTAGCGCATCGCGCGTTGCCGCGCCTCGGCGCGGTCGACGTGAAGGGCGGCGAGCGCTGCTTGCCGCAGGTCGTCCGATACCGCGCCGCCGATGCCGTCGCCGACGATGTCGATCGGTCCGGTGACGGGATAGGCTGCGACCGGCGTGCCGCTGGCCAGCGCCTCGATGATGACGTTGCCGAACGTGTCGGTACGGCTGGGGAAGACGAAAACATCGGCCGAGGCGTAGATCTCGGCTAGTTCGTCGTTCGGACGATGGCCGAGGAAATGGGCATCGGGATATCTGGCCTTCAGCTTCGCCAATTCCGGCCCTTCGCCTACGACCAACTTGCTGCCGGGCAGGTCGAGGTCGAGGAAGGCCGGCAGGTTCTTTTCGATCGCGACGCGGCCGACGCAGAGGAAGATCGGTCCGGGAAATCCCAGGTCCTTTCTTTTGTCCGGCCGAAAATGATCGGTGTCGACGCCGCGCGTCCACGGCCGGAGCTTGGTGAAGCCGCGCGCCGCAAGATCGTCGGCAAGCGACTGGGTGGCAACCAGCGTGCCCTGTCCTGAATTGTGGAAATCACGCAGCCAGCGATAGGCCCATGCTTCAGGCACCGGCAGGCGCGCGCTCAGATATTCCGGAAAACGTGTGTGATAGCTGGTCGTGAACGGGCGGCCGGCGTTGCGGCAGTAGCGCCGGGCCATAATGCCGAGCGGTCCTTCGGTGACGATATGGATGTGGTCCACCTTGCGTGCCTCGATCAGCTGCGCCACGCGGTGCGGCGTCGTCAGCGCCAGCCTGATATCGGGATAGGTCGGCAGAGGCAGGGTGCGAAAGATATTCGGCGTCAGGAAGTCCGTCTCGATATCGAAGGATTTCAGGGTCTCCGAGAGGCGCTCCAGCGTGTGGACGACGCCGTTGACTTGCGGGCGCCAGGCGTCGGTGACCATCAGGATGCGCATGGCGGTCCCTTGGCGGCAAGCTTCATTGCCTCGCCGCGACGCCTGAGCGGCGACCACGCCGCAGCTCTGGCGTCGCACCAGCGCACCCGGGCAGGTGCGGGGTCGAAATGAGGCCGCAGGGCCGAATCAATCAGGATTGCGCGCTTCATTGGCGCTCTTCACCATGGTTTCATGACGGGCCGATGAAGGCCGGGTGTCGCTGCTGTCAAGCGGGGACCTTGATCACCGCCCGAAGGCCGCCGAGCGGGCTGCGTTCGAGGACGATGTCGCCGCCATGGCTGCGGGCAATGTCACGTGCGATGGAGAGGCCAAGGCCGGTGCCGCTGGCGTCGAGGTTGCGGGCCTCGTCCAGCCGCACGAACGGCTTGAATACATCCTCCCGCTTTTCGGGCGGAATGCCCGGGCCGTCATCGTCGATGGTGACGAGCAGCGAACCGCGACCATGATTGGCATTGATCTCCACCGTCTTGGCATAGCGGAATGCATTGCCGACGACGTTGGACAGCAGCCGGGCAAAGGCATTGGGGCGCACATGCACATGCGGATCGCCGACAAGCACGGTCGATAGCTTGCGCTTGCGCAGCGCGGCCTCCTCGCGAAGCTTGTCGAAGAAGGCTTCGAGATCGAACTGGCCGGCGTCTTCCGAAGCTTCGCCGCGTGCAAAGGCAAGGTAGCCTTCCAGCATCGACTGCATGTCGTCGATGTCCTGGTCGAGTGCCTGGGTATCGGCCGCCTTGGTCCCGGCAAGCGCCAATTGCAGTTTGAAGCGGGTGAGGATGGTCCTCAGATCGTGGCTGACGCCGCTCAGCATGGCGGTACGCTGCTCGAGCTGGCGTTCGATGCGTTCGCGCATCTGTATGAAGGCAAAGCCGGCGCGGCGGACTTCCTCGGCTCCGCGCGGGCGAAAATCGCGCGGCATCGGCCGGCCCTTGCCGAAGCTCTCGGCCGCCTCGGCCAGCGTCAGAATCGGCCGGATCTGGTTGCGCAGGAAGGGAATGGCGATCATCAGCAGCACCAGCGAGGTGCCGACCATCCAGATCAGGAAAATATGGGTGTTCGATGCATAGGCCTGGCTGCGGCGCACGAAGACGCGCAGCACCTTGTTCTCGAGCTGGACGCGGACCTCGACGATATTGGAATTGCCGACCGTATCGATCCAGAACGGACGGTTGATCTGGCGGGTGATCTCGGACGAAAGGATCTCGTCGAGGATCGAGAAGAACGGCTTTGGCCCGGGAGGCGGCAGCGGGTCGGGCGGTAGGAGGTCGACTTTCAGCTGCATGCGATCCTGGGCGATGCGGATGACGTTGGCGTAGTCGGCGTCGTGAGGATAGGTCTCTATCAGGTCGATGATGGCGGCGATGTCGCGCACCGTGGCCTGCGACAGGCGCTGCGTCACGGTCTGCCAGTGGCGCTCCATGAAGACAAAGGCGACGACCGACTGCAGCATGATCATCGGCGCGATGACGATGATCAGCGAGCGGGCATAGAGCCGCTTCGGCATGTAAAGCGACACCAGGCGCCAGAAACGGTTCCAGGCGCGCGGCACGGCCTTGAGCGCCCGCGTCGCACGAGCGCTCAAGCCGCCATCTCCCGGCCGTTCGAGTTGCGTGGTCGCCATTCGTCTTTCGCTCACCGGCGGCCCGGCAAAGGACCGCTGTCGGCGACATTCTATTCCACGCTGAGCCGATACCCAATACCGCGCACTGTCTGCAGCCAGACCGGATTGGACGGATCGCGTTCGATCTTGCGGCGGAGCCGATTGATCTGGACGTCGATCGTGCGCTCGCCGACCTCGGATTCATCGCCGACAAGCTCATGCCGCGGTATCGTTTCGCCGGCACGCGCAGCGAAGATCGCCAGGATTTCCTGCTCGCGGTCGGTCAGCTTGAGCGCCTCGCCGCCGCGCTTCAGCTCACGCCTGGCGATCTGGAACGTATAGGGGCCAAAGACCAGCTGTTCGACCTTAGGCGTTGTCGCGGGGCCGCCGCGGCGCAGGATATTGTTGATACGCAGGATCAGCTCGCGCGGGTCGAACGGTTTAGGCAGATAGTCGTCGGCGCCGGCCTCGAGCCCGGTGATCCGGCTGTCGGTTTCGGACAGTGCGGTGAGCATCAGGATCGGCACGTTTTTCTCCGCCCGCAGCGCCTTGGTGAGGTCGACGCCACTTTCACCCGGCATCATGACGTCGAGCACGATCAGATCGAAGTCGAGGCCGGCGAGCTTGCGCCGCGCCTCGCCGGAATTTCCGGCGACGGTGACGCGAAAGCCGTTTTCGGTCAGATACTGTTTCAGAAGATTGCGGATACGGGTGTCGTCGTCGACCACCAGCAGATGCGGCGCGTCGTCTTCCGGTGCTGTCGGATGATCAACCCTCTCAATGGTCTCCATGGTTTTTCCCTGACATCTTTGCGGGCACAATGTCGATCTGCGCCCTTAGTTCCGGATTGACCATCGCTTCAAGGAACCGTTCGATAACGGCGCGTTCGGTGGCTCCGGAATCTTCCAATGCAGCATGGATGCGGCGCGACTGTGGCCGCGCCAGCGCCAGCGCCAGGGCACGGCCCTTGGCCGTCGGGTAGAGTTCGCGCTGGCGGCGGTCGCGAGGGCCCTGCAATTGCACGATATGGTCGGTGTCGATCAGTTGCTTGAGCACGCGCGCCAGGCTCTGCTTGGTGATCTTGAGCACGTCGAGGAGCTCGGCGACCGTCAGCCCGGGCCGGCGATTGACGAAATGCAGAACCCGGTGATGGGCACGGCCAAAACCGTATTCGGCCAGGATCTGGTCCGGATCGGAGGTAAAGTCGCGATAGGCGAAGAAAAACAACTCGATGATGGCGAAATCGATGCCGTCCTCGTCGGTGATCGCCGTCCTGATCGGTTCTGCGGCTGCGTGGCTCGTCATCTTTTCTCCGTGTGAAGCAGGAAATTATGTCAGCACTATTGACGTATTTTCCGCGCGATGGTAATTTTTGGCAAGCTTTTCGGCGGATTGCGAACGAAAAGGCAAGCGAAGCCGTTTTTTCCGGAACTTCCTGAGTTTGCCAGACCTTAAATATCCGCCTACGCTTTGAGACAATGGCCGCCCACAGCGGCCGAAACGAAACACGCAACGACGCAATGATGTGCGGGCCGCCGCCCGCGGGAGGTTACCATGGCATCCGTTCCCTTCGACCAACTGGACGGCTTTATCTGGATGAACGGCGAATTCGTCAAATGGGCCGACGCCAAGATCCACGTCTTGACCCACGGGCTGCACTACGCCAGCGCGGTATTCGAGGGCGAGCGCGCTTATGGGGGCGAAATTTTCAAGCTGACCGACCACACCGAACGCCTGCATGAATCGGCGCGCCTGCTTGGCTTCAAGATACCCTACTCGGTCGCCGAGATCGACGACGCCTGCCGCACGCTGTTGAAGAAGCAAGGTTTCCAAGACGCCTATGTCCGGCCGATCGCGTGGCGCGGCAGTGAACAGATGGGCGTTTCCGCACAGAACAGCCGGATCAACTGCGCCATCGCCATCTGGCAGTGGCCAAGCTATTTCGACCCGGCGCAGAAGCTCAAGGGTATCCGGCTCGACATGGCCGAATGGCGCCGCCCCGACCCGCGCACCGCACCGTCGAAATCGAAGGCGGCCGGCCTCTACATGATCTGCACCATGTCCAAGCATGCCGCCGAGGCCAAGGGCTATGCCGACGCCATGATGCTCGACTGGCGTGGCCAGGTGGCGGAAGCGACAGGCGCCAACATCTTCTTCGTCAAGGACGGCAAGATCCATACGCCCAAGCCTGATTGCTTCCTTGACGGCATCACCCGCCGCACGGTCATCGACCTTGCCAAGGACCGCGGTGTGGAGGTGATCGAGCGCGCCATCATGCCGGAGGAGCTTGAAGGCTTCCACCAGTGCTTCCTCACCGGGACGGCGGCCGAGGTGACACCGGTTTCGGAGATCGGTCCGTACCGATTCGAGGTCGGCGATATCGCCAAGACATTGATGAACGACTATTCTGCGGCGGTTCAACCCAACCACGCGATTGCTGCAGAATAACGAAAGTCACAGGTTTTTTATCAAGTAGGGGCGGTTTTCGGGCCGCCCCTTTTATTTAAGCGTTTGCGCATTTGACTTTCATTCAATTCGGCGTCTCATGATGGCGTCGGCCTGGGAGGCTGGCAGCTATGGAGGGACTGGAAATATGGATATGAACACGCTTCTTCCGATCATTATTCAGGTGATTACGGGCATCATCGGTGGCCAGGCGGTGGGTGCGGCTATCAAGAGTGCGGCGATGGGGCAGCTTACCAAAATCCTGGGTGGCGCTGTCGGCGGCGTCGGCGGTGCGGCCATCCTCAACAGTCTGCTGGGTGGCGCGGTCGATCCGGCAGCAGCCGCCACGGCGGCAGGGGCCGGCAGCGCGTTGAACATTTCAAATATCGTTGGCGGTGCCGGCGGCGGCGCCATCCTGACCGGCATCATCGGTGCGGTCATGAACGCGATGAAGAAATAAGCTTCGACGTTTCAGGTTGTCAAATGGGCGGCTTCGGCCGCCCATTTCGTTTGCCGTTTGTGGGAGCGGTGGACGCCGTTCGCGTGTGTCTCTACATCAGGGCCTGGTTCAAGGTTGGAGCTCTCCTGACGCGTTCGAGGGGACGCGCAGCACTCCGACAGCGTGAAAGGACGAATATGGGTCAGCTCAACGCCGGCATCGTGCCGGTCACGCCGTTCCAGCAGAACTGCACCATCCTCTTCGACATGGACGACAGACAAGGCGTTGTCGTCGATCCGGGCGGTGACATCGACAAGGTGCTGGCGGCGCTCGAGGACAATGCGATCACTGCCGGCGCGATCTGGATTACGCATGGCCATATCGACCATGCCGGCGGGGCCATGGAACTGAAGGAGGCGCTCGGTATCGAGATCATCGGTCCGCATGCCGCCGACCGGCCGCTGCTCGCCAATCTCGAGAACCAGGCAAAGCGCTACGGCATCACCGATCCCGTGCGCAACTGTGTCCCCGACCGGTTCCTTGCCGAAGGCGAGACCGTTTCGTTCGGCTCACACGAGTTCGAGGTGCTCCATTGTCCGGGCCATGCACCCGGCCACGTCGTCTACTATAGCCGGGCTGCGAAGTTCGCCCATGTCGGCGACGTGCTGTTCCGCGGTTCGGTCGGCCGCACCGATCTGCCGGGCGGCAACCACGCCGCGCTGATCGCCTCGATCAAGGAGAAGCTTTTGCCGTTGGGCGACGACATCGGCTTTATCTGCGGCCATGGTCCCGGCGGCCGTTTTGGTGAGGAGCGGCGGAGCAATCCTTTTCTGGTCTGAAACCGCTTGCCGGAAACAAAAAGCGCGGCCTGTGCGACCGCGCTTTTTTCCGACGGGAAACTGCCTCCGCTAATTGGCGGTGCAGAAATGCTGTTCGCCGTCATAGCCGGTGAACGTGCCGGTACGGGCGTTGAAGCTCCAGTAGCGGTCCGAGCAGTATTCGTACCAGCCGCGGGTCCACGGCTCCGCATAGCTTTCGGCATAGGCCACTCGCGGCTGCACGTAATAACGGCGCACCGGGGCAGGCCTGTAGTATTCATCATCATAGGCCGGGTCGTAATAGCGGGGCTGCGGGCTGGCGAGCGCACCGCCGATCAGGGCACCGGCCGCAAGGCCGAGCACGCCGGCCGCAACGGCGTCGCCGTGGCCGTGGTGGCGGCGGTGATGGCGCCATTCGTCGGCATTGGCCGCGGGCAAGGTCGCCAGCGTGGTCGCAACGACCGCGGCGGACAGGATGGCAGTCTTGAAAATTCGGTTCATGTCGGTCTCCTTCGTGCCGGACCGGGTCGTTTTCGGGATGCGGTCCGGCTTTAACGAAGATTAATATGCGACCGTGGCTGAACGGGGGCTGAACGAAATTTGACCAGGCGGTTCATCTAACTGGGCGGTTCAAGCGTGCGGCAAACACCGCGGGCCAGACCGGCCCACGTCCATTCTGTCCGGGGGTGGTTCAGCCGATCGACAGGTTGACGGCTTTCGGACCCTTGCCGCGCTTGTCCGGCTCGGTGTCGAATGTCACTTTCTGCCCATCCTCAAGACCGGGAAGACCCGACGCCTGCACGGCCGAAATATGGACGAAGACATCCTTTGCCCCGTCGTCCGGCGTGATGAAGCCGAAGCCCTTGGCGTGATTGAAGAATTTGACGGTGCCGGTCTGCGGCATGGGAAGCTCCTTTGATCCCACAAGTCCAGTCTCGGGCCGGCAAATGCCCGGACGGAAATTTGTCCTTTATTTTAGTGCCATCGGCAAGAGAAAGTTTTGCGGGTGCGGGCAAGCATCCCGGAACACAAAAGGCGCGACGAAAACCGCCGCGCCTTTACAGAATTCAAGTTCACTCCAAAAGCCTTGCAGCATCCTCACCCCGAAAGGACGCGCGGCACGCTGTGGTTTCAGGCAGCGCGGAGATTGACCGCTTTCGGACCCTTGCCCATACGGTCGGGCTCGACATCGAAGGTGACCTTCTGACCGTCGACGAGCGTGCGCAGCCCGGAAGCCTCGATCGCCGAGATGTGGACGAACACATCCTTGGCGCCGCCATCGGGCGTGATGAAGCCGAAGCCTTTGGTAGCGTTGAAGAATTTAACGGTGCCGGTCTGGGCCATTGGGGAAACTCCTTCACCCGTGTCAGTCTTGGTGGTTCCGCCCGCCGCCTGGCGCCGTGGGCAAGTCCCGGTGGTTGCTTCGGCAGTCATGCATTGGCGCATGGTAAAACCCCCCGCCGAAAACGGGGCTGTCAGAGATTCACAGTATCGGGGAAAGGTCGTCCAAAACGTTCCGCTCTCCGGGTCGCAAATGCCCGAACACAAAATTTATCGCACGGAAACGTGATGCTTGCAAGACACAGCCGCGGGCGGTGTCGTAAGCAGATGAGTTGTCCGGGTTAGGTAGCAGACGAGTTGTCCGGTTTGATCTTCAGCGAACGGAGGCTGGGGATGAGACGGGCAGCATGGCTACAGG
>NZ_JAMYPT010000012.1:0-175081 GCF_040320505.1 Mesorhizobium sp. M0678 | reverse complement strand
CCTGTAGCCATGCTGCCCGTCTCATCCCCAGCCTCCGTTCGCTGAAGATCAAACCGGACAACTCGTCTGCTACCTAACCCGGACAACTCATCTGCTTACGACAATTGAACGCGCCGCTCTTGCGTGTCGTGCCCTACGAGAGGATAATTCCGCGACGGACGCATTCTCTGGGCGACAAACCCGGATGCCCGCCCCGGCGGTTGACGCCGTGCTCCGTGGCCCCGGAGGGAGGTGTGCCATGACAACTTACATCGTGCTGATCAACTGGACGGAACAAGGCGCCAAAAACGTGCGCGAGTCGCCGAAGCGGCTCGATGCCGCCAAGAAGATGCTGGGAGACATGGGCGGATCATTCAAGGCATTTTATCTCACCATGGGGGATTGCGACATGGTGGCGGTGCTCGAAGCGCCCGACGATGCCGTCTTGGCTCGTTTCTCGTTAATGCTGGCGACGGCTGGCAACGTCAGGACGCGGACGCTCAAGGCTTTCCCGGAGGATGCCTATCGCGAGATCATCACCTCGCTCGGGTGAGCCGCTGCTCCTGAAGCGCGTCGCGCTGAACGGCCCTTGCGACGCGCTTTAAGCTCTTCTTTTTATGCATGTCGTTATCGTAAAACCGCTGCGTACCCTTTGGGCGACCTGGATCAGCGAAACCGGCCATTCCGCCGGTATCGTGTCACGTTGCGGCGCAACGGCATTTCTCGGATAATCCGTGCGTGTCCTCTGGTGCCGTTTCGAAACATGGCCAAGCCTCTGCTGACTGTCTGGTACAATACGCGCTGTCCGGTCTGCGATGCCGGTATCAGCCGGCAGAAGCGGCGACTGATCGAGGCGGTCAAGGCCGGGCGGATCGAATTTCGCGACATCAATGCCGAACCGGCGGCGCTGGCCGGATACGGCATCGGGCTGGAGGACATCCGGCGCCGGCTGTATGCGATCGACGCCGACGGCAAATTGCTGGCCGGCGCCGATGTTGCCATTGCTGTATGGCGGACGACGCCCGGCGAAGGCTGGCTCGCAACGCTGTTCGGCAATCCCGGCGCACTGCCGTTGACGCGCTATGGCTATGATCGTTTCGCCGATCTGCTCTACGCCTGGAATCGGCGCAAAGGCCGCTGGTAACGGTATTATTCGCTCCGCACCGAAAGGTCCGGAGATTGTTTCCAGGCCTTTCGCGTGCCCTGCTATCGAGCCGCGGGCTCGCAAAGCCAGCCAATGATGCAGCGCACCGCCGGCAGCACCAGCAGCAGCGTCGGAAAGGCCACCAGCCAGGACAGACCCCAAGCCGTCAGCCAAGTGGCCAGCATGTCGGGCTGGAAGCCAAGGCTTTTCAGTGTCGAGATGAACGACACGATGAACGTCATCAGCAACGACAGCACCAGCGGGCCGAGCACGGCGGCATAGCGCGCAGGCAGCTTACTGCGCGGGGTGTTCATGGTCATTTGGATTTCCCTGAAGCATCCGGTTCGTCGCCTTGCATCCATTCGCCGGTATTGTCGGCGTAACTGCCCGGAACGACCGGGGTGGATGCGTTGCTTCACGTCAGACGCTTACGGAGCGGCCTTCGGCCCTCATGCACCCTCTAGCTGCCCTCGCTGGCGAAATCAATCCTGCTGGTGCCATTTTCAGATACATCGTAAGATATATCTTGACTCGACCGTGGCGGGCACTTAGTTGAGATATATCGTAAGACATAACTCAAGGAGCAGACAATGCACAAAGGCGATCATTTCGGGCATCATCGTTTTGGCGAACACGCCGAGCGCGTTTTCATGCATATGGCCGGCAAGTTCGGTGGGCGCGGCGGCTTTGGCCCGTTCGGGCATGGCATGAGAGGCGGCGGACGCGGCGGGCCGGGCGACATGTTCCGCGCCGGCCGCATGCTGGCCGACGGCGATCTCAAGCTGATCACGCTGTCGCTGCTGGCCGAGGCGCCGCGGCACGGCTACGACATCATCAAGGCGCTGGAGGAGCGCACCAGCGGCGTCTACAGCCCGAGCCCCGGCGTGGTCTATCCGACGCTGACCTTCCTGGAGGAGGCCGGCTACGCCGTTTCTGCGCCGGAAGGCAACAAGAAGGTGTTTTCGATCACCGAGGCGGGGCAGGCGCATCTCAACGAAAATCGCGAGATGATCGACCACGTGCTCGACCACCTCGAGCGCTTCGGCCGCAAGATGGCGAAGGCGCGCGACTGGTTCGGCTGGAACGATGAAGGCGAGGACGGCGGCCGGCGCGGCCGCGGCCGCTCGGAAAAGCGCGACGAGTTTCGCGCCGTGCGCCACCGGCTGCGCGCCGCGCTCGGCGAAATCGCCGATGCGCCTGAAGCAAAGCAGGCCGAGGCAATCAGCATATTGGAAGCTGCCGCAGAGGCCTTGGAAGCGTTGTCGCGCGACTGATCTCTGAGTGCCAAGCTAGCTGCGGCCCTTGCCCGCTCGGCCAAGGACCGGTACTGAAAATCATCCTGCACCGCGCTATGTGGTGCAGGATGATTGCCGTTGGAGGATACCCCATGTCTTTTCTGAAGCGTCTTTTCGGCGGAGGCAACGAAGCCGCCGAGCCAAAGACAGCGGCGCCGGCAAAGCAGATCGAGCACAAGGGATTTTTGATCAGCGCCACGCCCTACAAGGCGGAGGGCCAGTACCAGACCTGCGGCGTGGTTTCGAAGGAGATCGACGGCGTGATGAAGGAGCACAAATTCATCCGCGCCGACCGCTTTGCCGGGCTTGATGATGCCGTCGACATCTCGATTAAAAAGGGCATCCAGCTGGTCGACGAGCAAGGCGAAAAGATCTTCGGATAGATCGGCTACTACAGCCTTGGGTCGATTGGCTCGCTTTCCAACGCCAGCACGGCGAAGACACACTCGTGAACCCGGCGTAGCGGCTGCTTGGCGACAAATCGCGTCAGTGCTTCGTGGCCAAGCGCGAACTCCCGGAGCGCCAGGCTGCGCTTGCCGGCCAGGCCGCGTTCTCGGAGGCGGACGAGATTGTCGGGCGCGTCATATTCGGGACCATAGATGATGCGCAAATATTCCGGGCCGCGGACCTTCAGCGCCGGCTGGATGAGCCCCTTCTTGCCACGGCTGACGAAGTCGCGTGGTTTGACCACCATGCCTTCGCCGCCTGAGCCAGTCAGCGCTTCCCACCAGGCGACGGCCTCGGCACACGCGCCGCCGTCGGCCAGATCAACCATACGCCTTCGAGTCGGCGTGACCACGCCGCCACGGGCAGCCAGACGGTCCGCGAGCGACATGTGCCAGACATGGTCCTGGTCAAACCAAATACGTCCCTCGCTGGCCAGCAGGTGGAAAGGCGCGGCCTTAAGGTCCTCGACGCCCGAAACTGGCCATACGTAGGGCGCCCAGGCGGTGGCGTATTTGGCTGCGCGGACGGCCCGGTCTTCAAGGCGTGCGTTCAGGCCGGCTGCATCGACGCCGCGCGCAATAGCACGGGCCAGCGCTTCGCTGCTGGCCTTGAGACCGGCGGCAGAGGATGTGGCCACAGGCGCATACTGGCTTTCGATCAGACTGCCGGCCTTGGCCGACCAAGGCATTATCTCGGCGTCCAGCAGCAGCCAGTCGCTGTTCAATTCCTTCCACAGGTCCGCCGTGTCGACCTCGGCGCGGAGACGGGCGAGCAGGCCCTCCGTCATGGCACTGTCGTTGAAAAAGGAGCGTCCGGTGCGGGTCCAGATTGCGCCGGTTTCGTCGCCAGGGACCCCGAAGCGGCTGCGTGCCGCCTGCGCGTTGCGGCAGAGCGCGATCACTGCCCGCGAACCCATGTGCTTCTCCTCGCACACGATCTGCGCAACGCCGCGCTCGCGGAAGTAAGCGAAGGCATGCTCCGGACGTTCCAGCCAGCCGTCCTGGCTGCTGGTCTCGGACGGCGACATGGTCGGCGGCAGATAGATCAGCCATTGCGGCGAGAGCGCGAAGCGGCTCATCACCTCCAGTGCTGCCGACGCGTTCTCCTCGGCCACGACAATCCGGCCCCTCAGTCCGGTCTCGATCCAACGGCGACCGGAGACATCCTGATAATCGAGCACGCCGTCGGCGTCGGCCTGTGCCGATTTACCGGGACCGGACCCGCCCAGCGGACGTATCGGCTCCGACCAGGTCTGGATTGCCGGCACCTCGACCAGTTCGCGTTCCGGCCAGCGCAAGGCCGTCAGCTTGCCGCCGAATACGCATCCGGTGTCGATGCACAGGGTGTTGTTGACCCATTCAGCCGATAGCGTGGGCGTATGTCCATAGATAATGGCCGTCTTGCCACGATAGGCCGCGGCCCAGTCGGCGCGGACGGGCAGCCCGAACTCGTCGGTCTCGCCTGTGGTCTCGCCGTACAGAGCGAACTCGCGCACAGCGCCGGAACCGCGTCCGATCATCTCTTCCTTGAGGCCGGCATGGGCGACGGCGAGGCCTCCGCCATCGAGCCAGACATGGCTGCGCAGGCCGTCGAGAAAGGCCGGCAGCGCCTCGCGCAGGCCTCGGTCCTGTGCATTTAGCTGATCGACAGTCTGCTGGAGGCCGTGAGCGACCGTGACCTTGCGGCCTTCTAGCCAGCGGCTGAGTTTGCCTTCATGGTTGCCCTGGACACAGTATGCGGTTCCAGCCGCGACCATGCTCATGGCAATGCGCAGCACGTCGGGCGAGTTGGGGCCGCGATCGACGAGGTCGCCGACAAAGACGATCTTGCGGCCCTCTGGTGGGACCACGGTGACCGTTCGGTCGCCCTGATGCTCAGACCAGACGATGCTGTAGCCCAATCGAGCGAGCAGGATATGAAGCTCATCCGAACAGCCGTGGATGTCGCCAATGATATCGAACGGGCCATGGTCGTCGCGCTTATCGGTCCACAGCGGCTGTCGCGACACCTCGGCCGCGTCGATGCTGGCCTCGCTGGTAAGCTTCCAGACTTGGCGGAAGCCCTCGCGTTGCAGGGCGCCAAGACCCTTGCGGATCTCGGTTGTCATGCGCTGGGCGACCCCGGCGCCGAACTGCCGGTCGGCTCGCACCGCATTGCGTGCGACGCACACCTCGACGCCTGGATCGAGGACCACGGCGACGGGCAAAGCGTGCCACTTGCGCGCCAGCTCAATCCAGGCCTTGCGGTCGGCGGCTCGCACATTGGTGGCGTCGATGACGGCCAGCCTGCGGTGTTTAAGCCGTTTGCCGGCTATTTCGCGAACCAGATCGAAGGCATCCGCAGAGACGTCCTGGTCGGTCTCGTCGTCGGAGATCAGCGCCCGGCACTGGTCCGACGAGATAATCTCGGTCGTCAGGAAATGCTTGGCGGCGAAAGTCGACTTGCCCGATCCGGTCGAGCCGATCAGCACGACGAGGGCGAAGTCAGGAATGGTGAGGTTGGTCTTATCGGGTTCTCTCATCGGGTGAACACCGCCATCTGTGTGGGGGCGCCGAGGGTCGGGTCCTCGGCTCCGATACCGCTGAAGGTGGCTGCATAGCCATAGATCTCGCCGATTTTGGCCGCCCAGGCTTGGAACTGAGCCCGGCTCCATTCGAAACGGTGATCGGGATGGCGAAATGCGCCAGAGACCAGTCTTGGAAACAGAGCGTTGTAGTCCGCATTCGGAGTGGTCACGATGACGGATTTGGGCGCCGTCTCACCGAAAACGATGCGTTCGACCAGGGGCAGCCTGTCCTCGTCGAGATGCTCGATGACCTCGACCAGAACGGCGATGTCGGCTGCGGCCCAACGGCTGTCCCGGTAGGTCAGCGATCCATGCAGCAGCGTGACCCGGCCCTCGGGCGGCCCGCCTAATTCGTTCAGCTTGAGACGCTTTGCGGCCCATTCCAGTTCGCGCGCCGCCGGATCCAGACCGAACAGCTTGTGGATCCATCGCTCGCGCACCAGCCTGTCGAGCAGCTTGCCTTCACCGCATCCCAGGTCCGCAACCGTGGTTCCTCCCGTCGCCCGAATGGCGTGGACAACTGCGTCCATGCGCAGATCGTTGAGCCGGATAGGCGTCTCAAGCGCTTCCTCGGGCGTGACGCGCAACTCGGCAGGTTGTGCCTCGCCAGCCGTCTCGGGAGCCAGTCGCTCCAGGGCGATGCGGGTCAAGGCCCTGCGATTGCCAAGATAGCGGCGCACGATCAGGTCTTTGGCCGGATGGTTTTCCAGCCAGCCTTCGCCTTTGGACAGCAGCTTGTCGATCTCTGCTTCGCCGACCCAATAATGCTTGGCATCGTCCATCACCGGGATCAGCACATAGAGGTGGTTCAACAAGGCGCTGAGTCGGCCCGTGCCAGTCAGCTTCAGATGGCCATATCGGGGCTCGCCTGCAGCACCCCCGTTTCCTTCGATTGGCGTCAGATCGACTGTCCAGCCCATGGGTTCGAACAAACTTCGAACCAGAACCTCACCGCCGCGCATTGGCAGTGGAGTAACCACGGCTTCCAGCGGCAGTTCGCTGTCGGCCAGTTCCTGGCGCTCCTTCGATATACCGGTCATCGCCGTCCGCAGCATTTTGTTCAGCGCCACCGACAGGAAGGATGATGCTGCGTAAGGCCGGTCGTTCACATATTGGTCGAGCAGGCCTTCTGCCTGGCCCTTGCCCCGCACCAGTCCCACAGGATCGACATCGAGCAGGAGTGCAGCCTCGCAACGGTCTTCGGTTGCCTCGGGATAGAACAGCCACGCCTTGCCGAAAGACAGGTCGGTCTCGTGCAGGCGATCCGGATGCTTGTGCAGCAAGAAACCGAGATCGGTGGCCGGACGGTGCGTTGTGGCAACGGAAAGGAACATCCGCGACCGATAGCGCAGACAAGCGGAATAACCAATGGCGGTTGTGTGGCCCACCACAATAGGTTGTCGCCAACGACAACAAGGACAGGCGCCGGCGCCTGCCCTTGTACAATTCAGACGATGCTGACGCTTTATGCCGCGGTGGCCACGCGCTCGGCATTTCCGGTCGCAGCCACAATGGCGTCGACCTTGGTCGAGGCCTTGGCCAGCGCTGCTGCCACCGCATCGGCGCCCATGCCGACCCCTTCGATGCGGATGACCTCGACATCGGTCATGCCGAGGAAGCCAAGCACGCTGCGCAGGTAGGGAATGGCGTGATCGAACTGCACGGCCGCACCTTCGGAATAGATGCCGCCCGAAGCCAGTACGATGTAGACCTTCTTGCCGGTGACGAGCCCCTTGGGGCCGTTCTCGCCATAGGCAAAGCTCTTGCCGGAACGGGCAATGTGATCGACCCAGGACTTCAGCGTCGAGGAGATGTTGAAGTTGATGAAGCCGGTGGCGAGAATCACCGTATCGGCCGCGAATAGTTCATCCAGCACGACATCGGAGACGCCAACGACTTCAGCCTGGCGTGAGGTGCGCGCTTCGGCCGGCGTGTAGATGCCGGTCGCATAATCGGCATCGATGTGCGGCAACGGATTGGCGACGAGGTCGCGCACGACAAGCGTGTTCGACGGATCGGCGGCAACAAGCTTTTCAGCGAATTCAGTAGCAATTCGGGTCGAGTGCGAGGCAGCGCCGCGCGGGCTCGATGTGACAAGAAGGATGGACATAATGGGGTCTCCAGGGTTGGATTAAAATCTCCTGGCAAATATGTGTGCGCAGACCCATTTGAAAAACTGGTGTATTTTGTATATTATCCATCTAAAATGTGGATTGAACGATGCAACCGAACCCGACGCTTGACCAACTGCAGATCCTGGTTGCGGTGGCCGAGACCGGCAGCTTCTCGGCCGCCGGGCGCAAATTGAATCGCGCGCAATCGGTGATCAGCTACGCCATCGCCAACCTCGAAGCGCAGCTCGGGCTGAAGCTGTTCGAGCGCGAGGGCACGCGTGAACCGCAACTGACCGATGTCGGCAAGGCGACGCTGGAAGATGCGCGGCGCATGGTCGGCGTGCTGCAACGCATCCGCTCGCGTGTCGACGGATACCGGCAGGGATTGGAGGCGGAAGTTACGCTGTCGGTCGACGTGACGCTACCGTCGCCGGTTCTGGTTCGGGTGCTAAAGGCATTCGAGGCGCAGTTCCCGGCCGTGACGCTGCGTCTCCATATCGGCTCGCTTGGCCTTATCCTCGATCATGTTGTCGGCGGACAGGCCGATCTCGGCATCGGGGGGCTTCTGGGTGAGACGGACGTGAATCTGCTTCGCATCGGCTTCTTCTCCCTGGTGCCAGCCGCAGCGCCTGATCACCCCCTGGCGCTGCTGCCGAGACCAGTGGCGCTAGAGGATGTCCGCGAACACATCCAACTGGTCGTCTCGGACCAGTCCGAGCGTACGCGCGGGCGTGACTATGGCGTCTTCGCCTACCGCACCTGGCGGCTGACGGATGTGCGCACCAAGCACGTGCTGATGCGCGAGGGGCTGGGCTGGGGCGGGCTGCCGCGATGGCTGATTGCCGATGATCTGGCGACCGGCCGGCTCGTCGAACTCGATCTCGAGCCTTACAGCGAAGTCCGCTCGCCGCTCTATGCCATGCACCGCGCCGATCGCAGCCCGAAACCGGCGGCCGCCTGGCTGATCGACCAGTTCAAGCGCCAGCTAGGCTGTTTCAACGAGTTCGAACCGGGTGAGATACCTGAGGAGCAGCCGGAGACAGGCCGTCGATCAGCGCCATGAGAACGGCGCGATAGTCCTCGATCGATGCTCCAGTTTCGATGGCGAGCGCTGCGCGGTCGAAGGCGGCTGCGAGCAAAGCGGTCAGTGCTTCCACAGGCAGTCTCGTCATGGAGTGCGAGCGCATCGCGGCAACAAGGCCTTCGCGCAGCGAACGGTTGCCATGGCGATTGTCGATCGCATCCATGGCGGCGCGGCCCAGCACGGCCGGGCCATCAAGCAGCAAGAGCCGCGTACGGCCGGGCGCACGCATGGCAGCCAGATAGGCATCCGAGCCGGCAATCAGCGCATCGCGGGCAAATAGCGAAGGCGGCGACGCGCGTTCGATCTCTTCCGAGACGGCTTGCGCCTCCTGTTCGACCACAGCGGCAAACAACGCCTGCTTGTCGGCAAAGTGATGATAGAGCGCGCCGCGCGTGACGCCGGCAGCGGCGGCGATCTCGGGTGTGCCGGTCTCGGCATAGGACTTTTCGGTGAACAGTTTGCGAGCCGCGGCGATGAGCTCGGCGCGTGTCGCGGCGGTGCGATCACGGTTGGAGCGACGAGCGGATCCTTGTTGCATACATGCAGCCTGTATGTTAATTCCATTTACCTGCAGACTGTATGTTATTTGCCGGGAGAAGGAAAGATGAGGACGACGAGCTATTATCCGGTGCTGATGACGAGCGACGTTGCCGGCACGGCAGCCTTTTATGTTGCGCATTTCGGCTTCAAGCCGCTGTTTGAGGCCGACTGGTACGTGCATCTGCGCTCGGCCGAAGACCGTCGCGTCAACCTCGGCATCGTCCAGGGCGATCATGAGACGATCCCGGAGGAAGGGCGGGGCCGCACATCTGGCCTGCTGATCAATTTCGAGGTCAGGGATCCGGATGCCATCTATAAGCGGATCACCGCCGCTGGCCTGCCGATCCTGCGGACGCTACGCGACGAACCCTTCGGCCAGCGCCATTTCATCACCAGGGATCCCAATAGCGTGCTGATCGACGTGATCAGGCCGATCCCGCCGAGCCCAGAATTTATGGCGCAATATGCGCAGGGTGCTGCGGCGCGCTAACTCGCCCGCGCCAACGGCATCACGGTGACCTGAGTAATGCCGGAGCGGCGCACCACCGTGCACAGTGTCTCGCGGCCGATTCGCTCGGCGTCGAGCATGCGCACCAGATCGTCGACGCCGGTGACCGGACGGCCGTCGATGGCGGCAATAATGTCGCCTTCCCTGAGGCCGGCTTTGGCCGCCGGGCTGTTCTTTTCGACGGTGCGCAGGCGCACCGCCGTGCTGCTCGATACTTGCGACAAAAGGGCTGCGCGGCGCGGCAGGTTGGTGGTGTCGGCGGAAACGCCGATGAAGGCACGGCGCACACGGCCGAAGCGGATGATTTCCGAGATGACGAAATTGGCGGTGTTGGAGGCAACCGCGAAGGCGATGCCTTGCGCACCGTGGATCATCGCGGTGTTAACGCCGATCACCTCGCCAGCCGAGGACACCAGCGGTCCGCCGGAATTGCCGGGGTTGAGCGCGGCGTCGGTCTGGATGACGTCGTCGATCAGCCGGCCGGTGGAGGCACGCATCGAGCGGCCGAGTGCCGAGACGACGCCAGTGGTGACGGTCCATTCGAAGCCGAGCGGATTGCCGATGGCAATAGCAATCTGGCCGCGCCTCAATCGCTTGGAATCGCCAAGCGGCGCGACGTTGGCAAAGTTGCCGTCGGCGCGCACCAGCGCAATGTCGGTGTCGGGATCGCGGCCGAGCACGCGGCCTTCCCTGGAGGCGCCATCCGGCATTGATACGCGCACGCTGCGCGCATCGCCGACGACGTGGAAGTTGGTGACGACCAGCCCGTCCTGCGCGATGACGAAGCCGGAGCCATGGCCGCCCGGGCCACCGATGCGCTCGATGCGGCAGACGGCGGGCCCGATGCGGTCGACGGCATCGGCGACCGTCGCCGAATAGGCATCGAGAAGGGCATCGTCATATTGCAATTGCTGGGCGGGCAGGGCCATCCGAGGGCTCCGTTTGGAACAAGATGAACAATGCCTATATGTGCGGAGCGGCCGGACCGGCCGCGACCTGACCAGATGGCCAGTCACATGCCCAAACTAGCCGTCAGGCGAGTATCCGCCAACGTCCTGCCGGGCGATATCTGGGTCACGAAGAACCCAGGAGACAGATCATGAGCGATTTCAATCTGAGCACGTTTTCCGACGCCATTGCCGACATCGCGGCAGCCGCGGCACCAGCGACGGCCAGCTTCGCGACCCACCACCGGACGTCAACTGCTTTCCACTGGCGGGACGGCTATTTCGTCACTGCCGAGGAGGCGGTCGAGGCCGGCGAGGAGATCGAGCTGACGTTTTCTTCGGGCGAAGCCGTCAAGGCGGAACTGGTCGGCCGCGACCCGTCCACCGGCACGGCCGTTTTGAAACCGGCCGGCGCGCCGGGCGCCCCGTCACTGGTAAAGGCGGATGCGGTGCGGCCGGGCAACCTGGCGGTCGTGGCGGGCAATAGCGACGGCACCTCGCTCGCTACCTTCGGCACGGTCGGCGAGGTCGGCCCGGCCTGGCGTTCAATGCGCGGCGGCACGATCGACCGGCGCATCAACCTTGCCGTCAATGCCGGCGGCCGTTTCGAGGGTGGCCCTGTGCTCGACGCCAAGGGTGGACTGATCGGCATGCTGCTGTTCGGGCCACGCCGGCGGGCGCTGGTCATGCCTTACGAAACGATCGAGCGGGCAGTCACGACGCTGCGCGAGAAGGGTCATGTGGCGCGCGGCTATCTTGGCGCCGGCCTGCATCCGGTCCGCAATGGTGATACCCAGGGCGCCATGGTGATGAGCCTCGACGATAACGGGCCGGCGAAATCAGCCGGTCTCAGTCTCGGCGACATCATCGTGTCGTGGAACGCAGAGACGGTGCATGGCCCGCGCGAGCTGATCCGCAAGCTCGGGCCGGACAGCGCCGGTGCCTTGGTGACACTCGGCGTGGTGCGCGGCGGCGAGAACCGTGAGGTTTCCCTGACCATCGGTGAAAAGCCACTGAGCTGAGGGATAGATGGTAAGCGGTGAGGTCGCTGGCAGACGGCTGACGGTGCTGATCGCGCTCGGTGACGTCGAGCGCGCGCGAAGTCTGTCCGCCGTTCTCGCCGCGACCGATGATCTGCGGCCGGTTCTGGCCGGCGAAGTCGACGGGCGTGAGGCGGCGGATGTCGCCATCGTCGATGATCATGGGCTACAAGGCGGGCTCGTCGACGCGGCTATGCCTCGCGTGCTGCTATCGTCGCGAGCGGCCCGCGAACGGCCGGCCGATACAGTGTTTGCCGTGCTGCCGGTGCAAGCGGACGAGTTGCTGATCGCCGCCGCCGCGCGGCTCGCGGCTGCGGGCTACCGGATTTCGCGCGACAGCCATGCTCTATCCGATCGGCATCACGATTTGATCTTCCATGACAGCGACCGGTTCGAAGAGGAACTGACCGACGAGCAGATCGTCCGGCCGACGCTTTCGCCGCGCGAGAGCGAAGTGCTGGCGCTGCTGGCCGAGGGCGCCCCCAACAAGGTCATCGCGCGGCGGCTGAACATCTCCGTGCATACGGCGAAGTTCCATGTCGCAGCGATCCTGACGAAGCTCGGTGCCGCCAACCGCACCGATGCGATCGCCATCGCCATGCGGCAGGGCCTGGTGCTGGTCTAGCTCAGATTGTCTCAAGGCCGACGCAGCGTAACCCGCATCCGGTGTGTTGGGCCTTGCGCGGCGGTTCTCAGCCGCGCAAGGATCGTGTCTTTCATGTTGAAGGAAGGCGCAAGGATGTCGCTCAAGGGAAAGACGCTTTTCATCTCCGGCGGGTCGCGCGGCATCGGGCTGGCGATTGCGCTGCGCGCCGCGCGCGATGGCGCCAATGTGACGATCGCGGCCAAGACCGCCGAGCCGCATCCGAAGCTGCCCGGGACGATCTACACGGCGGCGCACGAGATCGAGCAGGCCGGCGGCAAGGCGCTGCCGGTGCTGTGCGACATTCGGGATGAAGAACAGGTCGCCGAAGCGGTCGCCAAGACCGTGGAGAGGTTCGGCGGCATCGATATCTGCGTCAACAACGCCAGCGCCATCCAACTCACCGGCACGCTGGAGACTGATATGAAGCGCTACGATCTGATGCACCAGATCAACACGCGCGGCACTTTTCTCGTCTCCAAAATGTGCATTCCGCACTTGAGGTTGGCGGAAAATCCTCACATCTTGAATCTGGCGCCGCCGCTTGACATGAGGGCCAAGTGGTTCAAGAACCATGTCGCCTACACGATGGCAAAGTTCGGCATGTCGATGTGCACGCTGGGCATGAGCGCCGAGTTCGCCAGGGACGGCATTGCGGTCAATTCGCTATGGCCGATCTCGACCATCGACACGGCGGCGGTGCGTAACCTCCTGGGCGGGGCGACGGTGGCGGCGATGAGCCGTTCGCCCGACATCATGGCCGATGCGGCATACGCCATCCTGGTCAGGCCGTCGCGTGAGGCGACCGGCAATTTCTACATTGACGAAGAAGTGCTGCGCGCTGAGGGCGTCAGCGATTTCTCGGCCTATGCGCCGGGTGCGACAGGCCCGCTCGCCGGCGACTTTTTTGTGCCGGACGAGGTGTTCGGCCGGTCGGATACCAAAATCAAAGGTATCTACTGACGGAAAGTATCTCGCTACAGAAGTATCTCTCAAAAGACCGGCACAGACGCGTGCTCACTCCTCGGCTCTCTTGGCTTTGCCAAGACCCATCAGCCGGTCGATATAGGCAAGCATCAGTGCCGACAGAACGAAGGCCAGATGAATGATGGTCAGCCACATCAGCTGGTCGGTCGTGTAGGAGACCGAGTTCAGGAACACCTGCAAGAGGTGGATCGAGGAGATCGCTACGATTGTCGAGGCGACCTTGACCTTCAGCGAGCCGACATCGATCGTGCCCAGCCAATGCACCTTGCCGTCATTTTCATCGAAGCGGCTGACGAAGTTTTCGTAACCCGAGATGATCACCATCACCACCAGTGAGGCGACCAGCGCGGCATCGATGAGGCCGAGTATTTTCAGGATGGTGTCGGTGTCATCGAGCGTGAAGGCGACGGAGACGAACTCGAACAGCTTCTTGCCGAAGGACACGGCATAGATGGCAAGTGCCGCACCCAGTCCGAGATAGAAGGCGACCAGCAGCCAGCGCGAGGCGAGAATGATCGATTCGATGGCGAGTTCGAGGCGCTTCATGCGGCGATTCGGGCTCCGTTGTCGGAGTGCCGTATTTCGGGCAGGCTGCGGCGGTTTGCAAGGTTGCAAAAAAACGAAACCCCGCCGGGGAGGGGAACCGGCGGGGCTCGTGTGTCCCGCTGGAGTCGGGACAGGGCAGGGAACGCCCTTTCCAGAATCTGGGATGGGTAACCGCGCGTTTCAAGATTGATGACCGCGCGATTCAATGGTTGATCAAATCGCGCGGTTCACATTGCGGTTTATTGGGCGCTGGCCACCGGCGCTACCAGGGGGGTAATCCGGCGGATGGCGACGCGGCGGTTCTCGCGGTTGGGTCCCGACGTGTTGACCTTGAGATACTCCTCGCCATAGCCCTGCGTCGTCAGGTTCTCCGGCGGGATGCCAAAGGCGTTGGTCAAGGCTTCGGCGACCGCCTCGGCGCGGCGGTCGGACAGAGCAAGGTTCGCTTCCGGTGTGCCGACAGCGTCGGTATGGCCCTCGATCAGGAAGCTCTCGGCCGGGTTTTTCTTCAGCAGCTTGTCCATGGCGTTGGCAACACCCTCCAGCTTCTGGACCTCGGTGTCGGAAATCGAGGCCGAACCGAATTCGAAGTTGAGCGTGTCGAGGTCGATGCGGCGGGCGATGTCGCGCACGCGGGCCGAGCGCTTGACCTCGTCGATCGAATAGAGGCGCTGGACCCTCTCGACCGGCGGCCGTTCGAGGAAGGTGTAGTAGTCGTCCGGATCCTCGACCTCTTCGGAATCCAGAATGTATTCCTCTTGCGGGATGGTAAGGCGCATCGGCGGCAGGTCGTCGCCCGGGTCGCGCCAGTCTGCATCATCGTCATAGTTCCGCTCGTCGACATAGCTCAGCACATATTCGCGGCCGTCGGGCGCGATGCGTGAACGCTGGATGACGTCGCCGTAGCGGTTGCGGATGGTGACGATCCGGACACCATTGTCACGCTCGACGATTTCCCGGGTGCGATCGCCCGACAGGTCCTCATAATAGACATTCCTGGCGCCGCGGTGCATGCGCGGTGCATCGCTGCTTTCCACGAACGTCTGGTTGTTGAACTGGAGGATGACGCGGTCGCCGAATTCCCTGACGACGTTGGCGCCCTGGGGGCGCGGACGGCGGCGAACATCCTCGATGTCCGGCGCACGCTCGACGCGCTTGCCTTTTTCCTCGGTCACCGGAACGATCTTTTCAGGCTTGATCTCCCGCTGGGCTGCCCGGTCGTCGGTGGGTGGCGGCCCCTGATCGACCGGAGCCGGCTTCGGGGGTTCGACCTGGTTCTCGCCCTGCTGGGCGGGCTGGTTGCCCTGCTGCTTACCAGCATTTTGGCCGCGCTCCTTGCCACCCTTGCGCTTGCGCAAGACATCCTTCTGGCTGTCCAGAACAGGTGCCTCGTTCGGATTGGCCTGGGCTTCACCCTGGACCGGATTTTCACCCTGGACAGGCGCGGCCTGGCCAGTCGAAGGCTGTTCGCCGGTCGAGGGCTGTTGCTCTCCTGTCACCGGCTGTTCGCCGACAGGCCTCTTGCCACGTTTCTTGATCTTGTCCTGGGGCTGTTCGCCCTGGACGGGAGCGGCCTGCTGCTCGGTCGGAGCCGGTTGGGCCTGTGGGGTCGCTTCCTTATTGGTCGGCGCCGGCTGGCCTTCCGCCTCCGTGGCGGGTCCGGTCAATTCAGCAGGCTTCTTGCGCTTGCCCGGCTTTTGTCCGGGCTCGACAGTCGGAGCCTGTTCTGCCGGGGCAGCCTCGATCTGCTGGTTCTGTTTTTGCTTCTTCTTGCGCGGATTGACGTTGGGCTGGTTGTCGTTTGCCGGCGCTGCCTGCTCGGCCGGTTGTTCCGATGGGGCCGCTTCGATCTGCTGCCGATTGCGCCGCTTCTTGCGGGGTTGCTCGGACTCGGCCGGAGCGATCTGCTCGGCCGGAGCGGATTCCGTTTGCTGCTGTTGGTTGCGCCGCTTCTTGCGGGGTTGCTCGGTCTCGGCCGGAGCGATCTGCTCGGCCGGAGCGGATTCTGTTTGCTGCTGCTGATTGCGCCGCTTCTTGCGGGGTTGCTCGGACTCGGCTGGAGCGATCTGCTCGGCCGGAGCGGATTCTGTTTGCTGCTGCTGATTGCGCCGCTTCTTGCGGGGTTGCTCGGACTCGGCTGGAGCCGCCTGCTCGGCCGGAGCGGATTCCGTTTGCTGCTGCTGGTCGCGCTTCTTCTTTCTGGGCTGCTCTGCCTGCTGGCTATGCGCGCAGGCCTCCGCCGACTCGCCCTCGGCGCAACTCGATTGCACTGGGATGAGCGGCGCCGCGGTACGTTGCACGGGGCTGAATGCGGCATTGCCTTGCAGCGGGAACGCGCCTAACGGCGCGGACGCCATCAACAGGCCAAGCGCCGTGCCTGCCAGAATCCGTGGTTGGCGTTTCATCATAAACACTCCTTGTGGCGTCCCATCCCTGCCCAAACATTCAGCAACCATGTTTGGTTCCTGTTTGTAGGTTCTAGCTGTGGCACAGGGCGATTGACCGGCGTTTTGAAGGCGACTTCATGTCATTCGTATGGTCCTGGCGCATGTTCCGGCGTATTGTCCCGGCGTATCGTTCGGACGAGGGTGCACGGTTGCCGTGCTTGACCTTGAAGCGTCCGAGGGCCACATGCCGACGATGGAAAAGCCATTCTGGAAGACCAAGACGCTCGAGGCGATGACCCCGGCCGAGTGGGAATCACTCTGCGACGGCTGCGGCAAATGCTGCCTGTCCAAACTCGAAGACGAGGACACCGGAGAGATCTACTGGACCAGCGTCGGCTGCCGGCTGTTCGACGCTGGAAGCTGCCGCTGCTCCGACTATGCCAACCGGCTGGCGCGTGTTCCGGATTGCGTCGGGCTGACGCCGCAGAATGTGCGCACCATCAGCTGGCTGCCCAAGACTTGCGCTTACCGGCTGGTGGCCGAGGGCCGCGATCTCTATTGGTGGCACAGGCTGGTGTCGGGAAGCGACGAGACCGTGCACGAGGCCGGCATCTCGATGCGCGGCCGGGTCAGCGCCAGCGAGACCGACCTTGCCGAGCCGGACGACTATTTCGACCATATGCTCGCGGACGAGCCTTAGGATTTTACCGCGAAATCGAGAATCCGGAACCGACGGCAAAACGGACGTTGTCCATCCACCATGCCCACCCTATGCAGCACCGCCGTCCATAACACCGGTTCCAGAAGCGAGAGACTATTCCGGTTCTGCCTCATGAACTGGAGATGAACGGCCGGTTCGCAAAAAATTCAGACAGACGGGTGCATTCTCCTCCCATCGGTTCGACGAAAACGTGTGGAAACCCTCAACAAGGAGAGAAGACAATGTTCAACACCATCAAGACGGCGGCTCTTTCGGCTCTTGTCGGCCTTGGCACGCTTGCTGCCATCCCCGCTCATGCTGACAGCATCTATCTCGGCTTCGGCAACAACCAGGATCCGCGCGTCGGCGTCTATACCGGCGACGAAGATGATGGTTACTATCGCGAACACCGCCGTCATGGCGGCTGGCGCCGGTCCTGTTCGCCGGAGCGTGCCATCGACAAGGCCGAACGCATGGGCCTGCACCGCGCCCGCATCATCGACATCAACCGCCGCACGGTCAAGGTCGCCGGCCGCCAGTATGGCGACCGCGTCGTGATCGTATTCGCCAACGAGCGCGGCTGTCCGATCATCTATCGCTAAGGTCTTCGGGCCTGCGGCCGGCTGACTTGCAGCCGGTAGAGTAGCGGAGCCCTTTCCGCCAGGAAGCGCGGCTCAAAAAACCCCGGAGGATCGATCCTCCGGGGTTTTTCATGCTGCAAGCGATGATCATTTCAATTCGAAAGTCACCGTCACCTGTGCGGTATAGGAATTTTCGCCGGCTTGCACCGGGACCGACGCACCGGCGGCATCGAATGCCTTGGCGTTGATCGGCATCGGCGGTGGTGCGAAATTCTGGTCGGTGATTTCCAGGACCCGGCCGATGCCGACGCCGGCCGCTTCGGCCAGCGTCTTGGCCTTGGCCATGGCATTGGCGACGGCCTTCTTGCGCGCCTCGGTGACGGCTGCCGCCGGATCGTCGTTGGAGAAGGAGATGCCGCCGCCCTGGTTGACGCCGAGCGACACCGCCTTATCGAGAATGTCGCCGGTCTTGTCGATGTCTCGGATGCGCACCGAAAGCGTGTTGGTCACCTGGTAGGCGACAAGCTCGGCCTCCTGGCTGCCGTCGGGCTTGTTGGTGTAGTTATAGCGCGGATTGATCTGGATGCCCGCGGTCTGCAGGTCGCGCTCCTTGATGCCGGACGATTTCATGGCAGCGATCACTGCGGCCATGGCGTCGTTATTGGCATCGAGCGCTGCACGTGCCGTCTTGGCTTCGCGCATGACGCTGAGCGTCAGCAGAGCCAGATCGGGTGCTATCGCCGCCTCGCCTTCACCGGTGACGACGATACGCGGCGGCGGTGGCGAATCGGCGGCGGCCGCGATCGCCGGAAATGCGATTGCGGCGGCAATCGCCAGGGGCAAAATACGTCTGGTCATGAAATCTCCTCGATCTGGGATCCCAAGACAGCCGAGTGTTGGCCGGCGTCCAATGGGCGACGTGCAATAGGTTATCAATATGGGCTGATTTGGGCGATCTCTGCCAGCCCCCTTGGAACGCCTGCTCGGAAAGGCCTCGGAAAGCCTTGTGCGGTTCAGGGAAAAACACTAATCCAGCGCCGTGGGGCCTGTAGCTCAATGGTTAGAGCCGGCGGCTCATAACCGCTTGGTTGGGGGTTCGAGTCCCTCCGGGCCCACCATTGGCTATTGTGGCTGTTGATTTAATTGGATTTTTTGGCCATTTTTGTCCCACCTCTTTCAACCCCCTCAGAAAGTGGGACAATTTCGTTCTCGTTTCGAGCGAAAATCAGAAGTGTGCGGGCGGACTGCGCGACCTTCCGACGGCGCGCTTTCCGGATCTAATGGTCCGGGTGCTGGTAAGTAGTCCAGTCGTATATTGCCTTCAGCTGCTCGTGCGTCGCCGTTTTCCGCTGCGACCGTAGCCCCTGCCTTTCGGATGCCGTATGCGCTACAATTCGGGAGTCCAGCCTCGTCGCACCACTTGCCCGCTGACGCTGAACCTGAGGCGAGGGGGGTTCCTGCTCCTGATTGTGGGTGACGGTATCCGAGTGGAGACGATCGCCGAATATCTACGAGTCATTCGGGCCTTCATTTCACATTAGGCCTCGTCGAGATGCCCATCTACCAGCTGGCCGACGGCGCACGGATTATCGTGCCGCGCGTGCTTGCGAAGACGCAGACGAGTCGTCAGGAGCGTTATCGAGCTTTCGGACGGCTTCGTTGTGTCGGAGGGAGAAGAGGAAGCGAACCTCCGCGCGGTCGAGACGCCGGAACGGCGAGCCGGTCGAGACCGTCGCAACGCCGTCAACCAACTCGTGCCGCGGGGCGCTCCGAACTTGAAGACACTGCTGAATCTGAGTACCCAGGAGGGCGGACCCGAGGACTTCCTCGACAAACGCCTCTGGGACTTCATTATCAGTCTACCGAGATAGTCTTAGGTCCAAAACGCGTCGCATCTCGGCCGTTGGAATCCTCATCTTCATCCCCGTACGCACAATCGGTCTCTCGGTGTGCCGGCGATCGCGGTGCTGGCCAGAGGAGGTGCTTTCCCCATTCCGGAAATCCCGGTAATCGGGAACACGGAAAGCCGAGTTCCCGCCATCCGACTTTGATGCACGACGACTTTAATAATCGTCGGCGTCATCGCTGAAATTATAGTATTTCTGATTGTCGAGTTCGTCGCCATTATAGAAGGGGACCCCGTTGGGATCGTCGGACGCGAGCACCGAAAAATACGTCGCATGGACGCCGTGTTCGCCTTCCAAACGCTCGGCCAGTTTAAGGGTCATCTCCTCCCGCTGGGCAAGGCTGCGCAAGTCTGAATATTCATAGAGCTCAACGATGTAATTGCCTTCCTTCGTCACCCTCGCGAAATTGCACCTCAGCAGCGCTGGCGTCATCTCATGTTCGTTGTCGGTGATCCAGAGCCAGCAACCGCCAATTTCCCCAGATTCAGGCGGGCCCGCTTTCTCTTCGGCGCTTTGACCAACTGACGGAACTGTTCGGACAGCTCTTCGGCGCGGTCTTTGCTGATCGCGAAATAGGGTGCGAGATCAATGCGCCCGGCATCGATGGCGTCCTCCAGCGCCTCCCGATCCCGGATATCGGCCATGCTCGCAATCGAGTCGAGCGCGAGAACGAACTCATAACGATGCTCGTCGACATCGCCACGGTCCACCTGGGTGAGAATGTCGCAGATGAGTCGTTCGGCTTGCGTGGCAGTTTTGACGACGGCGCCGATCCCGTTGAGGATCGGACCATCGAGCTCCAGACCGGGCAGGTTATCGATATCGGGCGGCAGATCGTTAGGGTCGAGCGCAGGGGCATTTCGCAAGGGCCAGCGCCATTCCCGCTCATGGGTCCAGTCGATCGGCTTCGGACTTACAGGGTTGTAGGTGACATGGCGATACTGTGCCAAGGGGGGGTAGCTGGCTGCTCGCAATCCATGCGCGCGCCATCTGGCATGTCCGTCACATTCACAAGTTGTGTGCGTCAAGTTCTGCAAAATGGCGTGGCATTGCGGTGACGTCGGCGTGTCCGCCGCGCAGCCCCCGCGTTTAGCGGAGCGGCGGACACATGACGGTGCTCAGGCGGCCAAGGCCCTCAGGCTCTCCTTCTTGTGCTCGCGCAGATGATCCATGTTGAGATAGCGGGTCGCCTCGAGCCAGTTCTCGTGGATCTCGACCGCCAGCGCCCGAACCAGCCGCAGACAGCTCCGCGGGTTGGGGAAGATGCGAACGACCAGGGTGCGCCGCTTGATCTCCTGGTTCAGCCGCTCCAGCATGTTCGTAACCGGTATGATCATGACGGTGCCATCCGATCCCCGCTGGAGATGAGCGATTTTCGGCGTATGGTGCGACCATCCGGGACAGGGGCACCGGGAGCACGCCAAGTGCGGGCAGGCCGATGTATTCGATGAGCTGCGAGCTCGCGTTAGTAGCTGGCCGCCCCTGCGACCTGCCCGGTTGCGCCGAGAGCGCGGATCCGTGGGTGTCGCGTCGCCCGCCGGCTCCCGACTGTTTGAGGAGAGGGAGCCGATGAGACGTGTGATTGGAATCGACATCCACCGCACCTTTGCGGAGGTGGTGGTTTGGGAAGATGGCCGGCTGCGCCATCACGGACGGGTCGACATGACCCGCTCGGGACTGGAAGGGTTCGGCCGCAGTTTGCGACGGACGGATGAGGTTGTCGTCGAGGCGACGGGCAACGCCATGGCGGTGGTGCGGGTTCTGTCGCCCTATGTCGGCCGGGTGATTGTCGCCAACCCGATGCAGGTGAAGGCGATCGCCCATGCCAGGATTAAGACCGACAAGATCGATGCCGGCGTTCTGGCGCAACTCCATGCCAGCGGCTTTCTGCCGGAGGTCTGGGTTCCCGATGAGCGGACTGAGCGGCTTCGCCGCCTCGTCGCGCGGCGCAACCAGGTCGTGCGGCATCGCACGCGCGTGAAGAACGAGGTGCATGGCATCCTGCAGGCGCACCTAGTGCCGAAGTGCCCGCATGCCGATCTGTTCAACCGTCGGGGTCGCGCCTGGCTCGAGCGGCAGGTGCTTCCCGACGACGAGCGGGCCGCTATCGCCCGCCACATCCGCCAGATCGACCGCAGGCCGAGGATCTGGCTGACCTCGATGGCGACATCGCCCGGGAAGCGGTTGATGATGTGCAAGTCCGGCGGCTTCAGACGATCACCGGCGTCAATGCCATCGTCGCGAGCGGTATCATCGCCGCCGTCGGCGATATCCACCGCTTCGGCGAACCGCAGAAGCTGGTGAGCTACTTCGGCCTCAAGCCGCGTGTGCGCCAATCCGGTCTTGGCTTGGCGCAATATGGCCGGATCAGCAAACATGGGCGTTCCCATGCCCGCGCCATGCTGGTCGAGGCCGCCTGGGCGGCGGCGAAGGCGCCCGGACCGCTCAGGGCCTTTACTGCGCCAGGTCGCGCTTGACCTCGGTTAGGGTCGCGCCGGTCATAGAACCATCTGAGCTCCATCAGGCAGTCGTCATCGAGCTTGCGCGGCACATAATCGAGCGCGTTTCTGAGGAAGTGCACGTAACAGCGCTGCCAGACTGCCTCAGGCAGGACTTCCCGGATCGCTGCCCTGAGCCCGGATGGTCGTCGGAGAAGACGAACTCCACGCCGGCGAGCCGCGCTGCTTGAGCCCTGCCACGAACTCGCGCCAGCTCGAATGGCTTTCACGGTTGGCCAGCTCGACACCGAGCACCTGGCGCCGGCCCTCCCAGTCAACCCCGATCGCCACCAAGACCGCCTGGCTGGCGATCACGCCGGCCTCGCGCGCCCGCTCGTAGCGCGCGTCCAAAATGAGATAGGGATAAGGTTCGGCAAGCCGCCGCTCATAGAATGCCTTCAGCGCCTCATCCAGCCGCGCCGTTGCCTCGCTCACCGTCAAGGCCGAGAAGGAATGGCCGCACAGCTCCTCGGTGATCGCCTTCACCTTGCGGGTCGAAACGCCCTGCACGTACATCTCGACCAGCGCCGACACCAATGCCTTCTCCGAACGCTGGTAGCGCTCAAACAACTCCGTCGAGAACCGGCCAGCCCGATCCTGCGGAACGCGAAGCTCCAGCACCCCGACCCGCGTCACCAGCTTGCGCTCGTAATAGCCGGACCGGTAACTCGTCCGCTCCGCCGTCCGCTCCCCTTTCTCGGCCCCGATCGCCTCCGTCATCTCGGCTTCAAGAACCTCCTGCACGACACTCTGCAATGCCTGGCGAAAGCCGTCCTCATCCGACAACAGCAACGCTTTCAACTCGCCTCTGCTCAGTCTAACGTCTCGATTGGTCATGGCACTTCCCCTTCCACGGGAATCGGTGATCGCAATGTCACCACCGTGCCATGGCCGCTCGCCCCTCAGAGCAGGCGCCGTTCTCTCTCCAAAACTTTTTGCAGAACCTCCAGCACACTATCTCCTTCGCGCCCCTCTCTGTCCTGCCGGACATCTCCCCCACTTGGGGGGAGATTGGCTATCAGCCCCGCTTTCGCCAATCGCCACCGTCGCCTGCGATTCAACCGCTCAGATATGGATCGGCTTGAAGAACGTCGCCAGTGCCGCCTCCTTCACCGCTTCCGACATTGTCGGATGGGCGTGACAGGTGCGGGCTAGGTCTTCCGACGAGCCGCCAAATTCCATCAGCACGGCCGCCTCGTGGATCATCTCGCCGGCGCCGAAGCCGACGATGTGGACGCCGAGCACACGGTCGCTGGCCTTGTCGGCCAGGATTTTCACAAAGCCGTCGGTGTGCAGCATGGCGCGCGCGCGGCCATTGGCGCTGAACGGGAATTTTCCGGCCTTGTAGTCGACGCCGGCCTTTTTCAATTCTTCTTCGGTCTTGCCGATCGAGGCGATTTCCGGCGTGGTGTAGACGACGCTCGGAATCACGTCATAGTTCACATGACCGGCCTGGCCGGCGATGGTTTCGGCCACCGCCACGCCCTCGTCCTCAGCCTTGTGTGCAAGCATCGGCCCGGCGATGACATCGCCGATGGCATAGATGCCAGGCACGTTGGTCCTGAGATGGCCGTCGGTCTTGACCCGGCCGCGCTCATCGACGTCGACGCCGGTCTCCTTCAGCCCGAGAGCGTCCGAATAGGCCCGTCGTCCCGTCGCAATCAGCACCGCGTCCGCCTCGATCGTCTCGGCTGCTCCGCCTTTGACCGGCTCGAAGGTGACCGTCGCCCCCTTCTTGGCCTTGGCGACGCCGGTCACCTTGGCGCCCAGCCTGAACTCAAAGCCCTGCTTCGACAGCAGGCGCTGGAACTGCTTGGAGACCTCGCCATCCATGCCGCCCAGGATGGTGTCGAGGAACTCGACCACGGTTACCTTGGCGCCGAGCCGCGCCCATACCGAGCCGAGCTCCAGACCGATGACACCGCCGCCGACCACCACCAGATGGCCCGGCACCTTGTCCAGCGACAGCGCGCCGGTCGACGAGACGATCACCTTCTCATCGAAATCGACCTCGACGCCGGGAATGCCGGCGACGTCGGAGCCTGTGGCGATGACGATGTTCTTGGTCTCGATCTCCTCGACCTTGCCGTCATCAGAGGTCACCGACACCTTGCCGGCCGCAACTACCTTGCCGGTGCCGCGAAAACTGTCGATCTTGTTCTTCTTGAACAGGAAGGCGACGCCATTGACGTTGGCCGTCACCGTCGCATCCTTGTGTGCCATCATCTTCCCAAGATTGAGCTTGGGCGCGCCGATCTCGACGCCGAGCGCGTCGAAGGAATGGCCGGCCTCGGCAAACATCTCGGACGCATGCAGCAGCGCCTTTGACGGGATGCAGCCGATGTTGAGGCAGGTACCGCCGAAGGTCGGGTTCTTTTCGACTACCGCCGTCTTCAGACCGAGCTGCGCCGCCTTGATGGCGCAGACGTAGCCGCCTGGTCCCGATCCGATGATAACGACGTCATAGGCCATGATACTGTCCCTTTTGCTTTAGCGGCCGCCGCCGATTTCCAGATTGGCGCCTGTTGTGTAGGACGCCTCGTCCGACAGCAGCCAGAGAATTGCGGCTGCGACTTCCTCGGCGGTGCCGACGCGCTGCATGGGCACCACCTTGCGCATTCTCTCGACGCGATCCGGCTGCCCGCCGGAGGCATGAATTTCGGTGTCGATGATGCCCGGGCTGACCGCGTTGACACGAATGCCTTCGCCGGCCACTTCGCGGGCAAGCCCGATGGTGAAGGAATCGACCGCGCCCTTCGAGGCGGCATAGTCGACATATTGACCCGGCCCGCCAAGCCTTGCCGCGATCGAAGAAACATTGGCGATGGCGCCGCCCTTGCCGCCATGCCTGGTCGACATCCGCTTCACCGCCTCGCGGGCGCAAAGCATCGGCGCGATCACATTGATGCGCATCATGCGCTCCAGCCTTGCAGCGCTAAGCTCGTCGACGCGCGCGCTCTGGTCGACCACGCCGGCATTGTTGACGAGCGCGTCGAGTCGACCGAAACGGCCATCGACAGCCTCGAACATGGCCAATACGTCCGTCTCGCTGCCGACATCGGCCTTGACTGTGAAGGCTTCTCCGCCAGCAGCCTCGATGTCGGCGACCACCGTTTCGGCGGCTTTTGCATTCGACGCGTAATTGACCGCAATGCGATAGCCGGCCTTGGCGGCAAGCCTGCATGTAGCGGCGCCAATGCCGCGGCTGCCGCCGGTCACCAGCAGGATCTTTCCGCTCGCGCTCATTCCTGACATCCCTTCAGGGCAAAGACGTCCCAGGGCACCTGGGAAAAGCCGTTGGCGCCATAGGCGGCCGACATCTGCAACGACGCTCCCAAGTCAGGCAAGATCAGCTTCTTCGGCGCATCCTTTCCTTCGCCCGGCAGCAACGCGATATTGCCCTGGTCGTCGGCAGTGTAGATGACGCCCTCCCACACGGTGCAGGCGGCGAGCTCGTCGCCGGTGACGTCGCCGGCCGGGCATTTGTACATCAGCGAGCCATGCGGCCGCGCCGCGCCCTCGGTCCACATGACGATGCCGTCGAGCACGACGCCCTTGTCGAGCACCATCTTGAAGCTGTTGGTGACGGCGGCCGACTCGCCGGTCGGCCTGAAATCGATCTCGGCGGCGTTTTCAGGATCGCCATAGACGGCGAGCTCGAGCGGGCAGGCGGCGAGGGCCGCGGAGACCGTCTGCACGCCGAGTGCGCAGATTGTGACAAACAAACCGGACCGGAAACGAGACGAACTCATCCGGCGGCGCAGATCCATGCTCCGGCTCACGTCGGCCGCCCCTAGAGGTCGAGCACCAGCCGCTCAGGATCCTCCAGGCTTTCCTTGACCCGCACCAGAAACGTCACCGCTTCCTTGCCGTCGACGATGCGGTGGTCGTAGGACAGCGCCAGATACATCATCGGCCGGATGACGATCTGGCCGCCGACCACCACCGGCCGCTCCTGGATCTTGTGCATACCCAGAATGCCGGACTGCGGCGCATTGAGGATCGGCGTCGACATCAGCGACCCGTAAACGCCACCGTTGGAAATCGTAAACGTGCCGCCTTGCATATCCGCAACCGACAGCTTGCCGTCGCGCGCCGCAAGCCCCAGCCTGCCGATGTCCTTCTCGATTTCGGCGATCGACATCTGGTCGGCATTGCGCACAACCGGCACGACAAGGCCTTTCTCTGTACCGACGGCAACGCCGATATGAGCGTAGTTCTTGAAGATGATATCGGTGCCGTCGATCTCGGCATTGACCGACGGGATCTCCTTCAGCGCATGGGTGACCGCCTTGGTGAAGAAGCCCATGAAGCCGAGCTTCACGCCGTGCTTCTTCTCGAACACGTCCTTGTATTTGCTCCTCAGCGCCATCACCGCGCTCATGTCGACCTCGTTGAAGGTGGTCAGCATGGCGGCGGTCGATTGCGCTTCCTTGAGGCGGCGCGCGATGGTCTGGCGCAGCTTGGTCATGCGCACGCGCTCCTCGCGCGACGCATCGTCGGCCGGGGACGGCGCGCGCGCGGCAACGGGTGCCGGTACAGGCGCTGCCTTCGGCATTTCGGCCGGCTGCGACGGCGCGCCCCTGGCGATAAGGTCGAGCACGTCGCCTTTCAGCACCTGGCCGCGCTTGCCCGAGCCCGACACCTGGTCGACTGCAAGATTGTGCTCGGCCAGCAGCTTTGCCGCCGACGGCGCCGGCGGCATGGTGCGCGTCTCGATCGCGCCGGCGTCGCCGGCGATCTTGGCCGTCTCGGCAGCGGCCTGCTTGACGCTCGAGGCCGCAGTCGGAGCCGAGGCCTGCGACACCGCCTCCTGCTTCGTTGCCGGAGCGGCGGCATTGGCTGCCGCGCCGGCGCCTGCCGAAATCGTGCCGAGCAGTGCGCCGACGCCGACCGTCTCGCCTTCCTTGACGGCGATCTCGGCGAGCGTGCCCGCGGCGGCGGCCGGCACTTCCACCGTCACCTTGTCGGTTTCGAGCTCAACCAACGGCTCATCGGCGGCGATCGCGTCGCCGACCTTCTTGAACCATTTGCCGATGGTTGCCTCGGTGACGGATTCACCAAGTGTCGGGACGCGGATTTCGGTTGCCATTGTGCCTGTCCGTTTCTTTCGGTTCTGTTCTATTCACCAAGCGCGTCGTCGAGCAAGGCGGCAAGCTGGGCGAGATGCTTCGACATCAATCCGGTCGCCGGCGAGGCGGCGGCCGGCCGGCCGGTATAGCGCACCCGCTGATGCTTGGCGTCGATATGCGCCAGCACCCATTCGAGATACGGATCGATGAACGACCAGGCGCCCATGTTCTTGGGCTCCTCCTGGCACCACACCATCTCGGCATTGCGGAAGCGCGACAGTTCGGTGATCAGCGCCTTGGCCGGGAACGGATAGAGCTGCTCGACGCGCAGCAAATAGATGTCGTTGATGCGGCGCTTCTCGCGCTCCTCGTAGAGGTCGTAATAGACCTTGCCCGAACAGAGCACGACACGGCGGATCTTCGAATCCTTGGTGAGCTTGATGGCCTGGCCCGACAGCAGCTGGGCATCGTCCCACAGCAGCCGGTGAAAGGCGCTTTCGCCCGACATCTCCGGCAGCGTCGATACCGCCCGCTTATGGCGCAGCAGCGACTTCGGCGTCATCAGGATCAGCGGCTTGCGGAAGTCCCGCTTCAACTGCCGGCGCAGTATGTGGAAATAGTTGGCTGGCGTCGTGACGTTGGCGACCTGCATATTGTCTTCGGCGCAAAGCTGAAGGAAGCGCTCGAGCCGGGCCGACGAATGCTCGGGGCCCTGGCCTTCGTAGCCATGCGGCAGCAGGCAGACGAGGCCCGACATTCTGAGCCATTTGCGCTCGCCCGACGAGATGAACTGGTCGAAGACCACCTGGGCGCCGTTGGCGAAGTCGCCGAACTGCGCTTCCCACAGCGTCAGCGCCTTCGGCTCGGCCAGCGAGTAGCCATATTCGAAGCCGAGCACGGCCTCTTCCGACAGCATCGAGTTGATGACCTCGAAGCCGGCCTGCGCCGCCGACAGATTGTTGAGCGGGATGTAGCGTGTCTCGTCGCGCTGGTCGTAGAGCACGGAATGGCGCTGCGAGAAGGTGCCGCGCTCCGAATCCTGGCCGGACAGCCGGATCGGATTGCCGTCGAGCAGGATGGCGCCGAAGGCCAGCGCCTCGGCCGTAGACCAGTCGATGCCTTCGCCCGACTCGATCGCCTGGCGGCGGTTGTCGAGGAAGCGGATGATCGTCTTGTGCGCCTCGAAATCCTTCGGCACCTCGGTCAGCTTCTTGCCGATCTCCTTCAGCGTCTTGACCGGCACGGCGGTCTTGCCGCGCCGCTGTTCGTCCTGGTTGTCGGCCGAGCGCAGGCCGGACCAGGCGCCGTCCAGCCAATCCGCCTTGTTCGGCTTATAGTGCTGGCCGACCTCGAATTCCTGCTCGAGATGCGCCCGCCAATCGGCCTTCACCTTTTCGAGCTCGGCCTGGGTGATGTGGCCTTCCGCGATCAGCCGGTCGGCATAGATCTGCATGGTCGTCTTCTGGTTGCGGATCTTGCGATACATGATCGGCTGGGTGAAGGCGGGCTCGTCGCCCTCATTATGGCCGAAGCGGCGGTAGCAGAACATGTCCACCACGACCGGCTTGTGGAACTTCATGCGGAATTCGATCGCCACCTTGGTGGCATGGACCACCGCTTCCGGGTCGTCGCCGTTGACGTGGAAGATCGGCGCCTCGATCATCTTGGCTACATCCGACGGATAAGGCGACGAGCGCGAGAAGCGCGGGTTGGTGGTGAAGCCGATCTGGTTGTTGATGATGAAATGCAGCGTGCCGGCGACGCGGTGGCCGCGCAGGCCCGACAGGCCGAGGATTTCGGCAATCACGCCCTGGCCGGCAAAAGCGGCGTCGCCATGCAACAGCAGCGGCAGCACCTTGGCGCGCTCTTCCAGCGGCACGATCTCCTCGCGGCTGCGGCCGAACAGATAATCCTGCTTGGCGCGCGCCTTGCCCATCACCACCGGGTCGACGATTTCCAGATGCGACGGGTTGGCGGTCAGCGACAGATGCACCTTGTTGCCGTCGAACTCGCGGTCCGACGAGGCGCCGAGATGGTACTTCACGTCGCCCGAGCCCTCGACCTCGTCGGGCGCGGCGGAGCCGCCCTTGAACTCATGGAAAATGGCGCGGTGCGGCTTGGCCATCACCTGCGACAGCACGTTCAGCCGGCCGCGATGCGCCATGCCGAGCACGATCTCCTTCATGCCGAGCTGGCCGCCTCGCTTGATGATCTGCTCCAGCGCAGGGATCAGCGACTCGCCGCCATCAAGGCCGAAGCGCTTGGTGCCCTTGTACTTGACGTCGATGAATTGCTCGAAGCCTTCCGCCTCGACCAGCTTCTGCAGGATCGCCTTCTTGCCGGCGGCGGTGAAGGAGATCTCCTTGTCGGTGCCCTCGATGCGCGCCTGGATCCAGGCCTTCTCCTCGGGATCGGAAATATGCATGAATTCGACGCCGAGCGTCGAGCAATAGGTCCGGGTCAGGATGTCGAGCATCTGCCGGATGGTGCCGAATTCCAGCCCGAGCACATTGTCGAGGAAGATCGGCCGGTCGTAGTCGGCTTCGGTGAAGCCGTAATTCTCCGGCGACAGCTCGTTGTAATCCTCGAGCGGCTTGGCAATGCCCAGCGGATCGAGATTGGCGTGCAGGTGGCCGCGCATGCGGAAGGCGCGGATCATCATGATGGCGCGGACGGAATCGCGCGTCGCCTGATGCACGTCGGCGTCGGAAAGCGCTGCGCCGTTGCCGACCGCCCTGTCCTTGACCTTCTTTTCGATGTGCTTTTCGACCAGGCCCCAATTGCCGTCTAGCGCCGAGACCAGCTCGCCATTGGCCTGCATCGGCCAGGAGGGCTTGGCCCAAGAGGCGCCCTTGGCGTTCCTGCGCACGTCGCCGGCGTCATCCTTCAGCGCCGCGAAGAAGTCCTGCCATTCGGGATCGACCGACGCGGGATCGTCCTCATAGGCGGCATAGAGCGCGTCGATATAATCGGCATTGCCGCCATAGAGGAAAGAGGTAAGCGAAAACTGGTCGTTGGTTTGATCTTGTCGTGCCATTTTGCCTAGCGGAGCGCCTGCCCCGTCTCCTGTTTTGGAGGGGAGTAGGGCAATAGGGCAGTACGGGAGTAGGGCAATGCCCTCATCTTGTCCCTACTGCCCTACTCCCCTACTCCCTTACTCCCCTAACCCTTTATCGCCTCGACCAGCGTCGTGCCGAGCCGGGCCGGCGACGGCGAAACCTTGATGCCGGCCGATTCCATCGCCGCGATCTTGTCTTCCGCGCCGCCCTTGCCGCCGGAGATCACCGCGCCCGCATGGCCCATGGTGCGGCCCGCCGGTGCGGTGCGCCCGGCGATGAAGCCGGCCATCGGCTTGCGGCGGCCGCGCTTTGCCTCGTCCTTGAGGAACTGCGCGGCGTCTTCCTCGGCCGAGCCGCCGATCTCGCCGATCATGATGATCGACTTGGTCTCGTCGTCGGCGAGGAACATCTCCAGCACGTCGATGAACTCGGTGCCTTTGACCGGATCGCCGCCGATGCCGACGGCGGTGGTCTGGCCGAGGCCGACATTGGTGGTCTGGAACACCGCCTCATAGGTAAGCGTTCCCGAGCGGGAAACAACGCCGACCGAGCCCTTGCGGAAGATGTTGCCGGGCATGATGCCGATCTTGCATTCGTCGGGGGTCAGCACGCCGGGGCAGTTCGGCCCGATCAGCCGCGACGTCGAACGGTCGAGCCTCGCCTTGACCTTGATCATGTCCATCACCGGTATGCCCTCGGTGATGCAGACGATCAGCGGGATCTCGGCCTCGATCGCTTCCAGGATCGCTTCGGCAGCACCCGCCGGCGGCACGTAGACGACCGAAGCGTTGGCGCCGGTCCTGGCCTTGCCTTCGGCTACGGTGGCGAAGATCGGCAGCGCCTCGCCCTTGGCGCCGGTCCAGGTTTCGCCGCCCTTCTTGGGGTGGATGCCGCCGACCATTTTCGTGCCGTGATAGGCCAGCGCCTGTTCAGTGTGGAACGTGCCGGTCTTGCCGGTCAGGCCCTGCACCAGCACCTTGGTGTTCTTATCGACGAGAATGGACATGGTGGTCCTTTTCAAAAACCGTTGATCGGGGAAGGCCGCGCGCTCATGGTCACAACCGCTTCAGCTCGGCGACGGTAAGGTTGCTTTTGGCATTGCCGGTGTTGAGCGTCGTTGCCGGCTCGAACATCAGCACCACCGGCTCCTCGCTTAGCGAGCGCGGCCGGTGCTCGACGGCGCGCGGCACGACAATGAACTCGCCGCTGGAAAGCTCCACCGTGCCGTCGCGGAAATCGATGGCGATGCGCCCGCGCAGCACCAGGAACGCCTCGTCCTCATTGTCATGCGCGTGCCAGTCGAAGACGTCGCCGAACTTGGCGATCTTGACCTGGCTGTCGTTCACGTCGCCGGCGATATGCGGATCGAAGACCTTCTTGATCTTCTGATCCGCCGCCTCGACGAGGTTTATCTTGTGCGGAGGCATCGCCTATCGACCTTGACCCTGAAGTTCTGTTTTCAAGCTGGGCATTTTTGGTTTCCGTGAACGACAGCACCGATCCATCGGCCCCCGGCGCGCCGGATCGTCACGATCTGCACCGATAAATTGCCGCCAGACGTTCTCAATTCACCAAGGGACTTGGGGTCATCATCGGCTTGGAAACTGCTGCCATATTTGGTCAGAAGCCTTTTCAGGATCATGTTGGCGGCCAGCTTCGGATCGTTGGTGCCGAAGGAGACCAGGCAGTCGCAGCGACCACTCGAACTCTTGATTGAGGCAACGATTTCCGTAGCCTTGTAGACTTGCAGCCCGTCGGATCCGGCCTTGAACCCGCTTTGCCGGGCAACCGCGTTGAACCGGCCGAAGCTGGGCGCCGTTGCCGGACATAAGTTCATGAAGAGACTGACCCTCTTGCCGATCCAGGCGGGCGACTTCGAACTATCCGCGGCCGCAGCAGCGCTGGCCCAAAGGGCCATGCCGGTCAGCGGTAGGGCCAGCATCCGCTGCATCAGACGCCCTTCACCGCCGCGACGATCTTCTTGGCTGCATCGTCGAGATCGTCTGCCGACACCACGTTCAGCCCGCTGTCGTTGATGATCTTCTTGCCGAGCTCGGCATTGGTGCCTTCCAGCCGCACCACTAGCGGCACTTGCAGGCCGACCTCCTTGACCGCGGCGATCACGCCCTCGGCGATGATGTCGCATTTCATGATGCCGCCGAAGATGTTGATCAGAATGCCTTTGACCGCCGGATCCTTGGTGATGATCTTGAACGCCGCCGTCACCTTTTCTTTCGACGCGCCGCCGCCGACATCGAGGAAGTTGGCCGGCTCGGCGCCGTAAAGCTTGATGATGTCCATCGTTGCCATGGCAAGGCCGGCGCCGTTGACCATGCAGCCGATATTGCCGTCGAGCGCGACATAGGCGAGGTCGTATTTCGACGCCTCGATCTCCTTCTCGTCCTCTTCGGTGGTGTCGCGCAATTCGAGCACGTCGGGGTGGCGAAACAGCGCATTGTTGTCGAACGACACTTTGGCGTCGAGAACGCGCAGCCGGCCGCTCCTCATGACGATCAGCGGGTTGACCTCGAGCAGGCTCATGTCCTTCTCGACAAAGGCCTTGTAGAGGATGGGGAACAGCGTGGCGCCATCCTTGGCGGCGTCGCCGTCGAGCTTCAGCGCCGCGTTGAGCTTCTTCACGTCGTCGGCCGTCACGCCCTTTTCCGGGTCGATGGCTACGGTGATGATCTTTTCCGGCGTGTCGTGGGCGACCGCCTCGATGTCCATGCCGCCGTCGGTCGAGACGACGAAGGCGACGCGCCCGACCGAGCGGTCGACCAGGATCGACAGATAGAGCTCGCGCTCGATGTCGGCGCCGTCCTCGATATAGAGCCGGTTGACCTGCTTGCCGGCCGGGCCGGTCTGCTTGGTGACCAGCGTGTGGCCGAGCATCTCATTGGCATTGGCGACGACCTCGGCCACCGACTTTGCCAGCCTGACACCGCCCTTGGCATCGGCGCCGAGCTCCCTGAATTTGCCCTTGCCGCGGCCGCCGGCATGGATCTGGCTCTTGACCACATAGAGTGGGCCGGGCAGCGCCTTGGCGGCAGCTTCCGCCTCGCTCGCCTTGAACACCGGCACGCCCTCGGCCACGGGTGCGCCAAAGCCTTTCAGCAGCGCCTTGCCCTGATACTCATGGATGTTCATGCGCTATGTCTCCAGCTTGCTTGGCGGGCTTGGTTACCGGCTTACTTGGCCGCGAGATGCGGAGCGATCTTGACGCAGGCGTCGCACAGGCCCTGCACCGCCGCGACCGAATTGTCGAACATCTTCTGCTCGTTCTTCGCGAGCTCGATCTCGATGATCCGCTCGACGCCGCCGGCGCCGATCACCACGGGAACGCCGACATAGGTGTTCTTGACGCCATATTGGCCGGAGAGATAGGCAGCACAGGGCAGCACCCGCTTCTTGTCCTTGAGATAGGCTTCGGCCATGGCAATGGCCGAAGCTGCCGGCGCATAAAAGGCAGAGCCGGTCTTGAGCAGGCCGACGATCTCGGCGCCGCCGTCGCGGGTGCGCTGCACGATCTGGTCGAGCCGCTCCCTCGAGGTCCAGCCCATCTTGATGAGGTCGGGCAGCGGGATGCCGGCAACCGTCGAATAGCGGATCATCGGGACCATGGAATCGCCGTGGCCGCCGAGCACGAAGGCAGTGACGTCCTCGACCGAGACCTTGAATTCCTCGGCAAGGAAATAACGGAAGCGCGAACTGTCGAGCACGCCGGCCATGCCGACGACATGGCTCTTGGGCAGGCCGGAAAACTTCTGCAGCGCCCAGACCATGGCGTCGAGCGGATTGGTGATGCAGATGACGAAGGCTTTCGGCGCGTATTTCTTGAGGCCGGCGCCGACCTGCTCCATCACCTTCAGATTGATGCCTAGAAGATCGTCGCGGCTCATGCCGGGCTTGCGCGGCACGCCGGCGGTGACGATGCAGACATCGGCGCCCTCGATGCCGGCATAGTCGTTGACGCCGGTCAGCCTCGAGTCGAACCCATCGACCGGCGACGACTGCGCGATGTCCAGTCCCTTGCCTTGCGGGATGCCTTCGGCGATATCGAACAGCACGACGTCGCCGAGATCCTTGAGGCCGACCATGTGGGCGAGGGTGCCGCCGATCATGCCCGAGCCGATGAGCGCTATCTTGTTGCGTGCCATGTCAGGATATTTTCCCTTTGACTATGACGGCGCCCAAATCCTTGACGATTTGATGACGGCGTCGGAGGAAGAGGCCGGAATGCTGCGGAACCGCGAAATTCGCCGCACGCAATAGCCCCGGCCGCACAAAAATTCAAACGATTATTTTGGAGTGAATAATTTCAATCGGTTAGAAACAATGGGAATTACGTAAACGTCAAAATTATGAAGCCGACTAGAGGAATTCTACACAATGGCACTGGAAATCAGAAGGCTGTTTCCTGGCGATGACGCCCTTGTGATGCGGGTTGCCGGCGAAGTCTTCGACGAGCCGGTCAGGCCGGATCGGCTCTCTGCCTATCTCGCGGAGCCCGGTCATTTCATGGTCGTGGCCCTCGCCGACGGCATCGTCGTTGGCCAATGCGCAGCCGTCATCCACTGCCACCCGGACAAGGTGAGCGAACTCTACGTAGACGAGGTCGGCGTGGCGCCGGCCTTTCAACGCCAGGGCATTGCGACGAGGATGCTCGGCGCCATGTTCGCACTCGGTCGCGAGCATGGCTGTGAGGAGGCGTGGGTCGGCACCGAGCCGGACAATGTTGCTGCTCGCGCACTTTACGAGTCGCGAAAAGAGCCGCATGGGCCGGCGGAGGGGTTCGTCATGTATGTTTATCGATTATAGGCGCCGGCGGCAGCGCCCCCTTCGGTACTATCCCTCACGCCTGTGCCTGCCGTGCCTCCGTCGATGATCCCTGCGCCCTCTGCCTCTTCGCCCAGTCCTCCAGCCAGTCGTGGCTCTGCATCTCGATCAGCCGCGATGCGGTGCGCTCGAACTCGAAGACTTCGTTGCCGCGCTTGGCCGTATAGAGCTGCGCCGGCGGTGCCGCGGCGCTCATCACCAGCCGTACATGATGATCGTAGAGCGTATCGACCAGCAGGATGAAGCGCTTGGCTTCGTTGCGCTTGCCTTCGCCGAGCACCGGCACATGGTCGATGAAGATGGTCGAGAAACGGCTGGCAATGCCAAGATAGTCGCGGGCGCCGAGCGGCCTCTCGCAGAGATCGGCGAAGGAAAAACGCGCCGCCTCGCCGGCAGCACGCGGCACTACGACGTGCCGGCCCTTCACCGTCAGCATCGTCTCGGCCGTCGGCCTGCCATGCGTCATCACCGCCCACGCTTCGTCGAGCGCATGGTCGGCGGCGGCATCGGCCGGGGTGACGTAGACCGGCATGCGGCTGAGCTTGTCGAGGCGGTAATCCTTATCGGCATCAAGCGCCAGCACCTGCGCGTGGCGCTCCAGGATAGCGACAAACGGCAAAAACAACTGACGGTTCAGGCCGTCGCGGTAGAGATCCTGCGGCGCGACATTGGAAGTGGCAACCAGCACCACGCCATTGGCAAACAACGCCGAAAACAACCTTGACAGGATCATCGCATCGGCGATGTCGGTGACGGAGAACTCGTCGAAGCATAGCACCCAGGCTTCCTCGGCCAGCGCGCGCGCCACCGGCGGGATCGGGTCGTCCTCCTTGGCCGTGCCGTTCTTGCGAGCCTGCCGGTGCTTCTGGATGCGGTCCTGCACGTCGGCCATGAAGTCGTTGAAATGTACCCGGCGCTTGCGCCGCACCGGCAGCAGCTCGAAGAACATGTCCATCAGCATGGTCTTGCCGCGGCCGACGCCGCCATGGATATAAAGGCCCTTGACCGCCTCGTGCACCTCGCGCTTGCGGGCGAACAACCACCCCAGCGCGCTTGATTTCTGCGCCAGCCGCTTTGCCGATATCTCTTCGATCAGCCGGTCGAGCGCAGCGGCGATCCGCTCCTGCGCCGGATCGCGCCCGATGGCGCCCGTCTCGACCAGATGGTCGTAGCGCTGCTTGACGGTTGCATGGGTCTGGAGGCCGTCACGCAGATGCATTGGTCACGTCGTTCCGGAGCAATTCCAAGAAAAGTGTGTAGCGGTTTTCTGTCCGGAATTGCGTAAAAACAAAAGAGGCAATTCCAGGAAAAGTGTGTAACGGTTTTCCGTCCGGAATTGCGTAACAATGGGGGCCGTTCTCTTACCTTGTAAGCGAGATCGGCAGGCCGTTGGAAGTCTGGCCGTCGAATTTCTCGCCGCCCGAGGAATAGAGCCGTGCCAGCGTGCCGCCATTCTCGTCAAAGAGCGTCAGCTGTTTGCCGGCGACGTTCCAGGATTTGATGCCATCGAGCGGCGCCGGGCAATGCAGCGGTCCGGCGCGGTAGCCCGAACCGAATTTGGTCTGCGGCGTCGCCACCTGACAGCTCTGGCCGGACACGCTTGCCTTCCACACACCGGCGACGCTGGACGCGGTCAGATCGGCCGCACCGGCCGGCGCCGTCCCATCGGGCGGCAGCGAGGCGACCTGCGTGTTCTGCGGCGCGGTCGGAAATTTCGACGGGTCGGCCGGGCCGGGTGTCGCCGGTGGCGGCAGCTGGTTTGCAGTCACCTTGCCGGCGGGCGCAGCTTCCAGCGGCGCCGGCTGCTGCTCGTCCATCGATGAGAACCGTGAGGTTGAACAGCCGCTCGCAACGAGCACGGCCAGCGATACGGCCAGCAGGCCGGTTTTCGAAAATTTCATTCTTCAACCTCCGTCGGATCGGGCTGGGGATGCCGTCCGCGCAATGTCCCCCTCACCAAGATGGAGAAGGTGGCGAAATTTCAACCCGATATGGTTAAAATACGGTTTGCGCCGGTAATGTTGCAAATTTGTCGCAAAATGCACATTGCCTGAACTTGCGTTACGCCTTGGCCGTTTGGCCGACACCTCCGGTTGATTCGATACGGCGCGCTGGCGCCAAATCCTTGGCGTTCACCTCAAATGCTTGTGCGGGCCGGCTCCGGCATTATCTCTTGGGATCAGCAAACTGCAGGGAGCCGATTTCTTGGCCGCGAGAAAGAGAGCCGCCAACCGCTATTACAGCGGGCCGCCCAGCGATCATTTCGACGGCACCTTGTTCTTCAATCCCAACGGACGGCCGCCGGGTCGCTTTGCCGATCTGTTGAAATGGCAATTGAGCCGCGAGCGCTCGAAATGGCCGGCGGCGGATCCGAGCCCGTTTCCACCGGCAAGACCGGTCGAGCGCATCGATGGTTCTGCGCTGCGCCTCACCATGGTCGGTCATTCCTCGCTGCTCGTCCAGACAGCCGGCCTGAACATCCTGACCGACCCGGTCTGGTCGCGGCGTGTCTCGCCGCTCTCCTTCGCCGGTCCGAAACGCGTCAATCCGCCGGGCATCGCCTTTTCGCATTTGCCGCCGATCGACCTCGTGCTGGTCAGCCACAACCATTACGACCATCTCGACCTCGCCACGCTGAAGCGCCTGAAGACAAGACACGACCCGCTGCTGCTGACGCCGCTCGGCAACGACACGATCATCGGCGCTGCCGTGCCCCGTATGCGGCTTTCCGCGCATGACTGGGGCGACCGGGTCGATATCGGCGATCGCGTCGCCGTCTATGTCGAGCCGGTGCACCACTGGTCGGCCCGCGGTACTCGCGACCGGCGCATGGCGCTGTGGGCGGGTTTCGTCGTCGAGACACCCGACGCAAAGATCTATTTCGCCGGCGATACCGGCTTCCACGGTGGCATCAATTACCGGCTGATGGCGCAAAAGCACGGCGGGTTCCGCCTCGCCATCCTGCCGATCGGCGCCTACGAGCCGCGCTGGTTCATGGCGCCACATCACCAGGATCCGGAGGAGGCGGTGCAAGGCATGCTTTTGTGCAACGCCGCCTATGCCGCCGGCTGTCACTGGGGCACGTTCCGGCTCACCAACGAGCCGATCGATGAGCCGCCCAGAAAGCTCGGCGAAGCGCTCGATGCTGCCGGCCTGCCGCGGCAACGTTTTCGCGCCTTGCGGCCGGGCGAAGTCTGGGACGTGCCGGCGGTCTAGCCCGGCGACCGGCCTGACGGCGCAGGCGACCCCAAGGCTTCCATACACCTGGCTATGTGGGCGGCGTCGCGGCCTACATATGAGAGAAGGCCGGAGCCAAAGGTATGCATCCAATGGAGGCCAAGAAAATACAGGCCAGGAAAAGCCGTCACGCCACGCTGTTGAACGGGTGCACCGCGCGAATCGAAAATTGGCAAATCTATCCAGTTGTAGTCGAAGAGGTATCCCGTCCCCCAGATAACCGAGCTGACGTTCTCGCTGCTGATATCCATTGACCGGGCACCGCCGACTTCCGCCAGGATTGGGGTTACTGAATGTTCATTGCCATCGCTGATATGGTCCGAGACTTCACGTTTCTCTGCCAACGCCTCCGCAGCGGAAACAAAATCGTCATAGGATTTGTCGGCTTCAGCTAATATCTGGAAGGCATCAGCGGCCACCAACAGTTTTCCATCGGCGCATCCGAGCACACGTCCCAGCACCGTTCCGCCATCGCGGGCAAAACGGCGGACGTTCATATCGTAACCGCCGTTGACACCGGTTACGACCGTCGAGGGGGGATACCGCTGCTCCGGGAAACTGTCGATGGTGATCTCGAAACGTCCCATTTTGTCGAACCACCACAAAACATCCTTGCCGCGATAGCGCCGAGGCACCCGACGATGGGGGCTGACCGAAAGATAGACATTGCGCCCGGATTGCTGGAGCTCATCGGCTATCTGGCTTCCAGATGCGCCGCTGCCCACCACCAGCACCGCTCCGGGGGGAAGTTCGTCGGGGCTGCGGTAGTTCGAGGCGTGAACCTGGTAAACGGATCGAGGCAAATCCCTTGCGGCCGCCGGTACCATCGAACGCTGGAACGGGCCCGTCGCCACTACGACGTTGCGGGCTCTCATGCTGCCGGTGTTTGTCTCCAATGCATAATCGCCGGTATCCCTGTGCCGGAGCCTCGTGACCTCGACACCCTGGCGAACCGGAGCTGCAATTTTGGCCGCATAGTGCTCGATGAATCGCGTGACAGCGGTGTGATGGGCGAACCCCTCCGGTTCGGGGCCCTGATAAGAAAGCCCAGGAAGCTCTATTGCCTGGTTGATGAATTGAAATCGGAGCGAATCCCAACGCTCCGTCCGCCAGCGTTCGGCAATACGAGCGCGTTCCAACACAACATGCTCACGTTCATGTTGTTGAAGATAGTAGCTCATGGCGAGCCCCGCCTGGCCGCCACCAATAATGATTGTGTCCCAACGCTCGGTCATTGGAAATTTTACCAAGCCGTCGAGACTCAAATATGCAAGTCCCGACTTTCCTATCCGCCGGCCGCAGCTCATGTGCCAGCGAACACGTCGTTTGGATCATTCAATACTATGACACATTGCATCCGTAGCTGCATATCCCAGCCGGGTTCTCCGACCCGCCCCAGCCACCGCCGGCGGAACCCAAGGCCTCGCTGAAGCGTTTGTACGTGTTCAAACCTGTCGGCTGCGAGGTAATCTCATGATCAGGTGGATCATCATTCTTTTGATTATCGCGGCCGCGGCGAGCCTGCTCGGCATGCCGGCACTGGCCGGAGCCGCCGCCACCGGCGCCCGCATCCTCATCGGCATCGTGCTGATCATCTTCCTGCTGATCGTGCTTGGCGTCTTCGCGGTGACCTGAAAATCACGCCGCGCTGGTAATTTCTGCCGCTATCCGCCATATAGGCGCCAAACCGGCAAGAGACCTTTCGATCGATGGCAAGCGCGGCCCCTTTCGCCAAGATGAACGGCATCGGCAACGAAATCATCGTTGCCGATATGCGTGGCCGTGCCGATCGCGTGACGCCTGCGGCAGCCGTCGCGCTTAATGCCGATGCGGCGACCAGGTTCGACCAGATCATGGCAATCCACGACCCCAGGACGCCGGGCACCGCCTTTTTCATCGACATCTTGAATTCCGACGGAACCAGGGCGCAGGCCTGCGGCAACGGCATGCGTTGTGTCGTCCAGGCGCTCGCCGCCGAGACCGGCCAGAAGACATTTGCCTTTGAAACAGTCGCCGGCATCCTCAATGCCGAGGAACATGCCGACGGAATGATCTCGGTCGACATGGGCAGGCCGCGCTTTGGCTGGCAGGACATCCCGCTGGCCGAGGAATTCCGCGACACCCGCATGATCGAGCTGCAGATCGGCCCGATCGATGCCCCGGTGCTGCATTCGCCCTCGGTCGTCTCGATGGGCAATCCGCACGCCATCTTCTGGGTCGACCGCGACGTCTGGTCGTACGAGCTCGAGCGCTTCGGCCCGCTGCTCGAAAACCATCCGATCTTCCCCGAGCGCGCCAACATCACCATCGCGCAGGTGACTTCGCCGGAGACCATGGTCATCCGCACCTGGGAGCGCGGCGCCGGCCTGACCAAGGCCTGCGGCACGGCTGCTTGCGCCGCTGTGGTCGCCGCGTCCCGCACCCGGCGTACCGGCCGCGGCGTCACGCTGATGACGCCCGGCGACGGCTCGCTGCATGTTTTGTGGCGCGACGACGACCACGTCATCCTGACCGGTGCCGCCGAATGGGAATTTTCCGGCAGCTTCGATCCGTCGACCGGGGCGTGGGCGCGCGACACCGAAAGCGCCGCCTGATGGCTCCTCTTGGCAACAAGGGTATCGAGGTCGTCACCTTCGGCTGCCGGCTGAACACCTATGAATCCGAGGTGATGCGGCGTGAAGCCGAAAGTGCGGGCCTCGGCGGGCTCGAAGGCGGTGCCATCATCTTCAACACCTGCGCCGTCACCGGCGAGGCTGTACGCCAGGCCAAGCAGTCGATCAGAAAAGCCCGCCGTGAGAACCCGGCTGCCCGCATCATCGTTACCGGCTGCGCCGCGCAGACCGGCCCGCAGGATTTCGTCGCCATGGACGAGGTCGATCTCGTCCTCGGCAATGAGGAAAAGCTGAAGGCGCATTCCTATCGCGCGCTGCCGGATTTCGGCGTCAACGACACTGAGAAGGCGCGCGTCAACGATATCTTTTCGGTGCGCGAGACGGCCGCCCACATGGTCGACGCCATCGAGGGCCGGGCGCGCGCTTTTGTCCAGGTGCAGAACGGCTGCGACCACCGCTGTACCTTCTGCATCATTCCCTACGGTCGCGGCAATTCGCGCTCGGTGCCTATGGGCGCCGTGGTCGAGCAGATCAAGCGACTCGTCGGCAATGGTTATGCCGAGATCGTGCTGACGGGCGTCGACATGACCAGTTTCGGCGCCGATCTGCCGGGCGCACCGAAGCTCGGCAAATTGGTCAAGACCATCCTGAAGCAGGTGCCAGACGTGAAACGCCTGCGGCTTTCCTCCATCGACTCGATCGAAGCCGACGACGATCTGCTGGACGCCATCGCCACCGAGCCGAGGCTGATGCCGCATCTGCATCTATCGCTGCAATCGGGTGACGACATGATCCTGAAGCGGATGAAGCGCCGGCACAGCCGCGACCAGTCGATCCGCTTTTGCGAGGATGTGCGCAAACTGCGCCCCGGCATTGTTTTCGGCGCCGACATCATCGCCGGCTTCCCGACCGAGACGGACGCCATGTTCGAAAACTCGCTGGAGATCGTCGAGGAATGCGGCCTGACGCATCTCCACGTCTTCCCGTTTTCGCCGCGCCAGGGCACGCCCGCCGCGCGCATGCCGCAGCTCCGCCGCGACGTCGTCAAGCAACGCGCGGCACGCCTGCGCGCCGCCGGCGAGGCCGCCTATCGCCGCCATCTTGCCTCGCTCGCTGGAACGCATCAGTCGATCCTGGTCGAGCGTGACGGCCTTGGCCGCACCGAAGGGTTTACGCTGGCCGCGGTCTCTGCCGGCGCTCCGGGCGACATCGTCGAGGCTGATATCGCCGGCCATGACGGTATCCGACTGATCGCCGCGCCGCTTGCCGCCCGCGCCGCCTGAGAGCGCAAGACATGGCTGGTTTTTTCAAGAAGATATTTTCGTTCGGCAAGAAGGAAGTCGTCGAGGAGCGGCCCGACGAGACCGCACCGCTGCCGCCGATCAAATGGGACGAACTGGAGGCGCTGAAACCGGCCGCCGAGCAGGCCGTCCCGGAGTTTTTGAAACGCGAAGAGTCGCGACCCGAAGTCGAAGCCGTACCTCCACCGCCAGTCGAACCAGAGTTGCCTCCGGCACCCCAACCGGCGCCGGAATCGCAGAAGCCTGAGCCGCCGCCGACCGTTCCACCCGAGCCGGAAACGCCTGCTGAGGAACCGGAGGAGATCCGGGCCGAGCCGCAGCAGCCAGAAATCGTCCCCTCCCAGCCAGAACCTGCACCCGTCGAAGTGCCGGTAGTGCCCACCGAGGCTCCCTCAGCAGCGCCAGCGCGCGAAGTCCCGCCCGCCGAAATACCGCCCCCGATCCGCCAGCCAGCGCCGGCCGAGACGAAACCGATCTTGACCGAGATCGCGCCCGAACCGGAGGTCGTGCCGGCGCCCCACCCTCCCATCGAGGGGGAGGTAACGCCCGAGCCAGAAGCCGTTCCGCAACCATCGCCGGAGCCAAAGCCCGCCCCCGGCAAAGTCACCGTGACCAAGAAGGTCGAGCAGAAAGCCGAGCCGCAGAAGGCGCCCGAACCGGCGCCGAGGCGCTCCTGGTTCCAGCGCATGCGAGACGGGCTTGCCCGCTCTTCCAAGGAGTTGTCGGGCAACATCGCCGGCGTCTTCACCAAGCGGAAACTTGACGAGGACACGCTGCAGGACCTGGAGGATGTGCTGATCCGCGCCGATCTCGGCATGGAGACGGCTTTGCGCGTTACCGACGCGCTCTCCGCCAGCCGCTACGGCAAGGACGTCTCCGACACCGAAGTCCGGACCATCATGGCGGCCGAGGTTGAGAAGGTGCTGACCCACGTCGCCATGCCGTTGGAGCTCGACCTCAGCCACAAGCCGCATGTTATCCTGGTGGTCGGCGTCAACGGCACGGGGAAGACCACGACCATCGGCAAGCTGGCGGCGAAGCTCACCGATGGCGGTCTCTCGGTGATGCTCGCCGCCGGCGACACCTTTCGCGCAGCCGCGATCGAGCAGCTGAAGATCTGGGGCGAGCGTACCAACTCGCCGGTCATTGCCTCGAAGCTCGGCGCCGATGCCGCCGGCCTCGCCTACGATGCATTCGAGCGCGCGAAGGAGGCCGGCTCCGACGTGCTGATCATCGACACCGCCGGGCGGCTGCAGAACAAGACCGAACTAATGGCGGAACTGGAAAAGATCGTCCGGGTGCTGGGCAAGCTCGATCCGGAAGCGCCGCACACCGTGCTGCAGACGGTCGATGCCACCACCGGCCAGAATGCGCTCAACCAGGTCGAGATCTTCCGCAATGTCGCCGGCGTCAACGGCCTGGTGATGACCAAGCTGGACGGCACGGCGCGCGGCGGTATTCTGGTGGCGATCGCGGCAAAGCATAAATTGCCGGTCTATTTCATCGGCGTCGGCGAACAGGTCGACGACCTCGAACCCTTTTCCGCAAGCGAATTCGCCAGGGCGATCGCTGGCGTGGCTTGACGAGCATGATCCCAAAAAGTTGCAGGCTTTTTGGATTGAATCATGCGTAAGAAGGACCCTATGAGCCCACCCATCCTCGAACGCGACCTGTCCGATCCGCGCCGCAAGGCATTGAACCCCGGCCTGAAATTCCTGCTCGAACTCGGGCCTGGCCTGGTGTTCTTTTTCACCACCATCCGCGGTGCGTGGCTTGTCGGGAAGTTTCCGATCCTCGGCCATATCGGCGAGCCTATCCTGATTGCCACAGCGTTCTTTATGGTGGCGACGGCGCTATCGCTCAGCGTTTCGTGGATTTTGACGCGCAGCTGGCCGATCATGCCGTTGGTCTCGGCCATCGTGGTGTTTGTGTTTGGCGCGCTGGCGCTGTGGCTGCAGGACAAGACCTTCGCTTTCATGAAGCCGACAATCATCAACAGCCTGTTCGGCATCACGTTGCTTGGCGGGTTGGCGTTTGGCAGATCGCTGTTGGGCTATGTCTTTGATTCCGCCTTCAATCTCGACGCCGAAGGCTGGCGCAAGCTCACTTTCCGATGGGGGCTCTTCTTCCTTTTTCTGGCTGCGCTGAACGAGGTCGTGTGGCGCAACTTTTCTGAGGAAGCCTGGCTTTATTTCAAGGTCTGGGGCACGATTCCCATTACCCTTGTCTTCACGTTAAGCCAAATGCCGTTGATCCTGCGCCATTCGCTCGAGGACAAGACCGGCAAGGAAGAGAAGGCCGGCAAATAGAGCAATTCCAGGAAAGTGTGTAGCGGTTTTCCCGGGAAAAGCGCGTAGCGCTTTCCCTAGGGAATTGCGTCAGAATAAGAGGAGAGGGGCATGGAATTCATCACCACACGCGACGAGTTGAGGACGATCTACAAGACGCCTCGGCCGACTGACGGCTCGATCCGCAAGGAACTGAAGGCATTGGACGGCCACTGCCGTTCCTTCATCGGCAAGAGCCCTTTCGTGCTGATCGGCTCGTCCGACGGCGCCGGCAATGCCGATGTGACGCCCAAGGGCGACAGGCCGGGCTTCGTAACAGTGCTCGACGAGAAGACCATCGCCATCCCCGACCGTCCCGGCAACAACCGGCTCGACACGCTGGAGAACATCCTTCTCAATCCCTCGATCGGGCTGCTCTTCCTCATTCCCGGCATGAACGAAACGCTGCGTGTCAATGGCGATGCCCGCATCACCGTCGATGCGGCATTGCGTGAGCGGCTGGCGGTCGACGGCAAGGCACCGCAAAGCGTCGTCGTGGTAACGGTCAAGGCCGCCTATATGCATTGCGCCAAGGCCTTCATGCGCTCCGAACTGTGGAAGCCGGAGAGCTGGTACGACCGCGCGACGCTGCCGACGCTCGGCCAGATCCTGCGCGACCAGCTGGCGCTCGCCGATTCGGCCGAGGCGACCGACCGCTGGCTGGACGATGAATACAGGAAGACCATGTGGTAGCGTGATCGGCAACGAATCGCCCAAGCCGGTCTCCATTCCTTTGCTGAACATCCTCGCCATCTCCGGCAGCCTGCGCGCCGCCTCGACCAATTCGGCCCTGGTCGCGGCACTCGCGCAAAACGCGCCGCCGGACTGTCACGTCTCCGTCTATGACGGGCTTGGTCGGCTGCCGATCTTCAACCCCGACGACGAAGGCGAGCGAACGCCGCCGCAAGCAGCGGCGCTGATCGATGCGGTCACCGCCGCCGACGGCGTCATCGTCTCCTGCCCGGAATATGCCCACGGTGTGCCAGGCGGCCTGAAGAACGCGCTTGACTGGCTGGTGTCGCGCGATGCCGCCGTTGGCAAGCCAGCCATGCTGGTGCATGCCTCGCCGCGCTCGCTGTTTGCCCGCGCCGCACTGGTCGAGATCATGCGGACAATGTCTTTTGCGCTCCATGAGGAAGCAGCGCTCGAAATAGCGCTGCTCGGCAAGAAGCTGCTGGAGGTGGAGGATATCTTATCGCAGCCTGAAAACCGGCTGACGATGCGCGATGCCCTATCCGCCTTCGCGGAGTTCATCCGCTCGCGGTGAACGCCGGACCGTGCTTTCGTCATCCCAGGGTCTCCGCGACGGAGCTTCGCTCCTGCTCCGCCCTGGGATGACGACGCTAGGAGCTGCGGCCAATCTGTGCCGGGAACTATCCCTTGCCCCTCCGCGTCTCGACGTCGGTCTCGCCGACGAACCAGTCGCGTGCAGCGACCTCCTCGAAAACCACCCAGACATCATTGTTGGTCAGGCCGGTGACGCTGGTGATGGCCGCTGTCACTTGGGCGGCGATCGCGGCCTTTTTGCCGGCCGGGTCATCGGCAATCACCTCCTTGACCAGGCGGATATTCACGAATGGCATGGTTCCCTCCCTTGCATATGCTTGGCGGCCGCTCAGTAGGTTTTGGCGCCGTTGACCATGAGCCGGACCATGTAGAGGGATGTGGTGCCGGCGATGTAGAGGCAGTTCAGCTTGTTGCCGCCGAACACGCAATTGGCGACGACTTCCGGTACCTTGACCTTGCCGATCAGCGTCCCGTCCGGATCGTAGCAATGGACCCCGTCGGCGGCACTGGTCCAGATGCGGCCGTCCGCATCCAGCCTGAAACCGTCGAACAGGCCGGCGGTGCAGTCGGCAAAGACCTTTTCGCCTGAGACCGTCTTGCCGCCCTGGTCGACATTGAACACCCGGATGTGCGCCGGGTTTTGCGCGCCATGGGTGCGGCCGGTGCCGGCGACATAGAGCTTGCTTTCGTCGAGCGAGAAGGCGAGCCCGTTGGGCCTGACCATGTCGGTGATCACCGCCTCGGTCTCGCTGGTGCCGGGATCGACCCGGTAGACATGGCAGGCGCCGATCTCGCTTTCGGCCTTGTCGCCCTCGTAATCGGTATCGATGCCGTAGCTCGGGTCGGTGAACCAGATCGAGCCGTCGGACTTGACCACCGCGTCATTGGGCGAGTTCAGCCGCTTGCCGCGCCATTTGTCGGCGATGGTGACTACCGACCCGTCATGCTCGGTGCGGCTGACGCGGCGGCCGGAATGCTCGCAAGTAACCAGCCGGCCTTGCCGGTCGACCGTGTTGCCGTTGGAATTGCCGGACGGCTGACGGAACACGCTGACGCTGCCGTCGGTCTCGTCGTAACGCAGCATGCGATTGTTCGGGATGTCGGACCAAACCACATAGCGCCCGGCCGCGAACCAGGCCGGTCCTTCCGCCCATCGGCAGCCGGTAAACAGCCTGTCGACCTGTGCATTGCCGTTGAACAGCCGCGAAAAGCGCGGATCGAGAACTTCGTAGAATTCGCTGGCCATGGTTCCTCCCGGTAGCAGTCGCTTGGCAAGGCGCGATCAAGCCAGCCCACGATCGATATGGCAAGATCGATGATGCGTCAGAGGCATTATGGAAGCGAATGCTGGCCCGGACGGCAGGTCACATCCCGCTAACCGGCTATGCGCCCAGCGCAATGGTGCATTGCAACATCTTATTTTTGCAATGCACCATAACTATGTCATGCTCCGTATCGATCAAGGGAGGAACAACTGGCCGCGAAACGCGGCGCAAAAAGGAAACTCGCTATGATCATCGACAGCCTCATGAGCCGCGCTCGCGCCAGCATCGCCAAGCGCCGGCATTACAACCGCCTCGTCGCCGAAATAGACAGCTTCAGCAGCCGTGACCTCGCCGACATGCGCGCCGACCGCTCAGAAATGCTCTACCAGGTCCACAAGCAGATCTACGGCTGAGTCTTCGGTCGACCTATCACGTTCGTCATCCTTGGGCGTAGCGACGCAAAGCGGAGCAAAGACCCTAGCATGACGAAACGGCGGGCCATCAGCCCGGCATGGCCAGCGCCTTCTCGATTTCGGGCAACAGCAGCGTCCGCGCCGAGTCCGGCGTCAGCGGTCCTACATGCTTATAGGCGATCTTGCCATCCTTGCCGATGACGAAGGTCTCCGGCACGCCGTAGACACCCCAGTCGATCGCCGTGCGTCCGGCCTGGTCGACGCCGATCGCCTGGAATGGGTTGCCGAGATCGCCAAGGAACCGACGGGCGTTTTCCGGCTGGTCCTTGTAGTTCAGCGCGGCCATGACGAAGCGTCTGTCCTGCGACAGCGCCAGCAGCACCGGATGCTCTTCGCGGCACGGCGCGCACCAGGACGCGAAGACGTTGACCAGCGTCACCTTGCCGGCGAACTGTTTTGAATCGAGGCCCGGCAAATTGGTGCCTTCGAGCGCCGGCAGGTTGGTCTGCGGCGCCGGCAGGCCGATCAGCGCTGACGGCACTTCCGACACGTCGCGCCCGGACAAAAGCTGCGCCAGGAACAATCCCGCCAGCCCGAGAAAGACCAGCAGCGGCAGCAGCACGATCAGGCGGCGGCGCGCCGGTGTTTGGGTTTCCGTGCTCATGATTTTACTGCCTTATCGGAGCGCCGGCGCACGCCGGATGCCTCCAGCTCGGCAAGCTCTCGCTTGCGGCCGCGCTGGTCGAGCAGAATCCAGCCGATCAGCCCGCCCAGCACCACGGCCGTGATCGCATAGGCGGCGGTGACATAAAGCGCATGTACGCTCATGCTTTTCGCTCCGCGGCGCTTTCCAACCGGTCCGTCTCACGCCGTTCCAACATGTCTTCTCTTAACGCTGCGCCATCGGCTCCGCAATTGTTCGCCGCGCCGCAGGCATGAGCTGAAGCCAACGCATCAATCCGTTCCGTGCCGTAGCGCCAGCGCCGCCGCCACAGGGCCGAGCACGGCAAGAAACAAGGTCAGCGCGGCAAGAATGAGGAAGGGCTGCAGGAATGGATCGGGGTCCGCCACCGCGCCATAGCTTGCCGATACGCCGAAGATCAGCACGGGAATGGTCAGCGGCAGCACGAGCACCGAGATCAGCAGCCCGCCACGCGGCAACGCCACTGCCACCGCTGCACCGGCAGCACCGATGAAGGTGATCGCCGGCGTGCCTACCAGAAGCGTCAACGCCGTGGCGCCGATGCCGGCCGGCTCCATGTTCATGAACAGGCCGAGCAAGGGAGCGGCGATGACCAGCGGCAGCACGCTTCCCGCCCAATGCGCCAGGCATTTCGTCAGAACGGTCAAGGCCAGCATGTGCCGGTCGTTGCCAAGCACCAGAAGATCGAGCGAGCCGTCCTCGCGGTCGGCCTGGAACAGCCGGTCGAGGCCGAGCAGGCAGGCCAGCAAGGCGGCGATCCACAGGATCGCCGGGCCGATGCGGGCCAGCAGCTTCAGCTCGGGACCGACGCCGAAGGGGATGGTCGCGATAACGGCGAGAAAGAAAATCACGCCGGTAAGCGCCCCGCCGCCGGCGCGGATACTCAGCCGGATGTCGCGCAGGAAGAGGGCTAGCATGATGTGAGATGCTTTCGCCTGTGAAGGAATGCCAACATCAGCCGGTCATCCTCAATTCCTTTCCCTCGATCCCCAGCGGCAAATGCGTCGCCGCAACCACGATTCCCCCACTCTCGAGGTGCTTCCCCATCAATTCGCCGAATCTCGCCTCCGAAGCCTTGTCCAGTCCTGCCGTCGGCTCATCGAGCAGCCACAATGGCCGGTGGCTGACCAGCAGTTTTGCAATCGCCGCGCGGCGGCGTTGCCCGGTCGAGAGGTAGCCGAACGGCAGATGGCCGATGCCGCCCAGCCCGACGGTTTCCAGTGCCTCTTCAACACCCGCGGAACCGGCGCCCGAAAAATCGCGCCAGAAGCACAGGTTTTCCGTAACGCTCAGCGCCCTCTTCATCGCGTTGAGGTGGCCGAGATAGTGACAGGCCGAGGCGGCCGACGGAAAGTCCTCGCCACCACCTTCGAACCGCACACGGCCTGCCGCCACCGGCAACAGTCCGGCGACGATCCTGAGCAGCGTCGATTTGCCGGCGCCGTTCGGCCCGGTGACGACCAGCGCCTGGCCATCCCCCAACGCGAATTCGATGCCGGAAAATACCGTCTCGCCGCCGCGTTCGCCGCCAAGATTTTCCGCGATCAGCCGCATCCGTTCCCCTTCGCCGAACGTTCAGGCGCGGCTTCGGTGCGCCGCAGCAAAAATGGCGATTCCGTGTCTAGAACTATTCCAGAAAATTCTCTATATCCGCATCATCCGTGCCAGCGGTCGGCACGGGAACCGAATTTGCGCCGAACCAGCGCGCGTGCCGCCTTGAACGGCCCGGACGCTTGGGAACGGATAGCGGAAATGGCCGTACCCGCACCTTTGCGCGTGATTTGCATGCCCACTGGCGTCCGTTCCCTTCCGGCAACCGACAGTTAGGGATCGCACGTGTCCAAATCACTCGACAGTTTCAATTGCCGCCGCACGCTGACCGCCAGCGGCACCGAGTACATCTACTATGACCTTGTCGAGGCCGAAAAGAACGGCCTCACCGGTATTGCCCAATTGCCCTATTCGATGAAGGTGCTGCTGGAGAATCTGCTGCGCAACGAGGACGGCCGTTCCGTTACCAAGGAGAGCATCCAGGCGGTCGCCGGCTGGCTGACTGACCGGGGCACCGCCGGCGTCGAGATCGCCTATCGCCCGGCTCGCGTGCTGATGCAGGATTTCACCGGCGTTCCAGCCGTGGTCGACCTTGCCGCCATGCGCGACGCCATGGCCTCGCTCGGCGGCGACCCGCAAAAGATCAATCCGCTGGTGCCGGTCGATCTGGTCATCGACCACTCGGTCATCGTCGACGAATTCGGCACGCCACTGGCTTTCGCCCGCAATGTCGAGCTTGAATATGAGCGCAACGAGGAACGCTACAAATTCCTGAAATGGGGCCAGCAGGCGTTCCGTAATTTCCGCGTCGTGCCGCCCGGCACCGGCATCTGCCATCAGGTCAATCTCGAATATCTCGGTCAGGTCGTGTGGACCAACAGCGAAGACGGCGAGACCACCGCCTATCCCGACACCTGCGTCGGCACCGATTCACATACCACGATGATCAACGGCCTCGGCGTTCTCGGCTGGGGCGTCGGCGGCATCGAGGCCGAGGCCGCGATGCTTGGCCAGCCGGTCTCCATGCTGCTGCCTGAAGTCATCGGCTTCCGGCTCACCGGCAGGCTGAGGGAAGGCGTCACCGCCACCGACCTGGTGCTCACCGTCACCCAGATGCTGCGCAAGAAGGGCGTCGTCGGCAAGTTCGTCGAATTCTTCGGGCCGGGCCTGTCCAACATGACGCTGGCCGACCGCGCCACCATCGGCAACATGGCGCCGGAATATGGCGCCACCTGCGGCTTCTTCCCGGTCGACAGCGAAACCATCCGCTATCTCACCATGTCCGGTCGCGACGAAAGCCGCATCGCCCTGGTCGAGGCTTATTCGAAGGCGCAAGGCTTGTGGCGCGATGCCGGCTCTGCCGATCCGGTCTTCACCGACCTGCTGGAGCTCGATCTCGGCAGTGTCGTCCCGTCGATGGCCGGCCCGAAGCGGCCTGAAGGCCGGGTCGCACTTGAAGACATTCCGGCCGGCTTCGCCAAGGCCATGGAGACCGAATACAGGAAGGCCGCCGAAATCGACAAGCGCTATGCCGTCGAGAGCACGGACTACGATCTTGGCCACGGCGATGTGGTCATCGCCGCCATCACCTCCTGCACCAACACCTCGAACCCGAGCGTGCTGATCGGCGCCGGGCTGTTGGCGCGCAACGCCAACCGGCTCGGCCTCAAGCAGAAGCCGTGGGTCAAGACCTCATTGGCGCCGGGCAGCCAGGTCGTCGCCGAATATCTCGAGAAATCCGGCCTGCAGAAGGAGCTCGACCAGATCGGCTTCAACCTGGTCGGCTTCGGCTGCACCACCTGCATCGGCAATTCCGGCCCGTTGCCGGCGCCGATCTCCAAGACCATCAACGATAAGGGCTTGATTGCTGCGGCAGTCTTGTCCGGCAACCGCAATTTCGAAGGCCGCGTCTCGCCCGACGTGCAGGCGAACTATCTCGCCTCGCCGCCGCTGGTCGTCGCCCACGCGCTGGCCGGGACCGTGACCAAAGATCTGACCACCGAGCCGCTCGGCGACGATCGCAACGGCAGTCCGGTCTATCTCAAAGACATCTGGCCAAGTTCGGTCGAGATCCAGGAATTCATCGAGAAGAACGTCACGCGCGAATTGTTTGCCCGCAAGTATGCCGACGTCTTCAAGGGCGACGAGTACTGGCAGAATGTCAAGGCGCCGGAAGGCCAGACCTATGCCTGGGACGACAATTCGACCTATGTGCAGAACCCACCCTATTTCGCCGGCATGAAGTCAGGCTTCGGCAAGATCGGCGATATCAAGGGCGCGCGTGTGCTCGGCCTGTTCGGCGACAAGATCACCACCGACCACATTTCGCCGGCCGGTTCGATCAAGGCGGCCTCGCCGGCCGGCAAGTATCTTACCGACCACGGCGTCGGCGTCGCCGATTTCAACCAGTACGGCACGCGCCGGGGCAACCACGAGGTGATGATGCGCGGCACCTTCGCCAATATCCGCATCCGCAACCATATGCTGGGCGAGAACGGCCGCGAGGGCGGCTACACCATCCATTACCCCTCGAAAGAAGAGGAATCGATCTACGACGCCGCGATGCGCTACAAGAAGGAAGGCGTGCCGCTGGTCATCTTCGCCGGCGTCGAATATGGCAACGGCTCGTCGCGTGACTGGGCGGCCAAGGGCACCAATTTGCTGGGCGTCCGCGCGGTCATCGCCCAGTCCTTCGAGCGCATCCACCGCTCCAATTTGGTCGGCATGGGCGTGATCCCCTTCGTCTTCGAGGAAGGCACCTCATGGGCCTCGCTCAACCTCAAGGGCGACGAACTGGTCGAGATCGACGGACTGAGCAACATCAAGCCGCGGCAGAAGATGATCGCCAGGATCACCTACGGCGACGGCAGCGTCAAAGAGGTTCCGATCATCTGCCGCATCGATACGCTGGACGAGCTCGACTACTTCAAGAACGGCGGCATCCTGCAATACGTGCTGCGCGATCTGGCCGCTTAAGTGAGTAGGGCAATAAGGGAGTAGGGCAGTAGGGTGAAGCAAGGAGAAGCGACTTATTCCCCTACTGCCCTACTGCCCTACTGCCCTATTCCCCCAATTCCCGGCTTTCCAAACCGCGCTGTCGCCGCCAGCAGCACGCCGAGCATCAGCCCGTTGAATATGTGCCACAGGAAATGCGTGCCGAGCGGAAAGCCGCCGCAGACCAGCGGATCGATCATCCTGCAGATGACCGACACGACGAAGATCGCCGAACCCGCCAGATTGTACCAGCCGGCGCGATTGCCGCTGGCCGCCACCCAGGCGCCGAAGAAGGCGAGCGCCAGAAACGGAGGCAGATAGCCGGTCGTCCCGTTCGACGCCTGGCGCAGCCAGTCGGGCACGGCAAAGGTCACCAGCCCGGCAACGGCGTAAAAGGCGACGAAGATGGCGATCGCCCTGCCCCATTTCATGCCGAGAAAACGTCGCAGGTTGAACAGCGTGTAGGCCAGCGTGAACCCTGCAATGGGCAGCACGTCGGCCAGGATCATTGCCCTTGTGGCAAAGGTGTGGAACAGCGACGAGCCGACGCCGATCGCCACCACCCACCAGGCCAGCACTTCGGCGAAGGTGCCGGTGCCGCGCTTGCGCACCTGCCAGACACCCCATAGCCCGGCGGCAAAAAAAGCCAGATTGCTCAGCGCATTGAGCGGTTCGGCCCAGAATTCCGGCCCCATCCGTTCGCAATAGAGGTCGACCGGCGCCAGGAGAGATTGCCACATGCTGATTGCCGCCCGAATCGCTTCCATCGTGTAGTGCAAGTCCACCTATTGCGCCCTTGCCAGTGGTTGCAACGGCAAAATTTCACCGCAACGTGACTTCCCGTTGACTGCCGCTTCTGCCACATATTTCGACAACCAGAACAAAGCCGGCGTCACCGGCGGGATCGGAACGGCCATGCCATCTCGAAGACCATTGCGGCTTGCGGCCCTTGCGCTGGCCCTCTCGGCATTGGCCGGCAGGGTCCTTGCCGAGCCAACCGACAAGCCATTAGGCGTCGTCGAGCTCTTCACCAGCCAGGGATGCAACTCCTGTCCGCCGGCCGACGAATTCTTCGCCGAGCTTGCCGCCAAGGAGGACATCGTCGCGCTCGCCTATCATGTCGATTATTGGGATTACCTCGGCTGGCAGGACACGCTGAGCCGCAAGGAAAATACCGAGCGGCAATACGAGTATATGCGCGCCTTCGGCAGTCGTTCCGTCTACACCCCGCAAGCCGTCATAAACGGCCGCAGCCATGTCAACGGCGCCAGCCGCAAGGAAGTCGACGGCGCGCTGGCCCGCATGGAGAGGGTCGGCGAAGGCATGCGCGTCGGCATCAAGGTCAGCCGGACCAGCGATCGCGTCATGATCGATGCCGGCGACGCCGTGACCGGCCCCACCGACGCGCATGTCGTCATCGTCTATTTCAACCCGCCACAGACGATAAAGATCGGCAAGGGCGAAAACAGCGGCCGCAGCATGACCTACTGGAACGCCGTCTCCACCATCCAGACCGCCGGCATGTGGCACGGCAAGGCGCAGCGCTACGAACTGCCGATGAGCGAGATCGCCAAGAAGGGTGGCTGCGCCGTGCTGCTGCAATCAGTTGGCAAGGACGGCATGCCCGGTCCGATCCTGGGTGCAGCCTTTATCCGCAAGCCTTGAACCGAAACGTCGCGCTGCCCCTCATCCGCCTGCCGGCACCTTCTACCCGGTATAGTGACGGGGAGAAGGGAAACTGGCCGCGGTATCGGCGTTCTTCGTGCAACGCTGGTGATTGGCAAAACCGCAGCCGTCTGCGTCTTTCTCCCCGTCGCTATACGGGGAGAAATGCCCGGCAGGGCAATGAGGGGCTGCGCAGACCGACGGTCATAACGCAATTAGGGCCCCTGCATGGCCATCTTAACGTGCCCCCCGCTTCGGAGGCGATCCCACCGGCCGGCCAATAAAAAACCGGCGTCAGCTTGCTTCTGACGCCGGTCATTTAGGTTTTGGGATCGTCGCACCCGATCTTTCCAAGGAAAAACCGAGGTTGGTTCGATCCGACGCAGACCCGTGGGCGGGGGGCTTGGGGTTTACGAGCCGGTGCCGGACCGAACCGTCTCAGGCAACACCGGTAAATTCGTCGGACATTGGGGCATGAGCACGGATAAAAAAAGGCAGGATTGTGGCGAAGCATCACCAATTCCAACAGGCGTTTCGCAAACGTGACTGGACGCTGGAGAAACCGCGCGGTGCTGGCCTTGCCCGGCCGGGCCTTGCAATTCGGCAACGAAAGCGCCAACTTTGGTCGGCGTACGATTCATTGCGAGGATCCAGGCATGACTGATCGCAGCAGCGGGACGGAGGATGGGGACGCATCCGCAATATTGATCCCGCTGCATGAGGCAAGACGCGAACGCCTCGACCAGCCGGTGCGGTTCGACCGGCGCGAACTGGACCAGATCCTCAGGCTCTACGGCCGTATGGTTGCCGCCAACGAGTGGCGCGACTATGCCATCGACCATCTCGCCGACCGCGCCGTTTTTTCCGTCTTCCGCCGCACCAGCGAAGTGCCGCTTTTCCAGATCGTCAAGGATCCGAAGCTGGCGCGCCGGCAAGGCGCGTTCGCCCTCATCGCCGCCGGCGGGCGCATCCTCAAGCGCGGCCAGGAACTCGGCCGGGTGCTTGGCGTGTTCGACCGAACACTGAAGCTGGTCGAGGCGTAACCCTTTATTTTTACTGTTGGAACTTCCGCTCGGGCAGCGATTGCGGATCAGGCGGGATGGACGCCCCGCCATTGATCGGCAGCTGCATGAACACCGTGTCCAGCCAACGCCCGTGCTTGTAGCCGGAGCCTTCCAGGCGGCCGGAATGACGAAAGCCGAGCTTCTCGTGCAGCCGTACCGAGGCGCTGTCGGGCCGGCCGTCGCCGATCACCGCGATGATCTGGCGAAAACCCGCCACCTTGGCCGCCTCGATCAGCCCTTGCATCAAGAGCAGCCCGACGCCTTGCCCTTTGGCCTCGGGCGCGACATAGACGGAATCCTCAACGACGAAGCGGTAGGCCGGGCGTGGCCGGAACGCCCCGGCATAGGCATAGCCGAGCACGGCGCCGGTCTTTTCCGCAACGAGATAGGGAAAGCCGCCCGCCATCAGGCTGTCGAAGCGCGCGCCCATCTCGGTGCGGCTTGGCGGTTCGAGTTCATAGCTCGCCGTGCCATTCGTTACCGCGTCGGCATAGATTTCCGTGATCCGGTCGAGATCGGCCGACGTCGCGGCCCGCAAGGTGATGCTGCTCATAATTTAGGCACGTCGTTCATCTGCCCTATATCACAGCAAAAGCCGGCACAAAAGAAAAGGGCGGCCATTGGGCCGCCCTTTCCAAACTCGCTGGTCCAGGAAAACCGTATTTAGCGACGGTCGCCCATGAACTGCAACAGGAACATAAACAGGTTGATGAAGTCGAGATAGAGCCTCAATGCGCCCATAATCGCCTTGCGGCCGGCGACATCAGTCTCGTCGCCCTCGAAGTACATCTCCTTGATGTTCTGCGTGTCGTAGGCGGTGAGGCCCGCGAAGATCAGCACGCCGATCGCCGAAACGGCGAAGGAAAGCGCCGACGACTGCAGGAAGATGTTGATCACCATCGCGATGATCAGGCCGACCAGGCCCATGACCAGGAACGACCCGAACGCCGAGAGATCGCGCTTGGTCGTGTAGCCGTAGAGCGACAGCCCGCCAAAGGCGGCGGCGGTGGCGAAGAAGGTCTGCGAGATACTGGCGGTGGTGTAGACCAGGAAGATCGACGACAGCGACAGGCCGACGAGGCCGGCGTAGACCCAGAACGTCGTCTGCGCGGCCGAAACGCTCATCGACTGGACTCGGAACGACAGGAACATCACCGCTGCCAGCGGGGCAAAGATCACCAGCCATTTCAGCGGCGAACCAAAGATCGCGTAGCCGAACGAGGTCAGCATCTCGCCGCTTGGCAACGTCGCGACGGCCGAGGCGGGATCGCTGGTGGTGGCCAGCATGATTGTGCCGACCGCGGCAAGGCCGGTGATGAGGAGGCCAAGCCCCATCAGATTGTAGACCTTGATCATGTAGGCCCGCAGGCCCTGGTCGATGGCAGCATCGACGCCGGCGCCGGGCACGGCGCGCGTCTGATAATTGCGAACGGGATCAGCCATGGAAATCCTCATATTGCTTCTGCCCCGTCCGGTGTCAGGTCCTTTGAACCCAGGCGCCGCTGGCGGGGCTCCAGCATGCCTGCGCCGAAATATGATGGTTCTTGGCGTAAAGGACAAGACCGTAACCAAGCGTAATGCTCCGTGAAGTGCCAGAGATACGGTTTTATTGGCCTTCCCGCCCGGAACATTACCGAGATTTAATCAAAAACGGCTCTGGCTCAAAGATTCCGCAGCACCGGCGCCGCCTTGTGGCCCAACACCCGCCACGTGCCGGCAAGGCCGATGCCGACCGTGACCACCAGCGAAAAGCCGATGGTCGCCACCGCCACTTCGGGCATGAAGTGCGATGGCAGCGTCATGATGCGCGCGACGACGAACCACGCCGCCACACCGCCCGCCGCCAGCGCGAAGATCGCAGTGGCAAGGCCGATCAGCATGTATTCCAGCGAAAACGCGGCGATCAGCGTTTTCCTGGTCGCACCCAGGGTCTTCAGCACCACCGCGTCGTGAATGCGAGCCCGGTTGCCGGCGGCGAGCGCCCCGGCCAGCACCAGCACCGAGGCGATCAACGCCACGCCCGCTGCTGCCCTGATTGCTGTGCCGAGCTGCGCCACCAGCCGGTTGACGATTTCGAGCGCGTCCTTGACCCTGACCGTCGTCACCGCGGGAAAGGCACGCGTGACGGCGTTGAGAAGATGCGCATCGTCGGCTGCCGACGCATTCGTCTCGGTCAGCGTCGCCAACCAGCCATGCGGCGCACCAGCGAATGTGTTGGGCGAGAACACCATGACGAAATTGATGCCCATGGTTTCCCATTCGACCTGGCGGAAATTGGCGATCTTGGCCGTGATGTTGCGGCCGAGCACGTTGACGGTGATGGTGTCGCCGAGCTTCAGCCCGATCTCTTTGCCTTCCTCGGCGGAAAACGAGACCAGCGGCTCGCCGGCATAGTTCTCCGGCCACCAGCTGCCCTCGGTCAGCGTCGCATTCTCCGGCAGCTTTGCGTCATAGGTCAGGCCGCGATCGCCGCGCAGTACCCAGGCGCCTTCGGCCGGAACCTTGACCTTGTCGACATCGACGCCGTTGAGCGCCATCACCCGGCCGCGCAGCATCGGCACCTTGATCAGCTTGCCTTGCGGTGCCTCTTTGCCGACCAGCGCGGAGAAGGCATCGACGTCACCGCTCTGGATATCGACGTAGAAGAAGTTCGGTGCCCTTTCCGGCAGGCTGCCCGAGATCTGCCGCCTCAGATTGCCGTCGATCAGCGCCAGCGTCACCAGCAGCGTCAGCCCGAGTCCCAACGACAGCACCACGGACGGCGTCAAGGCGCCAGGCCGATGGATGTTGCCGATGGCGAGCCTGAGCGCGGTCGAGCGCACGCGCGGGCCTTTCTTCGCCGCCCACTGCACCAGCGAGCCGACCACACGCAGCACCAGGAACGAAAAGATCGTGGCGCCAACGAAGATCGAGGCAATACGGCGGTCGCCGGAAAACAGGATCGCCAGTACCGCGAGCAGCAGCGCGATGCCCAATGCCGCGGCGATATAGAGCGGGCGGGGAAAACCGCGGCCCTCGAAACCCATTTCGCGAAACAGCGCCGTTGCCGGCACGTCGCGGGCGCGGCCGAGCGGCAGCAAGGCGAAAGCCAGCGTCACCAGCAGCCCGAACAGCGCTGCCATGCCGAGGGCGCCGGGATAGAACCCACCTTCCGCCGGCACTGGAATGACCGATTGGAGTGCCGCGCTGGCCGCGAACGGCATCAGCGCGCCAAGTACAAGGCCTAGCGTGATGCCGAGGGCGGCGATCATCAGGATCTGCACCAGATAGACGGCAAAGACGAACCCGCCCGAAGCCCCCAGGCTCTTGAAGGTGGCGATGACGCCGCGCTTGCCGTCGAGATAGGCACGCACGGCATTGGCCACGCCGACGCCGCCGACCACCAGCGCCGTCAACCCAACCAGCGTCAGGAATTGCGAAAACCGCTCGATATTCGAGGACAGCGCCGGCGCTGCGTTGCTGCGGGTGCGGATCGACCAGCCGGCCTGCGGGAACTGGTTTGCCGCCTGCTCCTGGATCGCCTTGATCTGTGCCTCAGTGGTGCCGCCGGGCAGGCGGACCTTATAGGCGTTCTCGACCAGGCTGCCCGGCTGGATCAGGCCGGAAGCGGCAAGCCCGTCGGTCGACACCATCAGCCGCGGCGCAAAACCGAAGCCATCCGACACTGCATCCGGCTCGTTGACCAGCCTGGCGCGCAGCTCGAACGTCGCGCTGCCGAGCTTTAGCCGGTCACCGATGCCAAGGTTCAGCCGCTCGAACAAGAGGTCCGGGGCGGCGGCGCCGAAGACGCCGGATTTTTCGCCGAACAGATCCTCTCGCGACAGCACCGGCTCGGTCTCCAGCGCACCATAGAGCGGATAGGCGCCGTCGACCGCCTTGGCCTCGACCAGCGCCTGGTCGGAGCCGTCCTCGAGCCTCGCCATCGAGCGCATATTGGCGCTGTGCGAAACCGTGCCAAGCCGGTCGAGGAAGCTGCGTTCGGCTCTGGTCGGATCGCGTTGGTTGAGCTGGAAGCGGAGATCACCGCCGAGCAGCGTCTGGCCCTGGTCGGCAACACCGGCGGAAATAGCCTGCGCCACCGAATTGACGCCGCCGATCGCAGCGACGCCGAGCGCGATGCAGGCAAGGAAGATCAGGAAGCCGGACAGCCCGCCACGCATTTCTCGCAGCGAAAACCGAAAGGCGAGCCTCAGCGTTTGCGCCAGCGGCATCAGGCGGTCACCTTGCCAGCCCTGGTGGCCGGCTTAGGCGCGTCTTCGATCAGCCCCGACCGCATCGACACCTGGCGCGAGCAGCGCGCCGCGAGTAGCGGGTCATGCGTGACCAGCACCAGCGTCATGCCGCGTTCGGCCGCCTTGGCAAACAGCAGGTCGGCGACGTGCCGCCCCGTTGCCTGGTCGAGATTGCCGGTCGGCTCGTCGGCGATCAGGATGCGCGGCGACGGCGCCAGTGCCCGGGCGATCGCCACGCGCTGTTGCTCGCCGCCAGACAATTCGCCGGGGTAATGGGTGACGCGATCGCTGAGACCGACCGCCGCCAGCTCGCGTGCCGCTACGCCGAACGGATCGACATGGCCGGCAAGCTCCAGCGGGACGGCAACGTTTTCCAGCGCCGTCATATTGGGGATGAGATGGAAAGACTGGAACACGATGCCGATGTTTCGTCCCCGAAACGATGCGATCTGATCTTCGCTTTTGCCGTTGAGCAGCTCGCCGGCAATTCGGACCGTGCCCGAATCGACCCTTTCAAGCCCGGCCAAAACCATCAGCAATGTCGACTTTCCCGAACCTGAAGGTCCAACGATGCCGGTCGCTTCGCCGCCCGCCACATCGAGGCTGACGCCCTTCAGCACATGGACCGAGGATGCACCTTCGCCGAGCGTCAGCGATACGTCTTTCAGCGAAATGACGGCTTCTTCCAAAATCAAATCGTCCTATATGGGGGATGAAGGCTAGTGCATCCGATGCTCGACAAAGACGAAAACCTGCCTTCGCCAACAGATGTTCCTGGTCATATGGGGCCTGCCGCATGGCTTTCAAACACACCTTTGCCGCAGCCTTCGCCCTTTTCCTCGCCATTTGCGGCGCCATTTCGTCGGCGCGCGCCGAACCGTTCACCATTGTCGGTTTCGGCGACAGCTTGATGGCGGGTTATGGCCTCGGGCCAGGTCAGGGCTTCACCGAGAAGCTGCAGGCGGCGCTGCGCGCCAAGGGCTACGATGTCACGGTCGCCAACGCCGGCGTCTCCGGCGATACGACGAGCGGCGGCCTGTCGCGGCTCGACTGGTCGGTGCCGGACGGCACGCAGCTGGTCATCCTGGAGCTCGGCGCCAATGACATGCTGCGCGGCGTTTCGCCCGCCATAGCGGAAAGGAACCTGGACGCCATGCTGGCAAAACTGAAGCAGCGCAAGATCGCCGTTTTGCTTGCCGGAATGCGCGCGGCGCCCAATCTCGGCGCCGACTACCAGAACGCCTTCGACGCGACCTTTCCGAGACTGGCTGAAAAATATGGCGTGCCGCTCTATCCTTTCTTTCTCGAGGGCATCGCCGGTCAATCCGTCCTGCAACTCGAGGACGGCCTTCATCCAAACGCCCGAGGCGTCGACCGCATCGTCGAGGGTATCCTGCCCAGTGTGGAGAAGACCATTGAAGCGGTCCGGGGCAATTCCTGAAGGCGAGGGTTCGCCGTCGCAACACCTTCCGCAGGGGAAGCTTTTAGGCAGGCCTGCGACCAACAAACCCCTTGCCCCGTTTGAATATCGATGATTCGCTAGGGGCAAGAGTTCGATTCGAGGACAGGAGGCTTGCCATGCCGCGTCTTTTTACCGCCCTCGAGATACCGCGTGATGCCGCTCTTTCGCTGTCCCTGCTCAGGGGCGGCCTGCCCGGAGCCCGCTGGATCGACGTCGAAAACTATCATCTGACGCTGCGCTTCATCGGCGATGTCGAGGGCCATGTCGCCGACGACATCGCCAATGCGCTCGACCGTGTTCACCGCCCGTCCTTCCCGCTGACGCTGTCCGGCGTCGGCGCCTTCGGCCAGAAGAAGCCGCATGCGGTGTGGGCCGGGGTCGCCGCTTCGCCCGATCTTTCCGCATTGCAGGCCGAGATCGATCGCATCTGCCAGCGGCTCGGCATCCCGGCCGACCCGCGCAAGTTCACGCCGCATGTGACGCTGGCCCGCCTGCGCAATTCGAGCCCGCTCGACGTCGCCCAGTATCTGTCGGCGCGCGGCAATTTTTCGACGCTGCCGTTCCGGATCGGCCGCTTCGTGCTGATGTCGTCACGCGATTCGGTCGGCGGCGGGCCTTATGTCGTCGAGGAAGCCTGGCCGCTTTCAGGTGCTGACAACCGCGTCGCCAGCCGTTTGGTCGGCGCCGCCGACGCTTCGCGGATCATGCGGTAGACGGACATGGCCAGGGAGAAACTAGCAAAAGAGGCGATCCGCGCCGAACTTGCCGGCCTCGACGGCTGGTCGCTGGCCAAGGATGGTGGCTCGATCACCCGCAGCTTCACCTTCAAGAATTTCTCCGAAGCCTTTGCCTTCATGACCCGCGTTGCCCTGGCCGCGGAGAAGATGGACCACCATCCCGACTGGTCGAACGTCTATAAGACGGTAAACGTGACCCTCAACACGCACGACGCCGGCGGCCTGACCGCGCTGGATTTCGATCTGGCCAGGAAAATGAACCGCTATTTCGGCGGCTGAGCCTATCTGCACCTTGCAGCGAGGTTCGGCTTTCACCACATTTTGCCTCGCGGTCACGCGTGAAGTCACGCGACGGCCGCAAGGAGAGGTTGATGGCGCAAAAATCCGGTTTTGATTTCTTTGGCCTCGGCAGCAAGCCGGGCAACGAGAGCGAAGTGCGCGAAAAGTTCTGGCGTACGGCGAAGAAGGCCGCCCGGCAGATCCCGTTCATGGAAGAGGTGGTCGCCGCCTATTACTGTGCCATGGACAAGAAGACGCCGCTGCGCGCCAAGGGCACCTTGCTGGCTGCGCTCGGCTATTTCGTGCTGCCGACAGACGTCATCCCCGATTTCATCCTTGGGCTAGGCTTCACCGACGACATCGCCGTGCTGACCGCCGCGATTACCGCCGTCAGCGCCCACATCACGCCGGCGCACCGGCTCGCCGCCAGGCAGGCCATCGCCGACAAGAGCTGAGCCGGTACGGCGCAAAAAATCGCGTGAGAACCGACTTTCCGGCCGTCAAACCCACCGCCGCACCCGCGCCTTGTAGGCGCGATAGGCATCTCCGAACTTCCGCTCGAGATAGCGCTCTTCCGGCGCGATTACGCCGGTATTGATCACCCACAGCAGCGGGACGACGAGCGCAATAGCCCAAAGACTTCCGGCCGCGACGCCGAGGCCCAAATAGATGAGGGTCGTTCCCAGATAGAACGGATTCCTGGTGCGCCGATAGATACCGTCGACGACCAGCGCCGTCGTCGGCAAGGTCGGTGGTATGTTGGTTCCAGCGGCCTGAAAGCGGCCCGCTGCCATAAAGATGAACACGAAGCCGCACACCGCGAGCACGGCGCCGGTCAGATAGCGGGCGAGCGCCTGCCCGGCCATGACCGGGAGCGGCACGAGCACCTCGAGCACGGTTGCCGCCACCAGGAAGCCGAGGAAGATCAAAGGTGGCAGCGCAATGACCCCGGCCACGTCGGGCGCGCCCGATCCGCCCGCCGTCTCCCCGGCATCCGACCGGCGCACCGCGCCACCGGCCGCCCGCCGCATGGCGACACGAATGCCGAACACAATCGCCAGGACGGCTGTGCCGCCCGCCAGGATCAGGACTGTCTCGGAAACGGCCATGGCCAAATCTCCCGTAGCCGCCAAGAAGGGCGCCCTGGCCGAACGTCGTGGAGGCGAACGTAGACATGGTACCATCTGGAGGGAAATTCGTCACGTACATCAGAAAAGCCAGGATGGCTGCAAGGACCTAGCTGCTTGAAAAGTCAAACTCTTGCCGTTTTCGTGGCCTCCAAGTCGCGGCAGGGACAGTGCGCCAGCCGCTTTTTCGAGCGGCAGCGCGAAGACGGCGGCGGTTTCCTGGCGTGAACATCCTTTTCTCAGGGAAATTCACCGTTTGGTAACCCAGATTAAATCAAAATGAAGCGACGGGCAGGACGCCGAGCCGGCCTGCCGCCGCACCAGTGGAATACGGGAAAAGCGATGCGCGGATTGATTGCTATAGTTTCCAGCCTGGCCCTGGTGGCCTTGACGGCGCCCGCGCTGGCGCAGTCGGCAACCAAGATCGGCCAGCATAATGCCTGGGGCACCTACAGTTATCAGGCGTCGGGCGGCGGCAAGGTCTGCTATGTCCTGACGGTGCCAACCGACAAGCAGCCGCCGACGCTCGATCACGGCGACATGTTCTTCTTCGTCAGCCAGCGGCCGGGGCAGCAAGTGTCCTACGAGCCGCAATTCATCGCCGGCTATACCTTCCAGGAGGGTTCCAAGGCCACCGTCACCATCGACAAGAAGTCTTTTTCGATGTTCACGCGCGGCAAGTCGGCCTGGGTCGAGAACGCCGCCGAGGAGCCGGTGCTGATCGCCGCGATGAAGACCGGCACCGACATGAAGGTGTCGGCCAAGTCCGGCCGCGGCAACACCACCACCTACGTCTTCTCGCTGAAGGGCATCTCGGCGGCGCTGGCCTCGATCGCCAAGTGCAAGTAGGCGGTTAGGCGCAGTCTTCCCTTCTCCCCTTGTGGGAGAAGGTGGATCGGCGCGCAGCGCCGAGACGGAAGAGGGGTGTTGGACGGAACGCCGTCGGCGCCAAGCTGGAACACCCCTCATCCGACCGAGCTTCGCTCGGCCACCTTCTCCCACAAAGGGAGAAGGAAGAACCCGGCATGACTCCGCCATCAAGCTGTGCTATGCGCCGCGCTTCATTTCGGGCACGATGCTGTATTCGGCCGCAAATCGCTTATATTGGCGCAACAATGACCCTTTCATTCGATCTTACCGCCGAAGGCGCGCGTGACGCGTTGCGCACCCGCACGACGCCTGAAAAACCGTCGCTGATCGGCTTGACGCGCGCCGAACTTGGGGCCGCCCTTGTCGCCGCCGGCATCGTGCCGGAGCGCCAGGCGAAAATGCGCGCCCAACAGCTCTGGCATTGGATCTATGTGCGTGGCGTTTCCGACTTTGCCGGCATGTTCAACATCTCCAAGGATCTGCGCGCGGCGCTCGACAGGCATTTCACCGTCGCCAGGCCCGAAATCGTCGAGGAGCAGATCTCCACCGACGGCACGCGCAAATGGCTGTTTCGCTTTCCGCCGCGCGGCGCCGGCCGGCCGGTCGAGATCGAGACCGTCTACATTCCCGAAGAAGGCCGCGGCACGCTGTGCATCTCTTCGCAGGTCGGCTGCACCCTGACCTGCTCCTTCTGCCACACCGGCACGCAGAAACTGGTGCGCAACCTGACCGCCGAGGAAATCCTCGCCCAACTTTTGACCGCCCGCGACCGGCTCGGCGATTTCCCCGACCGCGATACGCCGGACGGCGCCATCGTGCCGGCCGAAGGCCGCAAAGTATCCAACATCGTCATGATGGGCATGGGCGAGCCGCTCTACAATTTCGAGGCGGTGAAGAAGGCGCTGCTTATCGCATCCGACGGCGACGGGCTTTCCCTGTCGAAGAGGCGCATCACGCTCTCGACCTCCGGCGTCGTGCCCGAAATCTTCCGCACCGGCGAGGAGATCGGCGTGATGCTGGCGATTTCGCTGCACGCCACCAATGACGATTTGCGCGATCTCTTGGTGCCCATCAACAAGAAGTATCCGCTGAAGGATCTGATCGCTGCCTGCCGCGCCTATCCAGGCCTGTCGAACGCCAAGCGGATCACCTTCGAATATGTGATGCTGAAGGACGTCAACGATTCCATCGACGACGCCAAGGCGCTGATCAAGCTGCTCAAGGGCATTCCGGCCAAGATCAATCTGATCCCGTTCAATCCGTGGCCGGGCACCAACTACCAGTGCTCGGACTGGGAAACGATCGAGAAATTCGCCGATTACATCAACAATGCCGGCTATGCCTCGCCGATCCGCACGCCGCGCGGCCGCGATATCCTCGCCGCCTGCGGCCAGCTCAAGTCGGACTCCGAGCGCATGCGCAAGGTCGACCGGCTGGCGCTGGAAGCGATGATGATCGCGGGGCATGGCGAGGCGTGAATCGCGTCGGCGCCTATCTGATCCGCTTCGCCGTCATCCTTGTCGGCTACGGCGTTGCTTCGCTGGCGGCCAGCGCCTTCCTTAACATCATGTTCCTGGCGTCTCTTGGGCTGATAACGGACGAGACGCAACCGGCGGCGCAGGCGTCGCTGTGGTTTTCAATCCCCTTCGTCGCGCTGTTCGTCGCCTATTTCGCCTTCATGCCGGCCGCCATCGCCATCCTCGTCTCCGAGATCCTTGGCCGGCGTGACTGGCTGTTCTATGCGCTGGCGGGTGCTGTGGTCTCGGCGGTCTTCCTTGGCTTCGTCCACCAGACGGCCGATGCCAATTTCGAGGTTACCAATACCAGCGTCATGCTGGCGGTGATCGGCTGCGGCATGGTCGGCGGTATTTTCTACTGGCTGAGCGCCGGGCGCTCGGCCGGAAGCTGGCGTCAGATCGGACGCCCTATTTCGCCTGGGCCGTCAGGATCTTGAGCGCGAAGGCCGAAAAAACTCCGGCAAACAGATAGTCGACGACGCGGGTCACACGCGGGCTGGATTTCATCGCGGCCGAGAATTTTTCCGCCGCCAGCACCATCGGCGCCGTCACCGGGATCGCCAGCACGACGAACATCGCGCCGAGGAAGAACAGCTTTCCCGGCGCGTCGGGATCATGCGCGGAGACGAATTGCGGCAGGAAGGTCATGAAGAACAGGATGATCTTCGGGTTGAGCAGATTGACCCCGAGCCCCGCCGCCCAGCTGCGGAACAGCGAGATCTGCGGCCCGCTCTTCTTCTCCGGTGAAAACGCCGACCCTTTTGTGATCGCCTGCCATGCCAGGAAGACCAGATAGCCGGCGCCAAAAATCTTCAGCACGAAGAACGCCATCGGCGAGGCGACGATCAGCGCCGAGACGCCGACCACCACCAGCGTGGTGTGGATCAGCGTGCCGCACAAGGCGCCGGCCATCGAGGCAAAGCCGGTGGCACGGCCCTGGCTCAGCGTGCGCGACACGAACAGCGTCATGTCAAGCCCGGGCGTGATCGCCAGGATCAAGGTGGCGATGGAGAACTGGATAAGCGTCGTACTGTCGGGGATGAAGGACATGGCTCGTCTCGTGGCGGCAAAAGACGGCGCAGCCATACCGCAAGAGCCGTGTCCTCGCCAGCCTCTTGGAGATGAGGCATTTGGTCCAGGCATCGTTCGTCCCTTGCGCTGGCCTAAAACGCCGTGATACCTCGCCCGCGAAGAACCCCTGTCGCGGAACTGCCCACCATGTCGAAAGCAAAAGCCGCCAAGAAAGTCGTGCTCGCCTATTCCGGCGGCCTTGACACCTCGATCATCCTGAAATGGCTGCAGACCGAGCTCGGCGCCGAGGTCGTGACCTTCACCGCCGATCTAGGCCAGGGTGGCGAACTGGAGCCGGCCAGGCGCAAGGCCGAGATGATGGGCATCAAGGATATCCGCGTCGTCGATGTCCGCGAGGAGTTCGTATCCGATTTCGTCTTCCCGATGTTCCGCGCCAACGCTGTCTATGAAGGCACATATCTGCTCGGCACCTCGATCGCCCGGCCACTGATCTCGAAACATCTTGTCGAGATCGCCAGGGAGACCGGCGCCGATGCGATCGCCCATGGCGCCACCGGCAAAGGCAACGACCAGGTGCGTTTCGAGCTGTCGGCCTATGCGCTCAACCCCGACATCAAGGTCATCGCGCCGTGGCGCGATTGGTCGTTCAAGTCGCGGACCGATCTCATCAACTTCGCCGAGCAGCACCAGATCCCAGTGCCGAAGGACAAGAAGGGCGATGCGCCTTTCTCGGTCGACGCTAACCTGCTGCATTCGTCGTCCGAGGGCAAGGTGCTGGAAGACCCGTGGAGCGAGCCGCCGGAATTCGTCCACCAGCGCACCATCTCGCCGATGGATGCGCCGGATGAGGTCACCGAGATCGAGATCGAATTCCTCAAGGGCGACCCGGTTGCGCTCAATGGCAAGAAGCTGTCGCCGGCAACGATGCTGGCGGCGCTGAACGATCTCGGCCGCGACAACGGCATCGGCAGGCTCGACCTGGTCGAGAACCGTTTCGTCGGCATGAAATCGCGCGGCGTCTACGAGACCCCCGGCGGCACCATCCTGATCGCCGCCCATCGGGCGATCGAATCGATCACGCTCGACCGCGGTGCGGCCCACCTCAAGGACGAGTTCATGCCGCGCTATGCCGAGCTGATCTACAACGGCTTCTGGTTCGCGCCCGAGCGCCTGATGCTGCAGGCAATGATCGACAAGAGCCAGGAAGACGTCGAAGGCACCGTGCGGCTGAAGCTCTACAAGGGCAACGTCATGGTCACCGGCCGCAAGTCGAGGAAGACGCTCTATTCCGACGCGCTGGTCACCTTCGAGGACGACCGCGGCGCCTACGACCAGAAGGATGCCGAAGGCTTCATCCGCCTCAACGCGCTCAGGCTGAGGACACTGGCGGCGCGTAACCGCCAGCGCTGACATCCGAACAGCGGGCTGGGCGCTCTACCGATCTCGTGAAAGCTGAAAACGATCCGAGAAAACTAGGACGTAGACACATTACTTGCACCGTGCCGTCATGGGCCTCGGTAATGACGTCCATCAGCCGATCCCAGACACCTGCTTTCCGCCATCGAACGAAGCGGTTGTAGCAAGTGGTGCGAGGGCCGTAGCGCTCGGGCAGATCGCGCCATGGCGCACTCGATCGCAGCACCCAGAAGATGCCGTTCAGCACGCGACGGTCATCGACACGCGGCACGCCTCGCGGCTTGTTGGGCAAAAGCGGCTCGATGACGCGCCATTCGAAGTCGGTCAGATCGTATCGGCTCATGCCCCTATGAATCAGACTCCGCTCAAATTTGGAACCAGCCAGTCGGCAAACGACCCAATGCGGGACAGGACGCCTGCTCACACCTCACTTCCATGTTGGTGAGCTTCGTCCTCAACAAAAAGGTCGAGGCTCCAGCCAACACCGCAATCCGCGAGCACCCTCATCGCAGACGGCTCAAGCCAAATGCCGCACTGTACGTCGTAGGGCTGATAGAACCCGCCGTAGATAGTTATCTGCTTTGGCCGCACTTCCTGCCGCAGCCGTGCGAAGGCCTCCTCCCGACCTCGCATCTGCTCGATCAGGTAGTTGACCGCATTCTCGTGCTCGGCCCCACTCCGGAGCCTTTGCCGCGGACCATCGAGGCTCCATCCATTCTTCTTGCGCGGGGACCCGTTACGCATCGGGTCGCCCTTGCGGACTATGCGTGTCGGTTCGAGGCTTAGGATCGCAGTCACCCCCTCGGGGTCCGCATCGAAATCAACGATCGAGAGCGAGATCATCGCCTGTCCTAGCTAGGTTCCAAAGGGCAAGGCAAGCCCTGCGCTGTTGCGAGACTCTTCATGCTCGCCTCGCGCTTCCAACCGAGCCCAGTCATTTTTGCGTTTATATCCTGTCAGTCGGCATCGATCGCCGTGGCCATGCGGGCGATGGCCTGTTGATAGACGCTCGCCGAATTCCAGCCAGCAATTGCGCCGATATTCGCCTGCGCGCTGGCGCCCGGTCGCCAACCATGACCCTTGAGGAAGTTGGCGGTAGAAGCCAACGCAGTGGCCTTGTCGCGCAGGTTTTTGTTGCCTACGCCATATGCCAAAACATTTCCGGGCAGGAACTGCGTGTGGCCAATCTCGCCATGCGCGGCACCGACCGACGCGGCGCTCAACGCTCCGCGATCAACCAGCTTCAGGGCCGCAATGGCATGCGGGTAGAAGAACTCCGGACGGCGACAGTCATAGGCCAGCGTTAAAATGGCGGAGACCGTATTCTGGTTGCCCATGGCGGAACCGAAGCCGGTCTCCATACCCCAGATGGCGAGCAACACGCCCGGCGACACGCCGTAATTCCGTTCGATCTTGTCGAACAGCGCAGCATTGGCCTTCTTCAGCGCACGGCCCCTGGCAATGATCGCGGACGCGCCACGGCGCTTCATGAAAGCTTCCACCGAGCCGCTGAAAGCCTTATGGATGGCGCGGTCGACGGAGATCGTCTTTGTCGCGTAGGTTGCGCGAGACAGAGCGGCCAGACCCTTCGAGCCGACACCGTCGGCCTTTGCCTCCGCGGCGAACTCCGGTTTCCATGCCTCGAAGCCGGCGCCGCTCTTGCCACAGCTGGCCGCCGCCTGCGCGCCCGTCGCCAGCGCAAGCACCGCCACCACCGTGGCCACTACAAACATCTTCCCCTTGGCAAGAAATGCCATGCTGCTCTCCTGGTTGCCTGAATCACGTTCCCAATTGCGAACTTGCCTGCGAAACACCTGCTTGTCACTGTCCCGGCGCTGCGCCGATGCACTCAATACAGCAGGAACTTCAAATCCACCACACTGGCGGATGCCCGGGAATTTGCCTACGATCAAGTAATTATTGTGGCGGGGACAGAATAAGCATGGAAGACGTTGATGTCGTGATCATCGGCGCCGGTTCAGCCGGGCTTTCGGCTTCCAAGACCCTGCGCGCTGCCGGTTTTTCCTTCAAATTGTTGGAAGCGATGAACCGCATTGGCGGCCGCGCCTGGACCAGCGACCAGCATTTCGGCGTGCCGTTCGACATCGGCTGCGCCTGGCTGCATGCCGCGGACCGCAATCCCTACTTTCCCGAGGCGAAGGCCGCTGCCTGGACGCTTCATCACCACGACATGAATGTCGATCATCTCTATTACCGTGAGCGAAAGGCAAGCGAAGCCGAGGAGGCGGCGATGAAGGTGGCCGACGCAAGGCTGTTCGAACTGGTGGCGGCACATCAGGTGAGGGAAGGCGACGATGACCGCCTTTCGGCATTGCTCGCCAAGGGACACGCGCCGCGCGCCGCCGCAACCTTCGCGGGGCCGATGGATTTCGGCGCCGACGAGGACGAGATATCGATCCGCGACTTTCAGGCCGCCGCCGATCTCGATCCGAATTATTTCACCGGGGAAGGCTTCGGTACGCTGGTTGCCCGCTTCGGCGCCGACGTGCCGGTGGAGCTGTCGACGCCGGTGCGCAAGATCCTCTGGGATGGGCCGGGCGTAGCCTGCGTCACCGATCGCGGTACCATCTGCGCCAAGGCGGTCATCGTCACCGCCTCGCCGGCAGTGCTCGCCTTCGAGGAGATTGCGTTCTCGCCTGCACTCCCCGATGCGCATTTCGCCGCCCTCTTCGACCTGCCGATGGGCATGCTGACCAAGCTGCCGGTCGAAATATCCGGTACAAGGCTCGGTCTGGAGCCGTTCGACGATTTGCTGATCGAGCGGTTGGCACGGCACGACATCTACTTCCTCTGCTTTCCCTTCAACCTTGATTTGATGGTCGGTTTCGTCGGCGGCGATTTCGCTTGGGAGATGTCGGCGGCGGGCGAGGCGGCTGGCATCGACTTCGTCGTCGACCGGCTCTGCGGCATTTTTGGCGGCGACATACGAAAGCATGTCGGACGCGCAATGATGACCAATTGGGGCGCTGAGCGGTTCGTGCGCGGCGCCTATGCGGCGGCGCGGCCCGGCCGCTCGCAAGCGCGCGCCACGCTGATGCAGCCCGTGGCGGAAAAGATCTTCTTCGCCGGCGAGCATTTGGCCGGTCCGCTGATGCAGACCTGCGGCGGCGCCGGGCGAGGCAGTGGCCAAGGAGGTCGTCGCCCAGCTTGCGGCAAAATAGCATCGGCCGGCAGGAACGTGGGCAGCTGACAGGCGTTTGGCGTTCTCCTGCTCGTATCGTCCTCCGCATTTCGAATGATTTGAGACGCCAATGAAGCTTTTCGACTGCCCGCATTGCGGCCACCGTCTCTATTTCGAGAACGCGCAATGCCTGAACTGCGCCAGCCTCGTGCTTTACGATCCCGAGCATGCGCGCTTCGCGCTGTCCGGCGCCGACGTCTTCCATTGCACCAATGCCGACGAATGCGCCTGCAACTGGATGGCGGAGCCCGGCCACGCCTTCTGCCGCGCCTGTGCGCTGAACCAGCTGATCCCGGATCTGTCGGTCGACGGCAACCGCCGCCGCTGGATCCGTGTCGAGGCGGCAAAGAAGCGTGCCGTCTATTCGCTGCTCGCCTTCGGCCTGCCGGTCGCACCCAAGCAGGACGTTGGCGACGAGATCGGTCTCGCTTTCGATTTTCTTGCCGATCCGATCGGCGGCGGTCCGGGCGGCGAACGTATCCTGACCGGTCATGACAACGGCCGGATCACGCTCAACGTCGCCGAGGCGGATTCGGCAGAGCGCGAACGGCGGCGCGTCGAGATGGGCGAGAACTACCGCACGCTGCTCGGCCATTTCCGCCATGAGCTCGGCCATTATTACTGGGACCGCCTGATCCGCGACAATTCGCAAAAGCTTGCCGGTTTTCGCGCTTTGTTCGGCGACGAGCGCGCCGGCTACGAACAGGCGCTGAAGACCTATTATGCCGATGGCGCGCCGCCCGACTGGCAGCAGCGCCATATCTCGGCCTATGCGACGTCGCACCCATGGGAGGACTGGGCCGAGACATGGGCGCATCACATGCACATCACCGACACGCTGGAGATGGTGCATGCCCTGAATTTCCCGCTCGGCCGGCTGGAAACCGTTGAAGCCAACGAGCTGCCGCGCGCCGATACCGGCGGCAAGCTGCAGCCGGCACCATCGGAACCCGCCTCCAGGCCAGAGCCTTTCGAAAGGATTCTCGACCGCTGGCTGGTGCTGTCGGAGGCGTCCAACTCGATCAACCGCTGCATGGGCCTGCCCGATCTCTATCCCTTCGTCATCTCGGACGTGGCGGCGCAAAAACTTGCTTTTGTTCACGAGCTTTTGACCGACCTGCCGAAAACGACTGGAACAAATCGTGAGCCGGCCGAAGCCTTTTAGCCGGAACGCATGCGGCTTTGCTTCGTTTTCCGTGCCAAGGGACTGTGAAACGGAGAGAAGACCATGAAACGCATATTGTTTCCGGCGGTGGCCGGAGCGCTCATAGCGATGTCGGGCTCTGCATTGGCCGACACCGCCGTCTCGGCCATCACTGATCTCAATGTACGCGCCGGCCCCGGCCCGCAATATCCGGTGATCGGCGTGCTCGCGGCCGGCCAGTCGGCGACGCTCGACGGCTGCATCGCCAACAGCAAATGGTGCACTATCGCAGAGGCTAACGGCCAGGGCTGGGTCTATTCCGACTATGTGACGGCCGATTTCGGCGGCAGCCGTGTGGTCCTGACACAGCGTCCGGCCAGCGCCGACATTGCCATCGTGACGCCGCCCGCCGATAGCGTCGAGTATTCCGACAGCTATACCGGAGCAATCGTCGCCGGCGAGGCGATCGAACCTATCCGGAGACCGCCGGCCGAAATCCGTACCTATGTCCGTACGCATCGGCTCGATCCGGTCTATCTCGAGGGCGAGGTGGTCACGGGCGCGACGTTGCCCGACACCGTCGAGCTACGCGAGATTCCGGACTATGACTACCGCTACGTCTACGTGAACGGTCAGCCGGCGCTGATCGATCCGGACACAAGGCGCATCATGTACGTCGTGCGCTGACGTTACCAACAGGGCGGTCGCCCTGCAGTAGCGGCGGCCGCTCACAAACCCCGATATTGCCACAGGCCGGCATTGCCGATGCAATACCGGTTTCCACATTGGGGCCGATGTTCTAGACCTTGCGAGCCGAAGCACCAGCCAGCGAGCCCGCGTGATCATCGACCCGACCGCCTTCCAACAGTACCGGCACGCCGCCAACGACAAGGCCACCTTGCCGCGCCTCCTGCTCGGGACGGTGGTCGTCATCCTGTTCTGGCTCGGAACCACTGCCGCCGTGCTGTTCGGCGGCACCTATGCGTTTGCCGTTTGGCAGGCATCGTCTGGCACCGCCCCGCCAGGTGGAGGAGCGGTGCAGGATTTCATGGCCTCTCCTGCGGGCATCCTCGCGGCGCTGGCTTCATTTGCCGGAATCTGGCTCGGCCTTTGGGCTGCCATGCGCTGGATCCATCGCGAGAAGCTGACCGCCCTGATTGGCGTCAGCCGGCGCATTTCTTGGGCGGGGTTCCTGAAAGGGCTGGCCGCAGTGCTGATCACCTCGCTGCTTTCCGAGATCCTGCTTTATGGTTTGCAGCCCGACATCGCGCGCGGCACGATCGGCCTGTCCGCGTGGCTTTCGTTCCTGATCCCGATCGCCGCCCTGACCTTTCTGCAGACCTCGTCGGAGGAGATGCTGTTTCGCGGTTATCTGCTCTGGGGCCTGGCGAGCCGGTTCCAGAACCCTTTCATCTGGGCGCTGCTGCCGGGATTGCTGTTCACCTCCCTGCACTGGAGCCCAGGTTCGAGCGCTGCCATCAATGCCTGCGTGCTGGCCTCGATCGCCGCCTTTGCGCTGCTGCTGACGCTTCTGGTCTATGCAACCGGCAATCTCGGTGCCGGCTTTGGCGCCCATCTCGGCAACAATCTGACCGGCTTCCTGCTGATTTCGCACCAGCAAAGCTATAATTCCTTCGCCCTGTTCAACGCCAAGCCGCTCGAAGCCGCCGGCTGGACGACTTCAGACGCCGTCCTCATCGCTTCGATCGGCATCGTCAGCAGCCTGTTGACCGTTCTGCTGCTTTTGCATCCGCGCTCACCGCTGAAGGTCGAGCCGGATATGGCGCGCGCCGGCAGCGTGCGCTGATGTGCATTGCCTGGTCGTCCTGAGCTATTTGACGCAAAGCTTGACCAAAGCTTGACTCTGCGGCCGATTTCCTGTCTACACGCCGCGAATTCCGCGACGAGTATTCCTCCGAGCAAACCGACCGGGACGCCGAAACCTCTTTGAGGTGAAGTGCTGTAAATCGATCCCGGAGGCCAACACCCGGCAGCGCTGTGCGCCCCCGGGTGCTTTTTGGCTTTGGGCTTTGCCCGGACCGGCTTTTGCTTGGACAGTTGGCGCGAACGCATTACCTCTCGGGCATCATCCGGGTGCCAGGGAAAAGGAAAAAGAATGTTTGAATCGCTACAGGAACGTCTTGGTTCGATCCTGAACGGCCTCACCGGCCGCGGCGCCTTGTCGGAGGCTGATGTCTCGGCGGCGCTGCGCGAGGTGCGCCGTGCGTTGCTCGAGGCCGACGTGGCGCTGGAAGTGGTGCGTTCCTTCACCGACAAGGTGCGCGAGAAGGCCGTCGGCGCCGCCGTGGTCAAGTCGATCAAGCCCGGCCAGATGGTCGTCAAGATCGTCCATGACGAGCTGGTCGAGATGCTCGGCGCCGAGGGCGTCGCCATCGACCTCAATGCACCGGCTCCGGTCGTCATCATGATGGTCGGCTTGCAGGGTTCCGGCAAGACGACGACCTCGGCCAAGATCGCCAGGCGCCTCGCCGACCGTCAAAACAAGAAAGTCTTGATGGCCTCGCTCGACACGCGGCGTCCCGCCGCGCAAGAGCAGCTCCGCCAGCTCGGCGAGCAGGTCAAGATCGCCACATTGCCGATCGTCGCTGGCCAGACGCCGGTCGATATCGCCCGCCGCGCCGTGCAGGCGGCCAAGCTCGGCGGCCATGACGTCGTCATCCTCGACACCGCCGGCCGCACCCATATCGACGAGCCGTTGATGGTCGAGATGGCCGACATCAAGAAGATGTCGTCGCCGCACGAGATCCTGCTGGTCGCCGATTCGCTGACCGGCCAGGACGCCGTCAATCTGGCAAAAAGCTTCGACGAGCGCGTCGGCATCACCGGCCTCGTGCTGACCCGCATGGACGGCGACGGCCGCGGTGGTGCGGCGCTCTCGATGCGCGCCGTTACCGGTAAGCCGATCAAGCTGATCGGCACCGGCGAAAAAATGGACGCGCTGGAGGAATTCCACCCCAAGCGCATCGCCGACCGCATCCTCGGCATGGGCGACATCGTCAGCCTCGTCGAAAAGGCGGCCGAGAACATCGACGCCGAACAGGCCGCGGCGATGGCCAGGAAGATGCAGTCGGGCAAGTTCGACCTGAACGACCTCGCCGGCCAGCTTCAGCAAATGTCGAAAATGGGTGGCATGGGTGGCATCATGGGCATGATGCCCGGCATGGGCAAGATGAAGGACCAGATGGCCGCCGCCGGGCTCGACGACAAGATGTTCGGTCGCCAGCTCGCCATCATCTCGTCGATGACCAAGGCCGAGCGCGCCAACCCCGATATTCTGAAGCACTCGCGCAAGAAGCGCATCGCCGCCGGCTCGGGTACCGACGCGGCCGAAATCAACAAACTGTTGAAGATGCATCGCGGCATGGCCGACATGATGAAGGCGATGGGCGGCAAGGGCAAAGGCGGCGGCCTGATGCGCGGCATGATGGGCGGCCTCGCTTCCAAGATGGGGCTCGGCGGCATGATGCCTAGCGGCGCAGGCGGCATGATGGGCGGCGGCATGCCGGACCTCTCCAAGGTGGACCCCAAGCAGCTCGAAGCCTTGCAGAAGCAGGCCCAGGCGGCCGGGCTCGGCGGCATGAAGGGCCTGCCCGGTGGTTTTCCCGGTGGCGGTGGCCTGCCTGGGCTGCCCGGTGGCATGAAACTTCCCGGCCTGCCGGGCGGTGGCGGGCTGCCTGGCCTCGGCAAGAAGAAGTGAGGGCGCCATGAACGAAGAGAAGGACATGGCGGACGCGCGTGCGGCGCTGGCCAATTATCGCGCCTCGATCGACAATATCGACGCGGCGCTGATCCACATGCTGGCCGAGCGCTTCCGCTGCACCAAGGCAGTCGGCGTGCTGAAGGCGGAACATGGCCTGCCGCCTGCCGATCCGGCGCGCGAGCAGGAGCAGATCGCCCGTCTTCGCCAACTGGCGAAGGACGCCCATCTCGACCCGGATTTCGCGGAGAAATTCCTGAACTTCGTCGTCCGCGAAGTGATCCGCCATCACGAGCAGATCGCCGCATCCAACGGCGTAGCGAAAACCGGCTGAGGACCAGCCACCAACCGATCAACCGAATCAGAGCTTTTAGGAGAAAAGAAATGCCACTGAAAATCCGATTGGCCCGTGCGGGCTCGAAGAAGCGTCCCTATTACCATGTCGTCGTCGCCGACGCGCGTTCGCCGCGCGACGGCCGTTTCATCGAGTCGCTCGGCTCGTGGAATCCGCTGCTGCCCAAGGACGGCGAACGCGTCAAGGTCGACGCCGAGCGCGTCAAGCATTGGCTGTCGCATGGCGCCCAGCCGACCGACCGCGTGCTGCGCTTCCTCGATGAAGCCGGCATCGCCAAGCGCGAAGCCCGCTTCAACCCGAACAAGGCCGAGCCCGGCAAGAAGGCGCAGGAGCGCGCAGCCTTGCTGAAGAAGGCGCAGGAAGATGCCGCCGCGGCCGTTGCCGCCGCCGCAGCCGCGCCGGCCGAGGCGGAAGCCGCCAGCGCCGAATAAATCATCTCCACAACCACGAAACGGCGGGCCCTGCCCGCCGTTTTGCTATTGCATCCATATGATGCGGCCCGATCAATAGCCTTCCGGGCAACTCGCAACGTAGACACGACCGTTGCGATCGCGATAACGGCATTGGCCGCTTTCGCTGGCACGGCCGATCAGTGCACCGGCCAAAGCGCCGGCCGCACCGCCGATCACCGCGCCCTTGGTCGGGTTGCCGGCCACCGCAGCGCCGACCGCCGCACCGCCCAGGCCACCAACTGCCGCGCCTTGCTCAGTACGGGAGCAGGCACCGAGCGGGACCAGCAAGGCCATCAAGATCATCACCTTTTTCATTGTCGTTCCTCTCCAACAGGGTGCCGTCCTCGCCGCTGCACCCCCTAACTCGCAACCAGGCGATTTGATCCAAAGAAGAAGATCGGCTGCCGCCCGGCGGCGCTCAATTTGATCCAAAGAGTAGAAAGGCGGCGGCAGACCGCGCCCGCTCTGGCGGCGTGGCCACCATCGAACGGCTTTCGAAATCGCCGCTATTGGCTGAACGGGAACAACGCGCGCACCCTTGGATCGCGCAGATACAGGCCACCCCAGAGGACGGCGCCGAGATAGACGCCGAACAGTATGTGCGAGAACAAAGGGCTGCCGATACGCACATGCGTGGCGACTGCGCCGCCGAGATAGGCGGTGAGCAGGATGGCGCCGAGCACCGAGGTGCGTGGCAGCGCGTAAAGCGCTGTCGAGACCAATCCAATGGTACCGAGCATGCGCGAGACATTGGCATCGGCCGGCCAGCCGAGCTGCACCATGGTCTGGGTGACGATTTCGAGCGGCGGTAGCTTGATGACGCCGTCGAAGATCATGAACAGCACGATGACGGCGCTGAGCACGCGGCCGGCCCACAGGGCACGCGGTGAGACGGGTGCTGCCTGAGACATGGTCATTGATGTTCCCTCCGGTCGTTGTGAGCACTGGCTCCTTCGCCAGCTCGAACCAAGGACGCGGCCCATGACGGCGATCCGACACGCCTCCAGCTCTTTTTCAGCTCCGGGGGACGGCGACCTCGGATGTACAAGTTCAGTCGGCAACGAACCTGGCCAAGTCCACCTTGCGGGGTGAGGTGGAGGGCGTTATTGAAAATCCGTAGAGGTGTCTTCCGAGCGCTCGACGGCAACCACCGCCTGATCGCACAACGAAAGCAACCGATGGCCGGAGAGACCGACCTGAAACAGTTGCTGGCGGCAATGACGCCGGAATTGCTTGCCGGCGTTCATGTCTTCACCACGTTGCCACCCGATGCGCCCGTTCCCGACAGGCTCCACCCGGTGATGCTGTTTCGCGAGCGCGAGGGCACGACGCTGATCGTGGTTGAAGACCATGCCAAGGCCGCTGGACTGAAAACCGTGTTCCGCTGCCGGATGCTGACGCTGAACATCCATTCGTCGCTGGAAGCGGTCGGCTTCCTCGCCGCCATCACCGCGCGGCTGGCCACCGCCGGCATCGGCGTCAATCCGGTCTCGGCCTTCTACCACGATCATCTGTTCGTGCCCGCCGACCGGGCGAAGGAGGCGCTGGAGTTGCTGTTGGACCTAGCGGAGGAGAACCGGCTGTGACGCCGTCGCCTTGCTGCCTATTTGAGACGCCTGTGCCCCTCATCCGCCTGCCGGCACCTTCTCCCCGTGAACGGGGAGAAGGGCGCTAACGGCCGAAGGCCGAGCCCGCGACTGCGGGCCGCCGGTCGTCCGGCGCCCCCGCGGAGGGCCAGCCGCGACAGCGGCGATGCGGCCGTGAGCGAAAAAGTTATGCCGCCTTCTTCTTCGGCTGGATCAGCCCGCGCTCGACCAGCAGCTCGGCGATCTGCACCGCATTGAGTGCCGCGCCCTTGCGCAGATTGTCGGAGACGATCCACATCGACAGGCCGTTGTCGATGGTCGAGTCCTCGCGGATGCGCGAGATGAAGGTGGCGTCCTCGCCGGCCGATTCCAGCGGCGTGATGTAGCCGCCGTCCTCGCGCTTGTCGATGACCTGGCAGCCCGGCGCCTCGCGCAGGATCTCGCGCGCCTCGTCCGCCGTGATCGGCTTCTCGAACTCGATGTTGACCGCTTCCGAATGGCCGATGAACACCGGCACGCGCACGCAGGTCGCCGTCAGCTTGATCTTCGGGTCGAGCATCTTCTTGGTCTCGGCCACCATCTTCCACTCTTCCTTGGTGAACCCGTCGTCGAGGAAGACGTCGATATGCGGGATGACGTTGAAGGCGATACGCTTGGTGAACTTCTTGACGTCGACCTGGTCGGCGACAAACACCGCGCGCGTCTGCGTGAACAATTCGTCCATGCCTTCCTTGCCGGCGCCGGAGACCGACTGGTAGGTGGCGACGACGACGCGCTTGATGGTGGCCGCGTCATGCAGCGGCTTCAGCGCCACGACCAGCTGCGCCGTCGAGCAGTTCGGGTTGGCAATGATGTTCTTGCGCGTGAACAGCGAGATCGCATCCGGGTTCACTTCCGGAACGATCAGCGGCACGTCCTGGTCGTAGCGGAAGGCCGACGAATTATCGATGACGACGCAGCCCTGCTTGCCGATCTTCGGCGACCATTCCTTGGAGACGTTGCCGCCGGCCGACATGATGCAGATGTCGGTATCTGAAAAATCATATTGGTCGAGCGCTCTGACCTTCAGCGTGCGGTCGCCGAACGACACTTCCGTGCCCTGGCTGCGCCGCGAGGCCAGCGCCACCACCTCGCTCACCGGAAAGCCGCGCTCTTCGAGTATGTTGAGCATTTCCCGGCCCACATTGCCCGTGGCGCCGACGATCGCAACCTTGAAACTCATCGAAATCTCCTGTCCCTCTCCGCTCGTTTTCTGGAGAAAACCCGCCGGCCGATGCGGGTTTCAACCCCCGGGCCGGACCCGGGAGAGGGTGGTTAGGCCAAGGGAATCAGACCGTTTTGGTGGTCGTTTTGCCGGTTTTTTTGAGCAAGAACGTGATTTTGCTGGAACGAGGAGACGCAGCGACGCGCCCGGCCCAATGGTTCGCATTGGGGCCGGGGATGTCGAAGGCAGAAAGCGCCATCAAAAGGCCGCGCATCGAAAACTATCCCGTTCGGTGCCGGCTTTTACGCGGTTTACGTCTAGAGTCAATCGCAACAAGGCCGACCCGCCCGCCCTGTACAATGACGGCGGCACCAAGTACGAACGAGCATCGTCTGGCTCGTGGCGCCCGTCTGTGGCGCTTGCCGACATTTGACCCGTCGCCGGGTATTCAGAATCCGAATTTCGAAAGAGCAAGATGTCCAATTTCGAAGCTATTGTTCCCGCGCTGGCAAAGGCGCTGGAAAAACGCGGCTATGTCGAGCTGACGCCGGTGCAGAAGGCCGTTCTCGAGCTTGGCCAGGCCGATGCGCTGGTTTCGGCCCAGACCGGCTCCGGCAAGACCGTCGCCTTCGGTCTGGCTTTGGCGCCGACCCTTCTCGATGGCGCGGAGCGCTTTTCCCACGCGGCGGCACCCCTGGCGCTGGCCGTGGCGCCGACGCGGGAGCTGGCCCTGCAGGTAACGCGCGAGCTGGAATGGCTCTACGAACTGACCGGCGCCACGGTGGCGTCCTGCGTCGGCGGCATGGACATGCGCACCGAACGGCGCGCGCTGGAGCGCGGCGCCCATATCGTCGTGGGCACGCCCGGCCGCCTGCGCGACCACATCACCCGCAATTCGCTCGACATGTCGGCGCTCAAGGCAGTGGTGCTCGACGAGGCCGACGAGATGCTCGATCTCGGCTTTCGCGAGGATCTGGAATTCATCCTCGATGCCGCACCCGCCGATCGCCGCACGCTGATGTTTTCCGCGACCGTGCCGCGCTCCATCGCCACGCTGGCCAAGGGCTACCAGCGCGATGCTGTGCGCATCTCGGCCTCCGGCGAGGAAAAGCAGCATCTCGACATCGAATACCGGGCGCTGAGCGTCGCCCAGGCGGACCGCGAAAACGCCATCATCAACGTGCTGCGCTTTTACGAGGCCAAGAACGCGCTGGTGTTCTGCAACACGCGCGCCGCCGTGAACCATTTGACGGCGCGCTTCAACAATCGCAACTTTTCCGTCGTGGCGCTGTCCGGCGAGCTTAGCCAGAACGAGCGCAGCCACGCGCTACAGGCGATGCGCGACGGCCGCGCCAAGGTCTGCATCGCCACCGACGTCGCGGCACGCGGCATCGACCTGCCCAATCTCGAGCTGGTGATCCATGCCGACCTGCCGACCAACCCGGAAACGCTCCTGCACCGAAGCGGACGCACGGGTCGTGCGGGACGCAAGGGCGTCAGCGCGCTGATCGTGCCCAATAGTGCCCGCAGGCGCACCGAGCGGCTGCTGCAAAGTGCCGGCCTTGCGGCAACCTGGGCGAGCCCGCCGTCGGCCGACGACGTGATACGGCGCGACGACGAGCGCATTCTCGCTGATCCGGTCTTCAGCGAGCCTATGAAGGATGAGGAGCGCGGCTTCGTCGAGGCGCTTCTCGATCAGCACGGGCCCGAACAGGTTGCCGCCGCATTCGTGCGGATGTGCCGCTCCAGCCACTCGGCGCCGGAGGATCTTCTCGACGTGGCACCGTTCACGCCGTCGGGCGAAAAATTTGCGCGCCGGGACGAGGCACCGAGCCGCCGCGACGATTTCGGCGACAGCGTCTGGTTCTCGCTGTCGGTCGGACGCCGGCAGAATGCCGAGCCGCGCTGGCTGATCCCGATGCTGTGCCGGACAGGCGGCATTTCCAAGCGCGAGATCGGCGCCATCAAGATGCAGCCGGAGGAAACCTTCGTGCAGATCGCGGCGGACTGGGCCGAGCGTTTCCTCGCTGCGATCGGCCCCGACCGCAAGCTGCAGGGCAACATTGCGGTCAAGCGGCTGGACGGCACGCCGGATTTGTCGCGGGCCGGCTACCAGGAACCGCGGCCCGAAAAGAAGCCGCACCGCGGCAAGCGCACCTTCGATCAGAACACGCCCAAATTCGAGAAGCGCGCACCGGCCGACCAGCGCCCGGCATTCGAGGCGAAGCCCTGGGCCGGAAAACCGGCCAAGGCGAAGTTCGAAGGCGGACCTGCGAAACACAAGAAATCGAAGAAACGGCCGGGGTAAATAGCCAGCACTCTCCATTTCCGCACGCCCCTTGCGGTCTGCCGGAACTTTGCACAGTCTGGGGCGGGGAAATGGGGGTGGGCAGGACATGCGCGGCGAAGTTCTTCATTACGACGAAGACCAGGGTTTCGGCTTCATCATCGGAGCCGACGGCAACCGCTACACTTTGGCGCGCGAAGATTTGCGCCGCGAAGCATCGGTTGCCGGAGGTACGACCGTCGAATTCCAGCCGGCTGGCGGACGGGCACGCGATGTTTTTTCGATCCGCGCCCAACCTGGCAGTGCGCCTGCCGACGCCTCCACTGCAACCGCCGCGCCATCTCAGGCCGGCAACGCGCCAGCGGCACGTCAGCCGCAACATTTCGGCCGTTCCGCTGAACAAAGTCCGGCCGAATCGGCCGGCCTGTGGAACTATTTCTGGCTGGGTCTGACCGAGAATTACTTCAACTTCGCCGGCCGTGCCTGCCGCAAGGAATATTGGGGCTATTGCCTGTTCTGGACGATCGCGCTGCTCGTGGTCATAGGCATCGGTGTCTTTATCGACGGCGCCATGGGCAATACCGCTGAACTGCCGGCAGTAGCGGTCGGCCTTTTCGGCCTCTTTCTGCTGGCGACAGCCCTGCCGTGGTTCGGGCTGAACGTGCGTCGCCTGCACGATATCGGCCTGACCGGCTGGCTCTTCCTGCTTTTCCTGATCCCGACCTTCGGCACCGTGATCATCCTGATCTTTGCGCTGATCCCGACCCAGCCGCGCGAAAACCAGTGGGGTCCGGTGCCAGTAGGTGTCAGGGTTTAGTACCTCCACGATTGGGTCGCCGGCCGCCACGCCTTCGTCATCCTAGGGCGGAGCGACGCGAAGCGGAGCGCAGACCCTGGGATCCATGCCGCGACATAAGCCGAGGAACGCAGCGGTTCAGAATGGCGCTCATATCCACCACGAAGAAGCACTCGGTTCTGGTCGGCCGAGCACTGCCGCCGGGTAACGGCATGGATCCTGGGGTCTGCGCCGCGTCGCTTCGCTCCTTGCTTCGCCCCAGGATGACGAAGGGGGAGATGTTTCGGCCAATCTCCAATTTAGGGCTTCCAAGATCGCGTCGAGGAACCAGCCGCGATCGCCAGCAGCGCCTCGCCGGATAACCTGAGAAAGACCTTCTGCTCGTGACGCTCGGCACCAAATTGGGCATAGAAGCGCAGCGCGCCTTCGTTGCAGTCCTCCGTGGTCAGATCGATACGGCCGATGCCTTCGCGCATGCAATTGCCGGCGAGGAATGCCATCAGCGCTCGACCGACACCGCCATCGCGGGCGGTATCGCGCACGAACAGGTCCTTGAGGAACAGCAGCCGCTCGAGATCGATGCCGGGATGCGCGATCGCAACCGAGGCCAGCCCGCAAACTTCGCCATCGACGAAGGCGAGCGCAAAATGCGGATAGGATGGGCTTTCGTCGCCAAGCCATTTCTGCGCCGCCGACAAAACCTGGCTGGCGTCGAGTGGCGGTTGCCGGTAATGCACCGCCATTTCGCAAAGCACGGTGGTGAGTGCCGCCGCATCCCCAGTCGTCGCCCAGCGGACGTCGACCGCCATAGGATCAGCCCAGGAACTTGGCGATGATCGCGCCGCCCATCTCAGCGGTGCCGACCTCGGTCATCCCCGGCGAATGAATATCCCTGGTGCGCAACCCCTGATCGAGCACGGCGGCGATCGCGCCTTCCAGCCGGTCGGCCTCTTCAACCATGCCGAAGGAATAGCGCATGCACATGGCGAAGGAGGCGATCATGGCGATCGGATTGGCGATGCCCTTGCCGGCGATGTCGGGCGCCGAGCCGTGCACCGGCTCGTAGAGCGCCTTGCGCTTTTTTGTCTTCGCATCCGGCGCGCCGAGCGAGGCCGACGGCAGCATGCCGATCGAGCCGGTCAGCATGGCGGCGATGTCGGACAGCATGTCGCCGAACAGATTGTCGGTGACGATGACGTCGAACTGCTTCGGCCAGCGCACCAGCTGCATGCCGCCAGCATCGGCCAACATGTGATCGAGCTTGACGTCGGCATACTTGGCCTTGTGCGTCTGGGTGACGACCTCGTTCCACAGCACGCCCGACTTCATCACATTGCGCTTTTCCATCGAGGTGACGTGATTCTTGCGCGTGCGCGCCAATTCGAAGGCAACGCCCGAAATGCGCTCGATCTCGAACGTATCGTATATTTGGGTGTCGATGCCGCGCTTCTGGCCGTTGCCGAGGTCGATGATCTGCTTAGGCTCGCCGAAATAGACGCCGCCGGTGAGCTCGCGCACGATCAGGATATCGAGCCCCTCGACCACCTCCTGCTTCAGCGAGGAGGACGCCGCCAGCGCCGGATAGCAGATTGCCGGCCTGAGATTGGCAAACAGCTCCATGTCCTTGCGCAGCCGCAGCAGACCCGCCTCCGGGCGCACCTCGTAAGGCACCGCATCCCATTTCGGTCCGCCGACGGCGCCGAACAGCACCGCGTCCGACGCCATTGCCTTGGCCATGTCGGCATCGGAAATCGCCGCGCCATGCGCGTCGTAGGCGCAGCCGCCGACAAGGCCCTCATCGGTGACGAAATCGCTGCCGAGCCTGTCGTTCATGGCGGAAATCAGCTTCTTCACCTCGGCCATCGCCTCGGGGCCGATGCCGTCGCCGGCAAGCAGGAGAAGATTTTTCGAAGCCATGGGGAACCGTCCTGATTGTGTCGTGAGCCGCGGCCTTGCTAAACGCCAAGCGGCCGGCGCGCAAGCCTGCGGTTCAGAGCATCGGACCCAAAAGTGGAAACCGGTTTTGGGAAAATCCGATGCTCAAGACAAAATGCCTAGAGATGCGAAAGGATATTGACCAGCCTGCCGAACGGGTCGCGTACGAAGAAGCGCCGCACGCCCCAGGGTTCGTCCGCCGGACCGTATTCGATGGCAAAGCCGGCCGTCCTCATGCTTTCAAGCGCGGCATCGACGTCGTCGACTTCGATAGAGATGTCCGGCACCGGCGTTCCTGATCCCCCTTCGGCCATGAAACTGACCTGCACGGACATCGTCTCTTGCGAGCCGTAGGTAGCGATCCAGCCCATATCCATCTTGAGATCGAGGCCGAGCACATCCTGATAGAAGGGTTTTGCCGCCGCGATATCCTGCGTGTCTATGTTTGCAACGATGCGCCTGACCTTCACCATGGGCCGATCCTCGTGCTAACCGTGTCGTTGTCGCAACCGTGACAGGCATCAGGCTGTGCGCCGCAGCGCCGTCACCTCGATCTCGATCTTCATCTCCGGCTTGTTGAGCTGGCACACGATCATCGTTGCCGCCGGCCTGATCTCGCCAAAGGCCTCGCCGAGGATCGGGAACACCACATCCACGAAAGCCGCATCGGTGATATAGTAATGCGCCCGCACCACATCGGCCGTCTCGAAGCCGCCGTCCCCGAGCGCCTTGGCGATCGTCGTCAGGCAATTGCGCGTTTGTGCCTCCACGGTCTCCGGCATCGACATGGTCGCATAATCGTAGCCGGTCGTTCCGGACACGAAACACCAGTCGCCCTGCACCACGGCGCGCGAATAGCCGGCGGTCTTCTCGAAGGGCGAACCGGTGGAGATCAGTTTTCGCATGGTGTCCTCCTTTTTTGCAGCGTAGGCGGTTTGGCGAAAGCGGCGGTGACGGCCGATCTCCCCCCAAGTGGGGGAGATGTCCGGCAGGACAGAGGGGCGCGCGAAGGATCGCGGCAGAACGATTTCTAATTCGGCGACCCCAGCGCCTTGTCCAGCGCTTCCTTGACGTCGGCCGGCCATGTACTCACCGCCGGCCACGCGTCCGGCTCGGGCTTGTCGCCGCGGCGGGCGAAATACAGCTTGTGCTTGACCGGGTCGACCGCCATGAAGCCGTCATTGCCACCGCAATCATGCGGCACGCAGCCGCTGGCAAAGAAGGCACCCGACGCGGTTTTTTCCGTGCCGCCGCCGACCAGCAGGCTGGTCGCCATGTCGGGCATGTCCTTGCCGAGCAGCGTCTCGGCTAGCCTGTAGACGGCCTCGTTGTGAAAGGCATCAATGATGTTGTCGTATTTCGACGGATCGATGTCTTTCCAGTCGGTGCCCGGCTCCGGCATGTAGGTCAGATTACCGGACGTCGTCAGTCCGTCCGTCGGCGACCATTGCAGCGCCGGCTTGGAATCGCCCGGCAGCAGATAGGGTACGAAATAGACGGCGCTGTCGGAGATCGCGGCCGGCGGCGCGCCGCATTCATCCTGCTCGACCGTGGTCGTCTGGATCGCACCGCCCTCCGGCTTCCACACGATCACCTTGGCCGGGCCGCACTGGTTGCCGCCGTCGCCGACATCGACCAGCGCCACCTTGACGCCGCCGACCTCGACGATCTTGTCGAAGAAGACGTCGTAATTGCGCGCCAGTTCCTTGCCGTCGAAGGCGAGTACCCGTTCCCCGTATTCTTCCTCCTGGGTGATGGTCAGCTGGCCGCCCTCGAACGGGATCGGCGCCTGCTTGTCATCGTCGGCGGCGGCTGTGTCGCTGGCGCCTTGATCTGCCGCTGGCGCTTCCGTGGCGGGCGTCTGCGTCTGGGCATAGACGCTCGCCGGGGGCAGCAGCATCAGCGGCAGTCCGCAGGCAGCGGCAACAAGCAAGCGTGTCATCACATCCCTCCCCGGACACTTGGCGTAGAGGCTGACCGTCGGCGCGGCTTTAGAGCCTATGCCCAGGGCCGCAGCTCGGCGTTCTTCTTCTCGAACGAAGCGATGGCGCCGGCCTTCTCCATGGTCAGGCCGATATCGTCGAGGCCGTTCAAGAGGCAGTGGCGCTTGAATTCGTCGAGGTCGAACTTGACCACGCCGCCGTCCGGCCCGCGGATTTCCTTGGCTTCGAGATCGACCGACAGCGTCGCGTTGGAACCGCGCGAGGCATCGTCCATCAGCTTCTCCAGGTTTTCCGGGCTGACGGTGATCGGCAAGATGCCGTTCTTGAAGCAGTTATTGTAGAAAATGTCAGCGAACGAGGTCGAGATGACGCAGCGGATGCCGAAATCGAGCAGCGCCCACGGCGCATGTTCCCGGCTCGAGCCGCAGCCGAAATTGTCGCCGGCGACCAGGATCTGCGCCTTGCGGTAGGCCGGCTTGTTGAGCACGAAGTCCGGGTTTTCCGAGCCGTCGTCCTTGTAACGCATTTCGGCGAACAGGCCGGTGCCGAGCCCCGTGCGCTTGATCGTCTTGAGATAATCCTTGGGGATGATCATGTCGGTGTCGACATTGACGATCGGCATCGGCGCGGCGACACCGGTGAGCTTGGTGAATTTTTCCATGGTTCTTGCCCGTCTTCTTCTCGTTGCGGGGAATTGCTGGCGCTCGGTTTACACAATGCCGCGGGCAAATAAAAGACGGCTGTTTTTGGACTTCCGTCGTCGATCGAAACACAAAATCGGTACAAAACAGCTTCAAAACCACCAGCCCATGGTGCACTTTTGTCGACATGACAACGCGATCCACGATCCTTTACGCCAGCGAACCGGGCCTCGGCATCGCCGAGTTCCGCCGCGTTCTGGTGGAATCCGGCCTCGGCGAGACACGGCCCGTCGATGATCATGCCCGTTTGAAGGCGATGCTCACGAGTGCCGCCCTGGTGCTCACCGCGCGCATCGATGCACCGGGCAAGCCGCTGGTTGGTGTCGCTCGCGGCGTCACCGACTTTTCCTGGGTCTGCTATATCTCCGAGCTCGCTGTTTCTGCATCGGCGCAAGGGCTGGGTATCGGCAAGGGCCTGATGGATGAGGCACGCCGGCAACTCGGACCTTCCGTTGCCATCAGCCTGATCTCCATGCCCGACGCCGTCGGCTTCTATGAGCGTATCGGCATGGAGCGCATGCCCAACGCATTCTGGTTCGGCCGCAAGCGCTGACGCCTGCCGCGGAGTTCTCAGATTACATTCAATTCCCGAAACGGCCGCCCGTCGGCGATCCGGCTGTACCCGAACGCCGAGCAATCCACCGTGCGATAGCCGCCATGCACGATCAGTTCGGCCAGCGCCTTGCCGACCGCCGGAGCCTGCTGCAAGCCGTGGCCGGAAAAACCGTTGGCGAAGAGGAAATTGCCGACCTCCGGGTGCGGGCCGATCACCGCGTTCTGGTCGAGCGTGTTGTAGTCGTAATGGCCGACCCAGGCGCGCGTCGGCTTGATCGCCTCGAAGGCCGGAATGCGGGTCGCCAGCACCGGCCAGATCACCTCTTCGACCAGCGGCCAGTCGGGGTCGAAGTCGGCGGGGTCGGCCGGTCCTTCGCCCTCTTCCGGCTCGGCGCCGCCGGTGATGTAGACCGAGCCCTCCGGCCGGACATAGATGCCGCTCGGGTCGACCAGCAGCGGCATGTCGTCATATTTTTCGCGCGCCTCGAAGACGAAGACATTGCGCTTGCGCGGCTCCACCGGCAACGCCAGCCCGGCCATTGCTGCCACCTTGCCGGCATTCGGCCCGGCGGCGTTAACGACGGTGCCGGCCTCGAGCCGCTCGCCATTGTCGAGGGTCACACCGGCGACGCGCTTCCCCTGCCGCTCGATACCGGTCACCGACGCTGTGATGAAATCGATGTTCTTGCTTCGCAGTGCCTTGCGGAACAGCATCAGCATCGCATGCGCGTCGAACCAGCCTTCGCCGCTGCGGCCATAGGCGCCGGCGGAAATGCCCTCGACCGACAGCCACGGAAAGCGGCGGACGAGCGCCTCGGCATCCTCGAGCACGATGTCGGCGCCCTCGGCCATCTGCGCCTCGTGGTTGGCCCGCAGGATCGGCAGCCCGTTCTCGCCGGCAAGGATGAGGTAGCCGCCTTCGCGAAAGCCGATATCGGCGTCCGCGCCAAACTCTTCCCTGAGCCGCCGGAACAGTTTCAGCGTGAATTGCGACAGCCGGATGTTTTCCGGGATCGAGAACTGCTGGCGGATGGAGGCGCAGGACAGCGTGGTCGCGGCGCGGGAAAATTGCGGGTCGCGCTCGACAAGCGCGATCGAGCCCGAAAACCCTTCCTCGCGCAGATAATAGGCGACCGAGGAGCCGACGATGGCTCCGCCGATGATGACGATGTCGTAATGCACCTTTTGGCCCTTCCGATCTGAACCGCCGAGTCACGCCGCCGGCAGGATGATTTCGAAGCGCGTGCCGCTCGCCGAGTCAACCAGCCGGATCGTGCCATCATGCGCTTTCAGGAGGGCCAGCACGATGCCGAGGCCCATGCCGGTGCCGCCGGAATCGCGGCGCGTGGTGAAGAACGGCTCGAAGATGCGGCCTCGGTTGCTGGGCGAAACGCCGGCGCCGTCGTCAGCGACCACGATGGTGGCCTTGCCGTCCGCTTTTGCGGCTGTGACCGATACCAGCGTCGCGCCGTGCCGCGCCGAATTGTCGATGAGATTGGCCAGCACGATCGCAGCGTTTTCGGCCGATATGCGCAGCCCGATCTCGGTGCCCGCCTCGACGCGCACCGCCAGCCTGTCGTCGGCCGGCAGCAGCGCCAGTGCAGCAGTGAGCGACGTGCTTTCGCCGCTCGGCTCGAGATTTTCGGCGCGCGCCAGGTCGAGCAGGCGGCGCACCAGCAGATTGAGCCGGCCGGCATCGGTGACGATATTGTCCGAAAAGCGCCGCCGCTCGGCCTCGTCCATCGCGCTGCCCGAATCGCGCAGCAGTTCGGCGGCCCCCTGGATCGCCGTCAGCGGCGATTTGAGCTCGTGCGAGACGTGGGTGGCAAAGGTCTGGATGCCGTCGGAGCGTGCGTGCAGCTTTTCGGCCATGTCGAGGAAAGCAGCAGAGAGTTCACCCATTTCGCGCGTGCCGTGGTGATCGAGCGGCCTGATCGCCGCGCGGTCGCCGGCGGCGATGCGTTTCGTGCGTTCCATCAGCGCATAGATCGGACGGCTGACGGCGCGCAGGAAGACCAGCCCGATCAGCAGCGCGCCGCCGAGGATGGTGATTGCCGCCAGCGCCACCTTGCCGCGCTCGCCATAGAGATGCTTGACGATGTTGTTCGGCGTCCGCGACAGATAGACGACGCCGGCGACCTTGCCGGAGACCGCAACCGGCATGGCGACAAAGACGCGAACCTTGGTGCCGCGGCTGACCGAATAGAGCGGCGGCGACGGCTGGTCGGGAACCCGCAGCCTGAGCGCGCTGGCGTAGCGGCCGGCAAGCGCTGCGCCAACCTCGTCGACAGCGGCGAGCGACAGGCCGGCCTCCTCACGGCCGGCGATGACCACGCCTCTGGGATCGAGCAGCCGGAAGCCGGCGAGCGTGGTCTTCTGCGTCTCGGCAAGAATGCCCGACAGGCGTGCGCCGATTGCCGGGAAGGCGGGATCGGCGCTGGCCGCGGTGGCCGCGGGCCGGGTCGGCAGGATCCTGTCGGACGCAAGATCGAGGCGCGGTTCGATTGGCTGGTAGGGAGAGGCCCGATCGCTGGTGTTGGGTGAAGGCACGGGTGCGCCGAGCTTTTCCGGGGCAAGGCCGGCCTCGCGAACCTCTTGCGCATAGATCGCGCCAAGGGCGGCGCCTTGGGCGATCAGCTCGGCCTCGGTCTGCCTGATCAGCTGGTTCTCGTAGAGCCGGAAGAAAAACAGGCCGGCCAGCGGCAGCGCCATCACCATGATCAGGATGGCGATGACGACCGTGGCGAGGCGAGGCCGCCATTTGCTGCCAATCAGTTCTTGGGCGCTCACGCGCCGCATCCGCCCAGCCGAAAACCGACGCCGTGCACGGTCTCGATCGCATCGACGCAGCCGACGGCCGCCAGCTTGGCGCGGATATTGCGGATATGGCTGTCGACGGTGCGGTCTGCGACATGGATATTGGCCGCATAGGCGTTGGCCATCACCATGTCGCGGCCAAGCACATACGCCGGCCGCGCCAAAAAGCCTTTCAGGATCGCGAATTCGATCGACGTCAGCGCCAGCGGCTTGCCGTCGAAGCTGGCTGTATGGCTTGCCGGAACCAGCAACAGTCTGCCATGCGAGAATTGCCGGTCGTCGGCTGGTTCCGGCGTGGGCCGCGCGCGGCGCAGGATGACGTTGACGCGGGCGACCAGCTCGCGCGGGCTGAACGGCTTGGTGACATAATCATCGCCGCCCATCTCCAGCCCGAGGACGCGGTCGATCTCTTCATCCCGCGCGGACAGGAACAGCACCGGCAGGTCGGATGTGTGGCGCAGCCGCCGGCACACTTCCAGCCCGTCCATTTCCGGCATGCCGATGTCGAGCACGACGAGATCGGGCGCATGGCGCTCTATCGCCTGCAAGGCAGCCGCGCCGTCCGGCACCGCCAGCGTTTTCATGCCGGCCTTTTCCAGCGCGAAGCAGATGATTTCGCGAATGTGCGGGTCGTCGTCGGCGACCAGTATGTGGTGCGGCATCAAATCAGCGGCCCGGCATGAAGGGTTCGGACATCGGAGGAACCACGAACGGGCCACGCCTGTCGAGGGCGCGGTTGAGCCGCCAGTCACGAAAGCTCCAGCCCCGCCAGCTTTCCTGGCCGGCGCGGAAGCGTGCTTCGTCCTGTGCATACCAGCCGGCGAGTTCGCGGATGGAGGCATCCTCCGCGGAAACCGTCCTGCTCTGGTGCTGGACGAAGCGATCGAGCGCCGGCAAGGCGCCGGGCCCGAGCGAGCGCAGGTACCAGACGTCGAGCTGGGTGCCTTGGCCGGTCATTTCGAAGCAATGGTCGACATTGTAGTTGGCAATCAGCGCGGCAAAGTTGATGAACGAGCAGGCATAGAGCGTCGCCGATAGCGTCAGAAGATTGGCGGCAAGCAGCCATTCGTTGGACTTTTCGCGCGCGATGCGGGCTATGATCAGGACAAGGCCCGCCGCCACCGGCCCCATCCAGACGAACGCAGCGACACGCCAATAGGTCAGCGCATAGATACCGATATAGAGATCGAGCCGCAGGATCGACGAGATCACCAGGAGGATGTTCTGCGCCACCCAGGCATAAACCAGCCGGCGGATGAGCGGATCGCCGGAGGTCGCACTTCCCGGCCGCAGCGCCGCCAGCACGAAGCCGGCGGCCAGCAGCGCCGTGACGATCAGCGGATAGGCGCCGCGATGCGCGTAGGCGGCATAGGTCAGCCCGTCGGGAAGCGCGATGCCGCCCCACAGATAGGTGGCGTCGAGTGCGCTCTGCACCGCGAACAGGATGTTGAAGACGACGAGCGCGCGGAGGATAGCGGCCTTGCCGAAGACGATGTCCTCGATGGTGGTCCTGGTGGCCGGCGTCGCCGGTGCGCTGGCTGGCGACACCCTGCGGCGGCGGAGAAAGCGCGGCAGCCGCGGCCGCAGAAAGGCCCAGACGCAGGCAAGCACGAACAGCCAGAAGCCGAGACGTGGCAGCTGGACGACGTCGAGCAGTGCCATCAGGTCGATCAGCGAGAACCAATATTCGATGACCGGATTGGCGGCGCCGAACAGCGCGAGGAACACTGCGCCGAGGCCCAGCGGCATGACCCAGACGGCGATCGCCGCAAGGCGCACGCGCCGCCGGCCAAGCCGCCGCGCCGCCGTGCGCCAGCGGAAAAAATCAAGGACGAGCCGAAATGGCGTTGCAAGCAGGAACAGCGAGAGTTGGCCGGCAATACGGGCAAGGCCGCGCCGCAACCGTCCGGCCAGTGAAAGCGCGAGGATGGCCGTCGCCGCCAGCGCGATCGAGACGGACAGTGCGCTGACATTTTCCACAAGCGGCAGCAGCGCCATAAACAGCGCAACCGGCTTGAACCAGAACCTGCCATCGTTGAAGACGTCGAGAGGATGGAGAGCCATGCTCGCCGCTGCAATCGCAACGCCGAACAGGAAAAGCGTGATGCCCGCCGGTTGGCCATAGAAGAAGAAATCGGCCAACGCGACGAGCAGGACGGCAACGCCGAAGCGGCTGCAATAGCTCGGCGCCGCCGAGAGGAATACTGTCATGATCGGGCTTTCTCGGCGGCTTTGATGCGGCTGGTGGGCAGGGATTTCCGGACGAAAGGGAGGAGGGTTGCCAAAGTCTGGGGCGGATCGACGAGCCACCAGCTTTCGCGGCGAAGCCGGTACGGCAGGGACCAACGGGAGTTCTTTTGCTCTTGCATGCCGCCCTTGTCGCATCCGGTCGGGTGGCAAGCGGGGCGGAGACGAGGAGATTTTCCGAAATTGCGTGCAGTTTTTATGCACGGCTTGCCTCGGCTAGCTGCAGGCGGCATAGATCGAAGATGACCACCGAAAGCTACCGCCCGCGCCGCTCGGTGCTTTACGTCCCGGCTTCGAACGACAAGGCGCTGGCCAAGATCCAATCGCTGGCCTGCGATACCGTCGTCATCGATCTCGAGGACGCCGTCGCCCCGGCCGATAAACTTTCCGCGCGCGAAAAACTGGCGGCGATTTTCGCCGGCCATTCCAACCGGCGCTGCGAGATGGTCGTGCGCATCAACGCGCTGTCGAGCGAGTGGGGCGGCGCCGACCTGCTGGCCGCGGCAAAATGCTCGCCCGACGCCATCCTGCTGCCCAAGGTCGACACGCCGCGCGACATTCTCGAGGCCGGCGACGTGCTCGACGACAATTTTATCGCCGACGAAGTCAAGCTATGGGCGATGATCGAGACGCCCAAGGCGCTGCTCAACATTGGGCCGATTGCCGAGCTCGGCCGCGATCCGGCCTCTCGACTGGTGTGTTTCGCTGCCGGAACGAATGACCTGGTCAAGGACACCGGAATTCTCGCCATGCCCGACCGGCGCTATCTCGTTCCATGGCTGATGCAGATGGTGCTCGCCGCGCGCGCCGGCGGCCTCGACCTGCTCGATGGCGTCTTCAATGATTTTCGCGATATGGACGGGTTTGCGCGCGAGTGCACGGAAGCGGCCGCCATGGGTTTTGACGGCAAGTCGCTGATCCATCCAGCTCAGATCGAAGCCGCGAACCGCGCCTTTGCACCGTCGCCCGAAGCAATAGCCGAGGCGCGCGCGGTCAAGGATGCCTTCGCGTTCGCCGAAAATACCGGTAGGGCGGTAGTTGCGCTGAACGGCAAGATGGTCGAGCGGCTGCATCTGGCGCAGGCCGAAAAACTGCTGGCGAAGGCCGCCGCTGTTCGCGCATGACTAACGTAACTGACGACAGGATTGAAGAATGAAACTCTACCGCTTTCTGTCCGGCCCGGACGATGCCAGCTTCTGCCACAAGGTGACGGCGGCGCTGAACAAGGGCTGGCACCTGTTCGGCTCGCCGACCTATGCCTATGACAAGGAGGCCAAGACCATGCGCTGCGGCCAGGCCGTGGTGAAGGACATCGAGGGCCAGGAATACGGCCCCGACACCAAGCTCAGCGATTGGTAGGTGCTACCGGCTACGGCAGCCTTTCCCAGACGGCTCTGATTTCGTTGAGCCGCGCGTCTGCGAGCCCGTCGACGTCATCGCAGCTGAAATAGAGTATCGATAGCGCTGCAAGGAGGCCGGGATAACCGGAGACGTAACCCATCTTCGTAAGTATCTCGGGAACCGGCAGTCGCTTGCGTTCGATCAAGGAGATCGCGCATTCTGCAGTCAGAGATGCCACCGGGTGGTCGACTTCGGATAGCCAAAAGTCGACCAGAGCTAGGAGAATGGCGGGCTCGACGGCAGCACTTGCGGGCAGATGGCAAAGCTCGCTAAGTGCTAAGAACGCGGCATTCGGCGAAATCCTCACTGCGGATTCGATCAGTTCCCGGCTCAGTGAAATGTCGTGATACGGCCAATTGCAATCGATCAGATCGGCAAATTCTGCTTCTGTCATCTGAGTGCTATTCAGCCGCTTCCTCGATCCGCTCCATATCGTCGTCCGACAGGCCGAAATGGTGGCCGATCTCGTGGATCAGCACATGGGTGACGATGTCGCCCAGCGTTTCCTCGTTCTCGGCCCAGTAGTCGAGGATGGCGCGGCGATAGAGCGTGATGCGGTTCGGCCCCTCGCCGGTCTGCGGGTTCCAGCGCTCGGCGATGCCGCGCCCCTCGAACAGGCCGAGCAGGTCGAAGGGCGTTTCCAGCGAAAGGTCGTCCATGATCTCGTCGGTCGGGAATTCGGCGATCTGAATGACGATCTCGCCGGTCAACTTGCGAAAGTCCTCCGGCAGATGGGCATAGGCCTCCAGCGCCAGGAGCTCGATTTCCTCCATCGTTGGCGAAAGCTGGTCGTGCCAGATGCGTGTTTGGTAGATGCGAGCCATGCTTTGTCCTTTGATCCCGGCATATAGGCTTTCGGGCCGGACTCGGCAAATGGTCGGGCTGGGGTGACCGTGTCACGCCCCCACTACAGGAATAAATTCCCCATGACTCCGCTTGACTCTTTGGCCGGCCTCTGGAATTCTAGGGAACATAACAGGAACAATTGTGAGTGGAAGCTGACCGTCATGGCGACAAGCGCCGTGGCGCGGGAGACTGTTTTTGCCCTGCGCCGCCAGATCGCGAAGATCGAAGGGACCTTGCCCGAGCGCCTGGAGGCGCCGGCCAGTTCGTCGTTTGACGCGGATGTCTCTCGTCAGAGTCTGACACCCTCTCGGCATCCGACACCCGCTCGGAATCTGACCATTGTCCGGCGCGGCCTCGCCATGGCGCCGCCCGATGCGTTTTTGCGCACCGGCGCCGAGCGCCTCGATGCTGCGCTGAGCGGCGGCCTGCCGAAGGCGGCGGTGAGCGAGTTTCATGGCGCCGCGACCCGCGATGCCGGGGCCGTTGCCGGTTTTGCCTTGTCGCTCGTCAGCCTGATCCTCAGCCAGGGGCCGCGATTGCCGGTGCTGTGGATCGGCACATCCGAGGTTTTCCGCGAGGCCGGCTTTCCCTATGCCAGGGGGCTTCACGCCTTCTTCGGCATCGAGCCGGAGCAATTGCTGTTTTCCGAGGCGCCAAGGCTGCTCGATGCGCTGTGGATCGCCGAGGAGGCTGCCCGGATGACGGCGCTGGCCGCCGTCATCCTCGAAATCCGCGGCAGCCCGCAGCGGCTTGACCTCACCGCGACGCGGCGGCTGCACGCCCGCGCGCAGAGTGCGGGCCGGCCGCTGTTCCTGCTGCGCCAGGCCGGCGAGCCCGAACCGACGGCAGCGCCCGTCCGCCTCATCCTGTCGGCGGCACCGGCGGCAACGCGTAAGACGCTTGCCGGGCCGCTCGCCGGCTCGATCGGCCGACCCGCCTTCACCGTCGCCATCGGCAAGAGCCGCACGGCCTTGCCCGGAAAATTCACACTGGAGTGGAACCCCGATGAACGCATATTCGAAGAAAGACGGGGCGAGCAAGGAAGGTCTCAGGAATGGGCCCCAGAACGGCCAAAGACTCCTATCCCTGTGGTTTCCGCATCTCGCCGCCGAGAGGATCCTGCGGCAGCGTCTGGGGCGGTCCTGGCGTTCCCGGCCGTCGGATCACCTGCCGCTGGTGATCAGTCACCGCGACCGGAACGCCCAGCGCATCGCCGCCCTCGACGAGCGGGCCGAGGCGCTTAATCTGAAGCGCGGCATGGGCATAGCCGACGCACGCGCCATGCATCCCTCGATCGACATCGTGGAGGCCGATCCGGAGGCCGACCGGCGCCTGCTCGAAGGCCTCGCCGACTGGTGCGACCGCTATACCCCGCTGGTGGCGCTTGACGGGACCGACGGCCTCTATCTCGACGTCACCGGCTGCACCCATCTTTTCGGCGGCGAACGCTCGATGCTGGACGATATCCTGTCGCGTTTTTTCCATCAGGGCTTCGATGTCCGCGCCGGGCTTGCCGCCACGCCTGGTGCTGCCTGGGCGGCGGCGCGGTTTGCTGGCGACCGCATCGTGCCCGATGGTGAGGAGGAAGCGCTTCTCGCGCCCTTGCCGCTGGCGGCGCTGCGCATCGACCCGGAGGTACGCGCCAGCCTCGAAAGCGTCGGCCTGCGCACGGCGGGCGCCGTCATGGCGGCACCGCGCGCGCCGCTGGCCCGCCGCTTCGGCGCATCGCTGCTCTTGCGTCTCGACCAGGCGCTTGGCCGCCTCGAGGAGGCCGTGTCGCCGCGCCTGCCGGTGGCACCGCTTTCGGTCGAGCGTCACCTTGCCGAGCCGATCATGCTGACCGAGGACATCGAGCGGCTGACCGGCATGCTGGCGACCACCTTGAAGAGCGACCTCGAGCGTCGCGGCGAGGGCGCAAGGCGGCTGGCGCTGCTGCTTTTCCGCGTCGATGGCGGCGTCAGCCGCATCGCCGTCGGCACCTCGCGGCCTCTGCGCGAGCCGCGGCTGATCCAGAAATTGTTGCACGAAAGGCTTGCCGCGCTCGAACAGGATATCGACGCCGGCTATGGCTTCGATCTCGTGCGCCTTTCGGTGCTGACCGCCGCCGCCTTCGACATGCAGCAGGCCGACCTTGCCGGCGAGACGAGCGACGACGGTGCCGATATCGCGCTTTTTGCCGACCGCATTCGCGCCCGGCTCGGCGAAGGCGCGGTCTTGAAGCCGGTCGCCGTCGAGAGCCATTTGCCGGAGCGCGCCGTCGCCACCCTTCCCTTCACGGAGGCGCCGCAGAGAAGCTCGCCGCCGAAGCAGCCGGACAAGGCGAAGGACGCTCCCTCGACCGTCTTCCAGCCGGAACGGCCGATCCGGCTTTTCCGTTCGCCCGAGCCGATCGAGGTGCCGGCCACCGAAATGCCGGAAGGCCCGCCTTTGAACTTCCGCTGGCGGCGCGCGCTCTATCGGGTCGCGCGCGCCGAAGGGCCGGAGCGCATCGCGCCGGAATGGTGGCGAGGGGCGGCGGGACGAGAAGATGCCCCGACCCGGGATTATTTCCGCATCGAGGATGCCGACGGCCGCCGTTACTGGCTCTATCGCCAGGGCCTTTACAGCGCCTCGCAGCCCTCGCCGCGCTGGTTCATGCATGGGATCTTCGCATGAATGCGCTGACGGCCAACCCCTATGCCGAATTCGGCATCCAGTCGAACTTCTCGTTTCTGCGCGGTGCCTCGAAACCGGAGGAGCTGGTGGTCGCGGCAAAATTCCTGGGGTTTTCGGCGATCGGTCTCGCCGACCGCAACACGGTGGCGGGCGTGGTGCGCGCCTGGCAGCAGGCCAAGGTGGAGGGTGCTTCCTATCATCCCGGCTGCCGCCTGGTTTTTTGCGACGGCACGCCGGACATCCTCGCCTACCCGCAGGATCGCAAGGGCTGGGGGCATCTCTGCCGCATGCTGACGCAGGCCAATCTGCGTGACGAGAACGAAAAAGGGGCGACGCTCCTCAAACAGAGCGATCTTCTCGAATGGGGCGATCTCCTGTCGCTCGCCATACTGCCGGATGTGTCGGCGGACGCGGAAACCAGCCTCGCACTCCTTAGCCGGCTCACGGATCGTTTCGGTGAAAACCTGCGGCTTGCGGTTTCGCCGGATTACCGCGGCAACGACCGCTTCCGTATCGAGCAGGCGGCGGCGATGGCGGAGCTGGCCGGCATCCCGTTGATGGCGACCAACGATGTTCTCTACCATACGTCGGAACGGCGCCCGCTGCAGGACGTGCTGACGGCGATCCGCCTCAATGTGCCCGTCGCCGAGGTGGGGCTGGAGCTGGCGGCCAATGCCGAGCGTCACTTAAAGCCGCCGCTGGAGATGGCACGGCTTTTCCGCAGGCATCCGCAAGCGCTGGCGGAAACGCTGCGTTTTGCCGGCGAGCTGACCTTCTCGCTCAGTGACCTGCAATACAACTATCCCGACGAGCCGACGGAATCGGGTCTTGGGCCGCAGGCCGAACTGGAAAGGCTGGCCAAGGAGGGAGCCGCCATCCGCTACCCCTCGGGCGTGCCCGCTTTTGTGACGCAGCGCATCGAGGAGGAGCTCGCTCTGATCGAGCGCCTGAACTACGCGCGCTATTTCCTGACTGTCCACGACATCGTCAAATTCGCCCGCAGCCAGAACATTCTCTGCCAGGGGCGCGGCTCTGCCGCCAACTCGATCATCTGCTTCTGCATTGGCATCACCGAAGTCGGCCCGGACAAGATCGAAACGCTTTTCGAACGCTTCATTTCCGAGGAAAGAAACGAGCCGCCCGACATCGACGTCGATTTCGAGCATGAAAAGCGCGAGGAGGTCATCCAGTACATCTATTCCAAATACAGCACCAAGCGCACCGCGCTGGCCGCCGCCGTCGTCAGCTACCGGGGCCGCTCGGCGATGCGCGAAGTGGCCAAGGCGATGGGCCTGTCGGACGACGTCCGGGGCGCGCTGTCCAGTTCGATCTGGGGCTGGTCGACCTCGGAGCTCGGCGAAAAGGAGACAAAGGCCGGCGGCCTCGATCAGACCGATCCATCGACAAGGCATGTGATCGAATGCGCCAACGAGATCATGGGCTTTCCTCGTCATTTGTCGCAGCATGTCGGCGGTTTCGTCATCACCCGGGACCGGCTCGACGAGATCGTGCCCATCGTCAAGACGGCGATGGACGAGCGCAAGATGGTCGAGTGGGACAAGGACGATCTCGACGCGGTGAAAATCCTTAAAGTGGACGTGCTGGCGCTCGGCATGCTGACCTGTCTGCAGCGCGCTTTCACCCTGCTCCAGGATCATTATCCGCAGGCGCGGGACGAGTACGGCCTGCCCTATGTGCTGGCCACTCTGCCTGCCGAGGACAAGCATGTCTACGACATGATCTGCCGTGCCGACACGATCGGCGTCTTCCAGATCGAATCGCGCGCGCAGATGTCGATGCTGCCGCGGCTGCGGCCGAAAAGCTTTTACGACCTCGTCATCGAGGTGGCGATCGTGCGGCCCGGCCCGATCCAAGGCGACATGGTCCACCCTTATCTGCGCCGCCGGCAAGGCAAGGAAAAACCCGAATATCCCAAGCCGGAACTGGAAAAAATACTCGGCAGGACGCTGGGCGTGCCGCTGTTCCAGGAGCAGGCGATGAAGATCGCCATCGTTGCTGGCGGCTTCAGGCCGGGCGAGGCCGATGAACTGCGCCGCGCCATGGCGACATTCAAGCGCACCGGCACGATCGGCAATTACCGCAAGAGAATGGTCGACGGCATGGTCGCCAAGGGCTACGAAAAAGACTTCGCCGAGCGCTGCTTCAAGCAGATCGAGGGTTTTGGCGAATACGGCTTTCCCGAGAGCCACGCCGCCTCCTTCGCCCTGCTGGTCTATGCCTCCTGCTGGTTCAAGACCTTCTATCCCGACGTGTTCTGCGCCGCGATCCTGAATTCCCAGCCGATGGGGTTTTACCAGCCGGCCCAGCTTGTCCGCGACGCGCATGACCACGGCGTCGAGATCCGCGAGGTCGACGTCAATTTTTCCGGCTGGGATTGCGCCTTGGAGAAATCGCCTTTCGATCCGGATCGTATCCTTGACCGCCATGCCCAGATGCGCGGCGTCATCCGGACCAGCCATGCCGTCCGGCTCGGCTTTCGCCAGGTCAAGGGCCTGTCGAAGGAGCGCATGGAAGCGTTTGTGTCGAGGCGCGGCGCCGGCTATGCATCCGTACGCGACGTCTGGCTGCGCTCGGGCCTCAACGTCGACGAGATCGAAAAACTGGCGCAGGCCGACGCTTTCCGGTCGCTTGGATTGAACCGTCGCGACGCTCTATGGGCGGTCCGCGCGCTCGACGGCAAGAGTGCCGCCGAAAAGCTGCCGCTGTTCGACCAGCCGGCGATCCGCTTGCGCGATCTGGAGCCTGCAACCAGGCTCCCGACAATGCCGCTCGGCGAGCACGTCGTCCACGACTACCGCTCGCTTGGCCTGTCGCTGAAGGCGCACCCGGTCGCCTTCCTGCGTCAAAGGCTGGATCGTTCCGGCGTCACGCCCAATGTGCGGCTCGGCCAGGTGCGGGACGGCCGGCGCGTTTCGGTCGCCGGCCTCGTGCTGGTGCGGCAGCGGCCGGGCAATGGCAAGGCGATTTTCCTGACGCTGGAAGACGAGAATGCGGTCGCCAACATTATTTTCTGGGAAAGGACTTTTGACCGCTTCCGCCCCATCGTCATGGGCGCGCGTCTCATCCGCGTCACCGGCAAGTTGCAATCGGAATCGGACGTCATCCATATCGTCGCCGAGAAGGTCGAGGATCTGACGCCGTGGCTGTCGGTGCTGCTTGAGCAGGCAAGGCCTGCGGACAGACTGTCGAGCAGTGCAGACGAGGCTCAGCCTGGCAGCATCGCGCAAACGGAACTACTGGGAAAGGCAGAGAAGGTCATGCCCAAAGGGCGCAATTTTCAATAGAGGCGCGAAAGATCGCGACGGAGCGGCTCTGAACCGCAGCACTCAGGGCGTTCCACCCAGGCGCGGCGGCGGTGGCATGGCATCATCTATGGTGATGACACGCGCTTCCGATGGCAGCATGATCGGAATGCCGTCCCGCACCGGATAGGCAAGCTTTGCCACCCGCGAGATAAGCTCGCCGCGCTCCGGATCCCAGGCAAGCGGCCCCTTGGTCAGCGGGCAGGCCAAGAGTTCCAGCAGCTTGGGGTCGACAGTCCTGTTCCCGTCACGTCCATCCGCCATTTGGTTTGTCCTTATCTGGGCAAATCGGGTTAAGGTTTCGAGCGCGAACTTCCTTCTCCCCTTGTGGGAGAAGGTGGCCGAGCGAAGCTCGGTCGGATGAGGGGTGTTCCAGCTTGGCACCGACGGCACTCCGTCCAGTACCCCTCAACCGTCTCGGCGCTGCGCGCCGATCCACCTTCTCCCACAAGGGGAGAAGGCAAGAACCTACTGCAAACTCGAACCGAAATCCTCATTGTCGCGCGCCAGCGCCATTTCGGTGATGGCGATCAGGGTCTCGGCGCGTGTCTTCAGATCGGCCGCTTCGAGCAGCGCCTGTTTCTCGGCCGGCCCGTAGGGCGCCATCATCGACAGTGCGTTGACCAGCATGGCGTTTTCGGCGCGGCTGACGCTTTCCCAGTCGGCCTCCAGATCGTTAGCCTGCAGATAGGCGCGAAACGCTTTGAGCAGCGCCGGCCGGTCGATCTCGGCGTCTGCCTGCTCCTCGTCGAGATCGGCGAGAAAGGGTGCCAACCGGCACTGCCGGAACGGTGTTTTGACCGTGAGCTCCTGGACAATACGGAACCGGCACACGCCCTGCAGCGAAATCAGGTAACGGCCGTCGCCGCTCTCGGACAGCGCAATGATGCGCCCGGCGCAGCCGACATTGCAGAGCTCCGGCTCGCCGTCGGGACGCAGCGCACCGTCAAGGCTGGGCTGGATCATGCCGATCAGCCGCGGCCCGGCGATCGCCTCGTCGACCATCTGCAGATAGCGCGGCTCGAAGATGTTGAGCGGCATGCGGCCTCCCGGCAGCAGCAATGCGCCCTCAAGCGGAAAGATCGGCATGGTCGACGGTAAGTCCGCAGCGAGCCGGTAATGCGCGTTTCCCGCCTGCACCTCAATCCTCCGATCGCTTTGTCAGGAAGCGCACCAAATCCGTCTCCTCCCGGCCGGCACAAGGCGCAACACCGGAAACCTGAAATCGAACGCCGTCCGAAAACCTAATCTGGCGCAGCCGCGGCCCACCGCAAGCCCGCGCGACAAAACAGTCTGCGCCGGCTCAGGAAAACAGCAGCGACGACAGTTTGCGCCGTGCCGACAGCGTTGCTTCGTCGGTCATGCCCCATGCCTCGAAGAGCTGCAGCAACTGGGTTCTGGCGCCGTCGTCGTTCCACGAGCGGTCGGCCTTGATGATCGCCAGCAGATTGTCGGCCGCCGCCATGCGATCACCCTTGGCGTTCTGGATCATGGCAAGCTCGAACCGTGCCTGGTGATCCCCGGGATTTTCGGCCAGCCGCCGTTCCAGTTCCGCCGGATTGCCGAGCACTGCTGCTTGCGCGGCGAGCGCCATCTTGGCCCGCAGCGCGGCGAGCTGGGGCGCATCCTTCTTTGCTTCCGGCGCCCGCGCCAGCACCGCCTCGGCACCTTCGGCATCGCCGGCCTCGAACAGCAGATCGCCCAAGCCAGCGATCGCCTCGATCGTCTCCGGCGCCTGTTCCAGGATGGCATCGTAAATGTCGGCCGCCGTCTGCACGTCCCCGGCGTCGCGCGCTTCGGCGGCCGCGGCCAGCGCCTCGGCAACTTGCGGCGCACCGCCGTTCTTGCCGCCGACCTTCTGGATGAATTGCGTGATCTGGCTCTCGGGAATGGCGCCCATGAAGCCGTCGACCGGCTGGCCGTCCTTGAAGGCAATGACCGCCGGTATCGACTGGATGCCAAGCTGGCCGGCGATCGATGGATGGTCGTCGATATTCATCTTGACCAGCTTGACCTTGCCACCGGCGGCTTTCACCGCCTTCTCCAGCAGCGGCGTCAATTGCTTGCAAGGGCCGCACCACGGCGCCCAGAAATCGACCAGCACCGGCTGGTGACGCGATTCCTGGATCACGTCGGCGGCAAATCCAGCGGTCGTTGTGTCCTTGATGACGTCGGCCGGCGCCTCCGCAAGCGCGACCTTCTCACGCGCGGCATCGGTGCCGCCATATTGCACGGTGGTGGCATACCGGCCGCCATTGCTGCCAAATGGGCCGCCAAAGGGGTTGCTATCGCTCATCTTGTCGCCTTTCGGTCGCGCCGCCGGCCAAGGGACGGGCGCAAAATCCTTCTTTAGAACCCGGTTTCAGTCACCCATGTGGCGATCATGCCGAGACTTTCAAGATAACAGCATCATGTCCGGTTGCCTCGACGAATTTGACCAGGTCCGCGGCAGCGATGGAAGTCGTCGCTTCATTGGTCAGCGGGTGGGCATTGACCACCGCATGGCTCATCAGCTCCTGGTCCAAAACGACCTTGACCCTTCGCTCGGTGTCGTTGATCAGCCCGAACATCGTGACCGCGCCCGGGACGACGCCGAGAAGCTCCATCAGCATCTCCGGCCGGCCGAAAGACACGCGCCCGGCAGCGCCGATCAGATGGTGGATCTGCTTGAGATCGACCACCGCCTCCTCGTCGACGCTGACCAGGAAGAAATTGTCCTTCTTGTCCTTGAGGAACAGGTTCTTGGTGTGGCCGCCGGCGATCCCGCCGCGCAGCGCCTGCGAATCGGCGACCGTGAACAGCGGCGGATGCCGCCGCGTCGATACCTCGATCCCGAGTCCGGCGAGAAAGGCGAAAAGTTCGGCTTCGGTCTTCGGCATCGGTCTTTCTTCTGATGGTCGCTTTCAACGGCTTGTTCGGCTAACGCCGTTTACGGCCAATGATGCTGCCAAGACAAGCCCGTCGCGCAACGCGGGGCGATTGCCTTGCGACGTCTCGCAGGAGGCTTGTCCGCATTGCCGACGAAGCAAAAAGCCTGCGAATTCCCTGTTGCAATCGCCGCGCTCTTCAGCCATATAGGCGCGGCTTGCGGCCCAAAAGCCGCGCGAGCGGGTGTAGCTCAGGGGTAGAGCACAACCTTGCCAAGGTTGGGGTCGAGCGTTCGAATCGCTTCACCCGCTCCAGTTTCCTTGAGGGGAATCAAGCGATTAAGAGGCGCCTTTCGGGGCGCCTTTTGCTTACGTGGCGAAAAGAGTGTCCCTGCCTGCCATGAGCGATGCGCGGAAAGCCGCGCTGTGACCAGCAGGTGTCGCAGCTTTTCTATTCCGTTGTGCTAGCTTTTTTTCTGCGCCGAATAGTGTGCGACTGCGCGACGGCCATTTTCAACTCGGGCGTGATCTCCAACGGTGCATTCTCTGCCCCATGTTGGTTCTGTAGCCCCTGGACCTGGACGGTCGGAAATGGGAGTTCGATGCCCTGCTCCTTGAAGACCTGGCGGAGGCGTACATAGAATTTGCGTTTCATACCGAAGGCGCCTCCCGGCTTGGTTGTGGCCTTGACCCTCAATACGATGCCGTATTCGCCGAACTCCTGTACGCCCTGCATCTTGATCGGGTCGAGCACCCAGTGTTTGAACTCGGGATCTTCCGCCAGTTCGAGGCCGATCCGCTTGATCAGCTTGCGAGCGAAGTCGATATCGGTGTCATAACCAACGGTAATGTTGAATTTGTCGATAACCCAGTCACGGCTCTGGTTCTGGACTGCCCCGAGTTCACCGAAAGGTATCGTGAACAGCGGACCACGATGGTGGCGCAGCTTCACCGAGCGCAGCGAAAAGCTTTCCACAGTACCCTTGTAATTGCCCGATGAAATGTATTCGCCAACACGGAACGCATCATCGAGCAGAAAAAACACGCCTGAAATGACGTCCTTGACAATGGTTTGTGCCCCAAAGCCCACGGCGACGCCGACGACGCCTGCGCCGGCGATCAATGGGCCGATCTGGATACCCAGCGAGGCGAGCATCATAAGCACCGCCATCACGATGATCGATGCGAGCAGAATATTCTGGAGGATCGGCAAGAGCGTGTGCAGCCGTGCCTGCTGCGGATCGAGGATCGGGACGTCCTCGTCGCTGATCACAGGGTGCGGTGTTTCGATGCCCAGCTTTCGTTCGATCAAAGCTTTGATGATCGACCAGCCGAAGTCGGCGGCGAGGGCAATGACCACGACATTGATCAAGCCGCGCAATATGAACGTCGTCGTCGTATCGCTGTCCCGCATGGATTGCATGTCCAGACCCCAGACACGTGCGAGAAGGTAAGCCGCCGCCAGGATGAAAATCATTCGGATTCCGCGATCGATGACAGCGATCGTCACCGCCGGGATCGTGGGCCGGCCGACATCTTCCGAACCTGGCCGCAGAACGAAATTAACCCCGCGCTGCGTCACCACGATTGCCAAAGGCAGGAAGAATGCGGCGAAGGTGAACCAGAAGTATGTATAAAGGCCGGCGATACGCTGCAGGAACAGGACGACGAAATAAGCAGTCAATAGCCATGTCGCTTCCGTGTGACCGATGTGGCGCGCACCGTCTCGCTGCGTTCTTGGCCGACGCCAAATGGCGAGCAGCAGGAGCAACAGCAGCACGAAATCGGCGCCCAGTGACAGGACCATCATTCCGTCCTGATCGATGCCGAGACCTGGCAAGAGGATAAACGCGGCGCCGAAGAAGGCGAAGACGCCGACGATCCGGGGTAGCCAATAGGACCAATGGTCAGCCGCTTCGTTGGTGATCGGCAAAGCACGAACCTCGACGGCGTTCTCGACGTTCATGAAGGAAGGGACGAGCATCGCCATGACGTACATGCGCACACCCCATGTAACGACTGCCGCCATCAGAAATGTCAGTACAATCTCGCGGATAAGCATCGGCCAGTCGAACAACATGAACGCGCCGGCGCTGCCCAGTGCGAAAGAGACTATCAGCATGCTGGAATAAAGCAGGCGGCCACCAATCTTCTTGGCTCGCCCAACGGGCGTATCCTTCGGTTGCGCGATAATCCAAAGACGAAATGGACGGGTGAGCTTGAACGTTGCCCAAGTGAGTGCCAGGCCGGCAGCGATGAACATTGCAATCAGCACAAATACGCCGGCAGGCCCCTTGCTGGACATATCCTCCATCGTCTCTGCCCGAACGCGCGCGAACTGGCCTGGCAGCAAGGGCAAAGTTCGCACGATTCTTTCGATATGATGCCTGATCCCATCGAGCGTCGAGGATGCCATCGTATTCATCTGGCCTGGTGCGGCCACGGCGCCGGACGATGCGTCGGTCGGCGAAGCCCCTCTCTCGGCGGGCGCTCCCGTTGACCCGGCGTCCTGATTTCGCTGTTCGGCCACCCAGGCCTTCACTGACGGATCGTCGAGAAGCTCGAACAACTGTTTGACCCTTTCAGGCGGGACGGTCGCCGGCGCCTGCGCCTGCGCCTGACCAGCCAACAAAAGGGCGATCCCAAAGACGAGCGGCCTGGCAATCAGGGCAAACATCGCAGTCAGGTCTCCGAGACGCCGTGCCGGGCGCGCCAGGTTCCTGGCTCCCAATCGTCGAGTCATGAGTGGCATCGTGCTGTTAACCTTCCGGTCAGATCGGCGAGCAACGACATCTATGTCCGTTGTTGCCCTACCTTGAAGAAACCGATGTTGCGGTGCAAGACGTCATCGTTCCGAGCCAGACCGTTGCGCCGGGTACTTGGCGGTGTTTATTTAGCCGCGGGGGCAGGGCATTCCGACCTCGGCCCAGGCCTCCGGCCGTTCTATGAACTGGGCATCGACGTTAAATCTCAGGAACTGATTTCCTGAGTTGACCAGGACAGACCTTTGGCGGTCGCTCGGTGGTCAACTGCTTCGCGCACCGCTGCGGACATTCGAAACCATGATGTTGCTTGAGATGCAATGCGCTTCCGGGTCGGCACTGCCATGCGGCAAATCAGGCCGGGAGCCGCCACATTCGCACACGACCTGTACCACGCAATTCCGTTTCCTCGAGCGGGTCGCAAGCAAAATTTGGTCCAAGCAGTTGATGAGTTGCATCCGAAATACGGATTTCATCGGGCTCCGCGGACGTTTGGATACGTGCGGCGAGATTAACGGTGTCGCCCCATAGGTCATAGGCAAACCGCCTTTTGCCTATGACGCCCGCCACGATTGGTCCTGAGTGAATTCCAATTCTGAGTCTTATCGGTTCTCCTGCGAAGCGTTCGAGCTTAACCGCCTTCCGCAGTTCAAGCGCATAGTGCGCAAGGGCTTCCGCATGATCGGATCGCGCGGCGGGCAGGCCAGCGACCACCATCACACAATCGCCGATTGTCTTGATCTTTTCGCAGCCGTATCGCTCCGAGAGCAGATCCGCCGCTTTGAAGAAGTAATTTAAAATAGCGAGCGTCGTCACGGCTCCGACGTTCCGCGCTCTTTCCGTAAAACCGACGATGTCGGCAAAAAGCACACTCACCTCTGCGTAGTTGTCTGCAATTTCTTCGTGCGCTTTTAGCCGCTCCGCGATAGACGCCGGAAGAATGTTGAGGAGCAGGGCTTCGGCGCGCTGGTATTCACGCGACAATCCCTCTTGGCTCGCCCTCAACGCCTCGTTCATCGATTGTAATTTCTCGTTGAGTTGACGCTCCCTCTCTTGCAGGAGCGTCATTTCATAAGCCTTCTGTTGAAGCCGCTGCCTATTGTCGCGTTCGGCATTGGCGTCAAGAAAGAGCAGCCACACGCAGGCATTGTCAGCAAAAAGATGGAGGTCCGCGACACGCCCGCTGGGAAGTTCGACCATGGCCATATCATATGGAAGCTCCGGGCAGGGCAACAAACCTTCCATGAATTCAAGCTGCTCGGCAACAGGCTTACCTATGCGAACTGACGAGAGTCCGTAATGTTTAACGTTACCGCCCTTCGCAGCTATGCAAAGCTGGGCGTCGATTTTCAGATATGCGACCGAGCGCTCGTTGTAGAAGAAATCGTAAATCCAGCTTTTAACTTCTCTTGGCAAGACGTGCATGGTTTATTTGCTGACCATCGAAGCAAGTTGACGAAACGCATCATCAACATGCTCACCCGAAAGCGCACTTGTTAGATAGACTTGCCATCCAAGTTGCCTCAGTTCGTCAATTTCACTATCCGATATTGCCCACCGATCGGCCAGATCGGATTTGTTGAACAGCAATACAAACGGCATAGCGCCGAATTCAGCCTCGGCCCGCTCGCGCAACGTGAGCGCCACGGCAAGAGTAGCAGCGCGTGTTCCATCGACGACAAGCACGAGCCCACTCGCACCTCGCACATAGCTGACGCGGAATGAGCCGATATCGTCTTCGCCGGCCAAATCCCACAAAATCAGATCCACGGTTTTGTCCGGGAATGCGACGCTCTTCTTGTCGATTTTCACTCCCACCGTGGTCAAGTAGGTTTCTGAAAAGATGCTTTGCACAAACCTGCGAACCAGACTGGTCTTTCCGACAGCGAACCCGCCCAACATGCAGATCTTCTTTTGCAATATCCTGGGCTCCGCCTAGTGGAAGTTTACCGTAACCGAAACTCTGCGGTTGGCGGAGTTCCCGGTTCGGCTATTTTCAATCTCCGCTGGCTCAAAGGTGCCCGCGCCGCGAACCAAGAGCAACTCCGGATCGACGCCGCGCTTCTTGAGAAGCGCACGAACTGTTTCCGCGCGCGCGGCGCTGATCGACAACTTGGCCGTTTCACGGCCCGTCTCGTCCGAATGGCCGGTCAACATGAACTGTGCTGTTACGCCTGCCTTGCGGGCGGCCTTGGCCAATTCCTTCAACTGATTCGCCAATTTGTCGAGAACCGGCAGTTGCTCTGGTCCCGGTACAGCCTTGCCAGAATCGAACAAAATGTCGACCGCTTGAATAGCCTCCCTCAAATGAGTGAGTTGCGGAGGGGTCAACTCACGCAGCTCGGAGATTTCTAGAGAGAGTCCGTCCGCGGACAGCTGTTGGGCGGCGACCCGCGCCCGATCTATCCAGGCGGCAGGAGCTTCACCCTGGGCAACGATGCGATCCTTGATGATCGAAAGCCGTACTGAATCCGGCGGAGTCAGCGACGCCATCAGCCGCTTCACCACGAACTTCGGATCAAGGCTTTGATAGAATTGCCACTGTGAATGAACGCGAGCAGGATCGACCCCTGTTCCGGACAGCAGAGCCTTCGGGTCGGCGGCCTGCGGGTCTCTCAGGCCGGAAATATAGAAATGTCCGCCCCTCGCCGTTTGTTGGGCGACGATGATTCCCGCTTGGGCCTCCAGTCGCGACACATAAGTCTGCCAGTGCTCCGCCGCGCGTGCTTCGGGGCTCACATCACGAACCTTGGAGATGTCGAATTCCGGTCCGCCTGCCGAAAGCTGTCGGGCCGCTGCGCGTGCGCGATCTATCCAGGTGTCGGGAGCCTCACCCTCGGCAACGATGCGATCATTGACGATCGAAAGTCGTACTGAATCCGGCGGAACCAGCGACACCATCAGCCGCTTCAGGACGAACTTCGGATCAAGGCTCTGATAGAATTGCCACTGCGAATGAACGCGGGCGGGATCGACCTGCGTTCCGGACAGCAGAGCCTGCGGGTCGGCGGCAAGCGGGTCTCTCAGGCCGGAAATATAGAAATGTCCGCCCCTCACCGTTTGTTGGGCGACGATGATTCCCGCTTGGGCCTCCAGTCGCGACACATAGGCCTGCCAGCGCTCCGCCGCGCGTGCTTCGGGGCTCACGTCACGAACCTTGGAGATATCGAATTCCGGTCCGCCTGCCGAAAGTTGTTGGGCCGCTGCGCGCGCCCGATCTATCCAGGTGTCGGGAGCCTCACCCTCGGCAACGATGCGATCATTGACGATCGAAAGTCGTACTGAATCCGGCGGAACCAGCGACACCGTTAGCCGCTTCAACACGAACTCCGGATCAAGACTCTGATAGAATTGCCACTGCGAATGAACGCGAGCGGGATCGACCTGCGTTCCGGCCAACAGAGCCTGCGGGTCGGCGGCAAGCGGGTCTCTCAGGCCGGCAATATAGAATTGGCCATCGCGCACCTTTTGTTCGGCAACGATGATGCCCGGCTGGGTCCCCAGTCGCGACACATAGGCCTGCCAGCGCTGCCCGGATTGCCAGGAAAGAAAGAACCAACCGCCTGCCGGAATCAAAACCAGCAGGACTGCAGCCACGACCAGCCACGGAAATCCCTGGTTTGATTCCTCCTGCTTCAGTTCAACACAGGTCTGCAACTGCGTCTCTACGCCGGCCAACTGCGAACTGTCGCCGTCAAACTGCTCTAGAGCCTGTGAGCATTCATCATGGATGCGAAGCAATACATCGCGAATTATTTCATGTAATTCCTCCGGCGGATTTCCCCGGATCACCGCAACCAAGGTCGCAAACGGTCCAACTTCCGACCAGAGACGAAGCTCCCCGAAACGAATGGTGTCCAGGCCGCTCTGTTCTTTCTCGTTAAATGAGTCTTTTACAAAATCTTGAATTGCACTAAGCATAGAAGAAATGAGTTGAGGATCTTCGCTAGTTGCATTATCGGCAGTTACATGCGCTATCAAAAGCCCGGAATTGCGATTGATTAGAAAGACGTGTTCTACACGATAGACAAGAGAATGCTTAAGAACAACTTCTGAGAAGCTTGCTCCTGTTCTCCAGGCTTCAAGTCTCCACTTGAGCCCATGCCAGGTAAATATATGTCTTAAAGTTTCATTCAGCGATTGAAAGGTCTGGTCGATCTTTTCGCCGATCGACTTGCGAATAGCCGGCAGAAACACCGGGTACAATATATCCGTCAGCGTACGCGGGCTCTTCTGGATGGACCGTTGCACGGCCCTCTCGACAGCTGGCGCAAGGGCCTCTCCGAGTTGCGCATGAGGCGCACGTGCGGCTGCACTGGGGAGAACGCTCCCCACTGCAGCCGCAAGCTGCTCGGGTTCGTCGAGCAGGTGCGTAACTCGTGAAAGCTCCGAAATTTCGCCGCCGACCAGCAACTGGCGCAGCGTTTCCATGCGAGGATCGGCGGCTGGAACGCCTTCGAGACGCGCACGATAGTCCGGATCAACGTTCCGGGCAATTTCGATCAAAAGGCGAGCCAGAGCCTCGCGATCAATCTCTGTATCGTTCGAAGCTGCTCTTTGAGGGAGGCTGATTGGGTCGACAGTCGACGTCAAGTTCCGATCAACTCACTTTCCAGGTACGCTCCGAGTTGTTCTTGCTGCCGACGGGATCCTGATTTAGACATTTTGCAACCTCGACAAACAGGCCAGCCAAAAGATTTCTGTCGGTCTTGACATTGCCAAGATCGGAAAACATTTTCTCCATCAGCATCTGAATGCTTTCATTCTTTTGCTTGATTTCCTCACGCAGCAAATGATCGTTTCGATTTATCCGGTCCGCAACTTCCCGCTCAAGCTCGCTCAACTGATCCGACAACGCGCGCACCTGCTTTTCGAGCGCCTGATTTTGCTCGCGAAGATTCCGATCAATCTCCTTGTCGGCGTCGGCTCGCGCGTCTTTTTCGTTCCGCAATTGCGCCGCAAGCGAGTCCACCTGCTTCTTTGCATTTGACTCGTACATTTCAAGATTGCGCTTGGCCTCGGATTCGACATCCTTGAAGCGCTGCAAGACCCGTTCTTCAAGCTTGGAAAAGCGGCGGTCATAGTCCTGCATCTGGTTGCCGAACAGCAGATCACGTATCTTGTCGACACCTACAGCGTCGCCGGGGGCCCCGCTCTCGCGAGCCTGGCCCGCCATGAAGGTCAGCCCGCTTCCGTCTGCATTACTTATCAGATTTGCGTCCGCTTTATTTGCTGAAGAAGCGGTATTCGAAGATTCCTTGGCCATCTTTATGCCCCCTTCTTTGAACAATTGCCACAGTGCACCACTCAGAAACCAGCAAGCATGCCAGCAAAATACCCGGCTCGCAAGCCGGAATCTTCTTGGCTTAAGCCAATTCGTGCCTCCCTTTTACATCTCTTGGACTAGCAGCAAATGCACGAGTTCGGATTGATGTCGCTCTCGCATCTCTTTGTGATAGCAGCCATAACCGGCTAATCTAATCGATCATTGGACGCAATCTACTATCGAAATGAGTAATACAATGTCAGGCTATAGCTACTGGAGCGCAATTAAGTAGCGCAGATTCATTAGAAGTGTCTAAAGTAGCTGGTCTGGCGGTGCACGTACCGTCTCGCACCCGACTGTATACTGCGACGATCAGCTTCCGATGCGGGCCCAACGGTAGAAGGAAGGTCTTCTTTCGCACGGAGAATGGCTGTTCGAGAATGCACCTCGGAATCGAGGCGTTTCGGTCGATAGGAGGGGAGCGACAGTCCCAATAACTGCAGTCATTCACACCAAAGCTTCAGTGGGCGGCATTTGTTGCGCCCCCAATTGCAAAAGACGTCAGGTTGCCATAGCTATTGCACTCATACGGTGCCCGGGACCGCCGCCTGTGGTCATGGCGCCGACTCCGGGGATCGACATGAGTATGCGGCATGCTTGGCTTTGACGTGCATCTGCGACAGCTGGCGCCCAAGCTCGGCGGCACGGATGCGAATGCTGTGCCAGGCTTCCAACTTCGGTAGCACGACAGGAGCAAGCTCGCTCTGCAGCCAAATGGCGGCGTCGCGGCGGCTCGGAAGAGTTCGCAGGAGACTGTTTGGACGCAGCGTCCCTGAGGACCGTTTCCTTTGGCAGGAAATCGCCGGCTATGTTTCGGGACTCTTGTTCTACCTTCGAACCAACGCGCGGGTTACACGGCGTGGCGCATAATCCCTTGGTTTCAATCGTGGTTCCTGCGCACAACGCGGAGGTAACGCTGGCGCGCGGACTCGATTGCCTTCTCGATCAGGAAATAGTGGATTGGGAGGCGATCATCGTCGACGACGCCTCCAAGGACCGCACCCCCGCGATCATCGCCGGTTATGTGGAGCACGATGCCCGGTTTCGGACGTTGAGCTCTTGCGCGTATAGCGCCGCCGGCGCGCGCAATATCGGGATGTCGACAGCGCGCGGCCACTGGCTCATGTTTCTGGATGCGGACGATTGGGTGGATGCCAGCTTCCTTGCGAAAATGCTGGCCGCACTTGAAGCCGCGCCCGATGCGGTCGCCGCCTATTGCGGTTCCCGGCGCGTGATGCCCGATGGCGAACTCACCCAGTCGAGCATCGCGACGGAGGTTGCGATCCAGCCCTTCGAAACATTCGCGCGCCGGTGCGCGATCCGCACTCACGCGCTGCTCGTCGACCGGAAGACAATTGCCGAGTTGGGCGGCTTCGATGTGTCGCTGCGCACCTGCGAGGACTGGGATCTGTGGCAGCGCCTCGCACGTCTAGGCAAAAATTGGGTGATGGTCGACGAGCCGCTCGCTTTTTATCGGGTCAGCCCCAACTCGCTCAGCCGCAATTCGACGCAGATGCTGGCAGATGCGGAAATCGTGATCGCCCGCGGCTTTTCCGCCGATCCCAGGGTCAAAAACCCGGCATCGGCTCACGCCAATGGAGCGATCGAGGCGAACGGCCGCACCGCTTCAGAAGCACTCGCGTGGTTCGCGTTGTGGAACGCCGCATCGGATTGCGGCTGCGGCTCGCGCTCGATCAACCCGCAGTCCCTGCGCACGCTCCCGGCAGGACGTAAGTGGGCGCGTGAGATCGCCAAGGTGGCCGTCGATGGCCTTATGGTAGGAAGCCTGTCGGTGCCAGCGCAATTGGCTGCCAGGTGGGACAGGTTCGGCGGCTCCCTCACCGAGTTGATCATCGAACTCGGCAAGGTCTGGAATAATCCCGACGCGGCTCGCCGCGTGCAGTATCACTTTGAGCAAATGCTGCTCGATGTCGACGATCTTGCCGCGCCGCGCAGGCTGGCGCGGACACTTGGAATTCGTGTCGACGCGCGAAATCCGGCCTCAATCGAAGTGCCGGAAGGAATCGATCAAATCTATGCCCATCTGATGATGGATGGCCAGATCGAGGCTCTCGTGCAGTTCGGCGTACTCGGGAGAGTGACAAGGCGTCATTGGATTGAATTGATCCTGAATTTCGTGCCCCCTGAGCGGCCTATGCACAGTGCCGCGCGACTTGCGAGGCGATCGCCTGTAGATGCACCGCAAAAGGGCGCCGGTGCCGACAAGTCAAACATGTTTGCAGCCGAGGCATTGTTGTCCATGGCGGGACGCCGGTCTGATCGGGACAGCCATTTCGGCAAACTCGCGCGATTGGCCGCGGAAGCGCAGGCGCTGGTTCGGTCGAGCGCCGAAACTAAAGAGCCTTTTACAGCGCCGCGCCGTGCACGGGCCGCGGATGGGCGCGACAATGATCGCACATCTTTCTGGAATCGCCATTTCGCGACCGAGGATCCCTGGAACTACGGTTCGCCCTATGAGCAGGAAAAATATGAGCGGCAGCTCGAAATTCTGCCTGCCGGTCCCATCGGGCGGGCGCTTGAGCTGGCCTGCGCGGAGGGCCACTTCACGCGGCAGCTGGCGCCGCGCGTGGGCCATTTGACCGCAACTGACATCTCCGCCGTAGCCGTCGGGCGGGCGCGCGCGCGATGCAGCGATCAGCCGAATGTTGAGTTCGGCGTACTGGATTTCTCTGCGGACACGCTGCCGGGCGAAATGGATCTGATCGTGTGTTCGGAAGTGCTCTACTACCTGGATGATCTCGCCGATGTGCGGCGCATCGCCAAAAAACTCATTGAGGCGTTGGCGCCTGGCGGCAGTTTCATCAGCGCACACGCATTCGTGCTACGAGACAATGTTGGAAGGACGGGCTTCGACTGGAACACATTCGGTGCACAAGCGATCTCAGAGACGCTGGCAGCGACCGACGGCCTCGTCCTCGAGCAATCGATCCAGACCGAGCTCTACCGCATAGACCGCTTCCGCCGCCTGTCACCAGGCGACGTTGCGACGGAACCGATGGTAGATCATGTGCCAATCCGCGCACCCGTTGAAATCGGGGTCGCGCGAAATATCGTCTGGGGCGGGGCGCGGGCCTTGCGCCGCGACGTGGCACGTAGCGAGCGGCGGCAGCGTATCCCTGTCCTCATGTATCACAGCGTCGCCGATGATGGTCCGGCCGCGCTCGCCCGTTTTCGGCTCGCGCCCGCCGCATTCGCCAGCCAAATGGCATGGCTGCGCGCCAATGGCTTTCACGCGATTAGGTCCGAGCAGCTGGAATGGTTCATCGTCAACCGTCAGCCTTTCGTTGGCCGCCCAGTGCTCATCACGTTCGATGACGGCTTCCAGAACTTTGCCGACCATGCCTGGCCGGCCTTGCGCACGAACGATCTGACCGCGGAAGTGTTCCTGGTGACGGACCTGGTGGGTGAAAGTGCACAATGGGACGCCTACAGCGGCCCGCCGACGCAGCTTATGGACGCCGGGACGGTGCGACGCCTCGCCGGCGAAGGTGCGTTCTTCGGAAGCCATCTGGCGACGCATCGCGCGATCGATGGTCTGTCGAGCTCTGACTTGGCCGCCGAGCTCCTGCGCTCTCGTATGTTCATCGAACGATGGACCGGTCGGCCAACCACGGCGTTCGCGGCACCCTTCTCTGTCACCGACCGACGGCTTGGCAGGCTGGCCAAGGAGTGCGGCTATCGAATCGGCTTCGGCGGCAGACACGGGCCGGCGGACCTCGATTGCGATCCCATCGACCTTCCGCGCATCGAGATTCGCGGAGATCACTCGCTCGATGACTTTGTTGGCAAAGTCGAGGCCGTGCTCGCATGAACGGTGAACTTGTCAGTATCTAGATTTGTAACAAATTGGTTCCGCTTTTTATTCGGTGTCCCGCCCGCTTACCTCGTTCGCAAGTCTATTGGGCGACTTGGGATACGGCTGACATCAGCTCCTGCGGGCTTGGCGCCCCAAACATGTATCGCCCACCCTCTGGAACCTCCGTGAAGCTCCAGCGGACGATCCCCTGCCGGTCCAGCAGGAACTGACCGACCAATTGTCCGTGTCCCGTTGCTAGCATCTGCTCGTCGGCTTCGGTCAGCTCGTAATGGTCCCTCTTGTTGAGGATTTCGCTGGCCGCAAGAGGATCCATAGGACCGGGCAACTCGCCTGGTATGTCGACCCGCATATCCTTTGCCGCTGCCATCGAGACCTTGTACGGCCAGTTCGTCTCGTTTTGGGTGAATTCGAGATTGGGCAGTCCAAAAGCACGATGTGAAGCGCGTTCAGGATCGGAGGCCGCAAGCAGATTCGGCATCGGATGGTAGCGGAAATAGAGACGCGCCCGTTCGATCGGCGTGTTGACCACCGTCAGGCTCTCCACGCCCTTTTCGCGCAGCTCCGGATCAAGCCGCGCCTGGGCGGCGATATGGCGCCGGCAAAACGCGCAATGCAGACCTCGAAACAGGCCGACCAGCACCGGTTTTTGGCCGCGAAAATCGTCAAGCGCGATCTTGCCTTCCTGGGTAATGGCGTCGAGTATCACGTTTGGCGCACGGTCGCCCGGTTGAAGCGGCACCAAGTCACTACGCGCGGACATTTCCAACCTCCAACCCCGGCTAGTCGAGAAAAGGCAGCACCACAAGCGCTTCCGGGTCGAGCCCGTGCTGGGCGCATATACCCTGCGCCAGGGAAAAGTAGCGTTCGGCCTCGGCCAGATTGTCGAGGTCGAGATTAAGCGTTGCGAGACCATCATAACACGGAAACAGCAGTTGGGGTTCGCCCGTTTCGCGAGCTACGTCCAGTGCTTCGTGGAACAACCCAACCGCCAGGTCCGGACGGCCGTTGCACTGGTGGATCTGCCCAAGCACGATCAACGGCACCGGCAGGTGCTCGCGCTGGTCGAGCGCCCGGTCGAGCTCGATGGCCTTCTCGGCAGCAGGCACGCCCTCCGTTGGACAGCGATCCGTGAAAGTACAACAAGCGACCGCCAGATTGGCGAGGAGGCGCGCCTGGAAACCCAAATCACCAATACGGCGCGCCACTTCAAGACCGCGCCGACAGACCTCCATCGCTTTTGCGGGATCGATGGTCGTGTAAAGCACGCCGAGATTGGTGTAGCCGCGGCAGGCCGCGCCCAGCAGACCGGCGGCTTCGGCCAATTCAATGCTACGCTCAACCTGACGCACGGCCTCACGGTTTCGCCCAAGGCGAGCCAGCGCGACAGCCTTGGTGTTGAGTGCCTCGGCGGTCACAAGAGTGGCATCACACCTTACCTCGGAGACATGCTCCGTTGTCAGTGTGCCTACGCAATCCAGCGCCGCGTCTGCCCATTTTGCCGCGAGAGCGTGATCTCCGCTACGGAACGCCTGTCGGCCACGTTCTTGCCACAGATGCGCCTGCTCGATCGGGGCATCCGCTCCATCGAGGAGCGCTGCCGCCTCAGCATAGCGGGGTTCTGCCTTGTCCCGCTTGCCGACATCCCAGAGCAGCCGACCGATCTTACGCAAAACTCGCGCCGAGGCGACGCGATTGGCCGACTCGCGGTATGCCTGCAACACCGTCTCGTAGTGGTGGTGCGCGATCTCGCGGCGGCCTGCCGGGCCGCTCAAATCGGCAATGCGCTCTGCAATTGCCAGTTTGAGCGGTGTTTGCCCGATCGCGCCCAACGCAGTCAGTGCTCGCTCGTAGAAACGAAGGGCGTCGTCGTTGGCATATATCATGCGAGCGCGATCGCCTGCCGCCTGCAGGTAATGCGCGCCCTTCTCCCGCTCGGCGCTCTGTGCAAAATGATGACCGAGCACCGTCAAATCCTCGAGCCGTTCCGGCTCGTCGCCGCACAGTTGCTCCAAGGCAGCACCGATCCGCCCGTGGATTTCGGTCCGGCGTTGCAGGAGCAGATTCTGGTAGATCACGTCCTGCAGCAATGTTTGCGTAAAGCGGTAGCTTTGAGACGAGACCGAGCCTGATCCGGCAACTTCCTCGATGATTTCCGCATCGCAAAGCAGTTCGCAGCCGGCTTCGAGCCGGCTGGGGTCGGCTGTCACGGTTTTCAGAAGTGTGGCATCGAAGCGCGGGCCGATTACCGCGGCCTCCTGGGCCAACCGGCGCACCTCTTGGGGCAGCCGGTCGACTCGGGCAAGCAACATTGCCTGGATAGTGGCGGGGATGCCGGTTGCGACTTCGCCTGCCACAGTCCGCCATCGCTGGCCCTCTCGCACCAGTACACCGCGATCGATAAGGCCGCGAACGATTTCCTCTACAAAAAGGGGGTTGCCGCCCGCGCGCTCGAGGATCTGGTCGAGAAGCCCTCCCGCGGAGCTTACCCAGCTCTCGCCGAAAAGCGCTGCCAGCAGGCTGCGTCCGTCATCATTGTTGAGTGGCGGAAGCCTGAGCGCTGTGTGACTGACCCGACTTGAGTCGAGCTGGTCGTTGTCCGGCGCCGGACGATGCGTGACCAGCAACATCAACCGCGTGCGTTCCAACCTGTCCATCACGAAACGTAGTGCCTCGAGCGACACGGCGTCCGCCCAGTGCAGGTCTTCGACGACAATCAATAGCGGCGACAACGCAAGCCGCCGTTCGATGATTGTGCGGACTGCGTAGAGAATTTGCCGCCGCAGCTGCTCGGGCTCGACATGCTGCAAGGTGGCATCGGGGTCGCCAAGGCCAAGCACATGGTAGAGCAAAGGCATCAGCCGCTTCGCCTCCTCGCCCTGCAGGCCGAGATCGGCAAGCAAGCCTGCGAGCTTCCCCCGCATTTCGTCCCCATTGTCGTTTTGCATCATCCCGGCAGCGCTGCGCACCACTGCGCCCAAGGCGCCAAAAGATTGTTCACCCAGCGGTGAGCACGTGGCCTGCCGCACGGCGACGTTGCGAAAACGCTCCTCGTCGCCGACGCGGGCGACGAACTCCTTCACCAGCCGCGATTTCCCGATGCCGGCTTCTCCGACGAGGCGGACAAGTTGGGCCGAGCCGCCGCACGCCTGGTCAAGGCTCGCCATCATTCTATTGAGCTCCGCACCACGACCTATTAGCGGCGCACTGAGGCCGAGCGCCTCGAGCCCGCGCGCTGCACGCGGCACCGCTAGCGGTGCGTCCAGTCGATGAACGAGCACGCTGCCGGCCTTGCCGCGAAACACGACATCACCCAGCGACTCGTAAGAGAAGGCATGCCGGGTCAGCCTGTGAGTGAGCTCGCCTACCAGCACCTCACCCGGTGCGGCCAGCGATTGCAGGCGTTGCGCCGTATTCACTGTGTCGCCGGTCACGGAATAGGATCTGGCGGTGCCGATGCCCAATCCGCCAGTAACGACCGGACCAGTGTTTATGCCGATGTGGAGTAACAGAGGCGAGCCGGAGTGGGGGGTGCTTTCGCCGAGCCGCGCCGTCCGGGCGATCATGTCGAGAGCGGCGCGAAGCGCACGTTCCGGATCGTCCTCATGCGCGACCGGCGCACCGAACAAAGCGAGCAGTGCATCGCCGATGAATTTGTCGACGAAACCACCAAAGTTTCGCACGGCCGCCGTCAATTCCTTGAACAGTTTGTTCTGCAGCGCTTGCATGACCTCGGGGTCGAGCTGCTCGCTGAGTGTCGTAAAGCCGCAAAGGTCGGCGAACAGGACCGTTACCGTCCGGCGATCGGCGTCAGAGACGGGATGCAGCCCTTCTTCGTTTTCGATGTTCGGAAGCAGCGACGGAGTTCGAGAAGACGGCACAATGGTCCGGCTTGGTGCCGGAGCAGGCCGTTCGACGGCTTTTGCGGGCGCACCAACGCTTGCCCCACATTTCGGACAGAACTCGAAATCAGGTGCGCAGGTGTAGCCGCAACTGGCGCATGGCACGGGCTGGCGCCTGCCACACCTCGGACAGAAGACGTAACCGCCCTCAATCTCGAAACCGCAGCCCGAGCAGTCCATCGAACAAGACCTCACTAGTGGCCGTGACGGCGTGATCTCGCCCACACTTCACGGCCAGGCTATTCACAAGGATGCACCGATAGTCGTCGACGGGCAAGCGGCAGCGAGCGATCCGTGTGGGTCCGGTGGCAGAGCGCTGCCCATTCGGGCGGCTGCGTGGCCGTCGTCTGCGAAAGTTCCCTCTTACCCTCCGTCTTCCTGCTATCATGAAGATGAGAGGCCGTTGACCTCTTGATGCAACGGGCTGACTCGCAACGCTGTCACCGACGTCTCGCGCGCTTCCGGCCCGCAGCTACGGCCATCTGGGCCGTTTCGCCGAAGCCCGCGCGGCATGGCAGGAGGTGCTTCGCGTCAATCCCGACTATTCGTTGGAATACCGTCGCAAAGTCTTGCCCTACAAGAACCGGTCGATTTCGAACACGTGGTGGATGGGCTCCGCAAGGGGCGGTGCGGTGCAATGACAGGTGAGGCCTATGCGGCCGGATCAGACGCTAGAGGCTCCCCGATAGATCGCCGTCGCTTGCGGTTGCGCACTAGTCTCAGGTCGGCTTGATCTCTGCCTGGCCGATCTTGCGCCATCTGGCGTTTTCGCCAACCAGTTTCAGGTCGTCGGTCGTCTCGGCAAATGTCCGCAATCGGTATTGCCGGAGCAGGTTTGGGAAGAGCGCCACTTCCGGCAGGCCGGCAAGCTGCTCGCGGACTGAGATCTTTTCATCGATGACCCGCATGCCCCAGGCATTTTCCCGAACCTGCAGCTCCGCGGCCAGATCGCGCTCTTCCGGCGCGTTTTCGTCCAGCACGGCCAGAAGGATCGAGTGGAAAAGCGCTACGTAGCCAATCTGTCTCAGGCCGCCCACGACCCGCACGCGCGGCAATATGGCAAGGACAAGGAACGTCAGGAACAAGTTCGGCAGCAGCACGCCTTCCAGCAGCGCCCGCCTGAGATGTGGCCGCTCGAACGGGATGGAAAGACCTTGCGGCCTGTCAGGCTCGATCAGGTGCCCGTTCTCGAGAACGAGCTTGCGCACGCGCTCCTCGCGGATGCCCCAGAAATAGTCCGTGGCATTGGGCAGGAATCTGCCAAATGGGCTCGATGCGGCCTCTTGCCAGGCATGTTCGAGACGCTGGCGTCTTGCGGGTTCAATGAGCAGCCTGGAAAGAAGGCTGCCGTCATATTCCAGATGCCGCGCCATGGCAGCCGCGGCGGCCCGATCATCGATGAAAACCGGTAGGGCCATGCCGGCACGATCCCAATTGGCGACCAGATCCTGGTTCAGGGCAGTCAGCGCATCGGCGGCGGTTTCAAACACCTTGTCCTGGCTGGCAAGCAGTGTGCCCAGCCAGCGGCTGCCATCCGTTTCGTCGCCCACCGCTTCGAGCGCGCGCTTGTTGAGGGAGACGGGACCGGCCACGCAGGCGCTTTTGCGGCACAGTTTGTGGCGCCCCATGCCAAAGAGGTTGATCTTGTCGTCGCCGACGTCGAGCCATCCCGGCCCCTCCCGGCCAACTGTCTCCATGGTCATCGTCGTTCCCATGAAGCCGACGAAGGCCGACAGCCCGTTTTCGACCGCGCCGAGCCAGGCAAGCAGGAGGGCATCGAAGGTGATCCGGTCCATCAGAAGCAGGCAGTGCAGGCCGGACTGAATCACCGGTCTGTGCTCGAACTCGTCGAGGGCTTTGCCGATCTCGTCAGGCTGCATGGTCATACCGAGGCGCTGATGCAGGACTTCGCGCAGGATCGAGCGGGCAGCGATCGCCGGGCCCGATGCAGGCCTTGCCACCGGCCGCCAAAGATGGCGGGCGTAGTCGGAAACCGGTGCATTCCAGTTCTGCTCGATGTCGCGCACGACCTCCGGGCAGAGCAGCGACAGCACAGCCAGAATTTCCACCGGAGGCGTAGGGGTAGAGGTAGGATCAAAGACGGCGGTCATTGGTCCCGTCTAGCCGCTTGCGGTGCAAACGCCAAGCGAGACCAGACTTGCTGGATGCGGCCGGCCCACACATAGATCGTCAACTCGATTAAGATGGCGTGAGACGAAATGGCCGTATCCTACGCAGCTCTCCATGAGCAATCACCTGTTCGCTCGGCACGAATTGTCAGACTGGCTAAACAGCTAACGCCAAACAGCGGATCTTAGAACCGCAGCCGGGCCATGCTCAGGAGGTCGTGGTACTGCCCGTCGGTAAAGCCGGCCTTCACATGCCGGCCTTCGACCTCAAAGCCGTGGCTTTTGTAGAGACGGAGAGCCGCTTCGTTGTCGGCATAGACGGTCAATTCGACCCGCTTCAGGGCGCGCCAGTTGTCGGCCACGTCAAGCAGCGCGCCAAGTATGGCAGAGCCGATACCTTTGCCGACAAAGGCATCGTCAAGGCCAATATTGATCTCGCCGATATGCGAACGGCGCGGTGAACCCTGCACGACCAGGCTGCCATGGCCGACGACCTTGCCGTCCAGCTCGGCAACGATCCAGGTGGTTTCCTGGCCGGACTTGGCAATGCGCCGCGCCACCTGCTCCACCATCTCGAAAGGCATCCTGAGCGTGCCCCAGCGGAAGCCCGGCATGTTGAAGATAGCGCAAAGCGCCTCCGCATCGCTTGGCCGGACGGACCGCAGCAGCGGCTCGATTTTCTCGGAGGGTGGCGAGGTCGTGCTGGTCATGGCGTTCCCGGCGAAGGCAATCGGCCCGGTACGATGCACCGGACGCCACCTGAAAATCCAGCCGTCTCTGACCTATGATGCCGATTGCGAGCTAAAATACCGGGAGGCGGCGTAGAGTTTGAAGACGCCGCTGATGCCTATCCAGCCGAAAAGGGCGAGCCAGCACAATGTCCCGGTCGCCGTCCAGTCGATCCGGTGCACCGCAGCGTCGGTGATGACGACGCCGAGGATGGTAAGCAGGCCAACCAGAAACTGCGCCAACCCGAGCACCAGCAGTTCCTCGCGCGGCGCGCTTCTCCAGACGAGATATATACCGCCCGCACCGGCGAGGAAGATGGCGCTGTAGACCTGAGCGTGGAAGGCATCGATCGGCCATGGCCAGATGCCACTGAATGTCAGGGGAAACAGCAACAGGCCGACGCCATAGAGCCCAAGGATCGCGGATTCCGCCGGCATGTAGCCGCGCCATGCGGGATTTAAGGTCACGCCTTTTGCAGAAGGACGGGCCCTGGCCCGCCACAGGGACAGCCCGGATACCGCGACCGATGCAAGATAGACCAAAAACCACAGCCAGGGCGCTTTGCGCTCGAAGTTGAAATAGCCGAGATTGATGAACGAAGCCACCGACACGATGACGGTGAAGATGAAGGCCATGACGAGCACGAGCCTGCCGGGCGACCAGCGATTCCAGACCAGCAGTGCCGCCATCACGACCATTTCGGCGGTGTAGAAGCCACCGAGGAAGCGCGCATTGAACGGCGTGACGGCCCAAGGCCAGCCCGGTTTCACCATCGCAGGCATGAAAAGCAGGCCGGCGCCTACGATCAGGACGACGATGACCCCCGCAGAAAAAAGGCGCAGGGCCGCGGGAAATGGCGGATTGTCTGATGTCGGCATGGGAGAAAATCCCAAAGATGAATGCTCCATGGACCATCATAGTGCTGCTTGCGGCCGGTTAAAATCCGCCGAATGGAAATTGAACGGTCACCAGGCTTATCCATTCGAATGGCCGTACGGTCCGTTTCGAAGTAAGATGGAATACTCGGACCAAAGATCGGTCCGGTCAAAATGCCTCGAGGTGCATTTTCCGGAGCCTGCACGATGAACGAAGCTCAGGATCTATTCTCACTTCTGCGACAATCGGCCGATGTCGATCCGCAGGCGATCGACGCGATCAAGCGAACCATCGCGGAGGGCGAGGACCACGAACTTTGCCGCATCAATGCGCCAGCCTTCGCCAGCAAGCATGGCCTCGACGAGGAGCGCGCAATAAGCGCCTTTCTCCATGCGGCGCGGGTGGGCATCTTCGACATTTCCTGGAATGTTCTGTGCCCCGGCTGTGGCGGCGTGCTCGACACCAACGCCACGCTGAAAACCCTGCAAAAGGACGAATACACCTGCGCGCTGTGCTCAGAGGGCTATTCACCGACCCTCGACGAGATGGTCGAGGTGACATTCACCGTCAGTCCCCGCGTGCGCAGGATTGCCGCCCACAATCCACACGAACTGCCGGTGGCGGAATATTTCCGCCAGATCTACTGGGCGTCCGGCGTCGATCTGCCGGAAGAGGATTTCGCGAAAAAGCTAGAAGCGTTCTCCCTGGAGGATATCGAGCTTGCGCCCGGTGAAAAGGCGGTTCTGACCATACAGCTTCCGTCTGAATTCATCATCGTCTTCGAGCCGGTCACCCATTCAGCGCAGTTCATCGACGGGAAGGGCGAACCAACAAAGGAGCGCCGGAGCCTCTCTTTGGCCTTCGACCGCGACCATGTCCAGAACCAGACGCTGGAGATGCAACCCGGCCCGTTGCGCATTTCGCTGGAAAACCGGACCGACACCCGCGTGCTGCCGACGGTCTTCATCGCCGGCCAGGCATTGCATGATTTCCTGGGAAAACGCCGGCCCTTCCTGACCGCCAAGCGCCTGCTCACCAACCAGACGTTCCGCGATCTCTATCGCACGGATACACTCGACATCAACCAGCGCCTGAAGATCACCAGCCTGACGTTCCTGTTCACCGACCTGCGCGGATCGACCGAGCTTTACGAGCGGGTGGGCGACCTTTCAGCCTTCGATCTCGTGCGCGAGCATTTCCAGGTTCTGCACGAGATCGTCACGGCGGAGGCAGGCGCGGTGGTGAAGACGATCGGTGATGCGGTGATGGCGACCTTCGCGACGCCTGATCGTGCGATTGCTGCAGCCCTCAGGATGCGCGATGCCATGCGTACGCTCAACGACAAGAGCGGGCGCGAGGATCTGCTGCTCAAGATCGGAGTCCATGCCGGCCCCTGCATCGCCGTGTCTATGAATGAGCGACAGGACTATTTCGGCCAGACGGTCAACATTGCTTCGCGGGTCCAGAACCTTGCCAACGCACAGGCGATCTTCGCCACTCGGGCGGTGGTCGACGACAATCTCACCGCCGATCTCTTGCACAGGAACGCGCTGACGCCCGCGCCCCACGAGGTCTCGCTGCGCGGCATTGACCGGGAGATAGCAGTATATACGATCCCCTGAAGGCTTGGCCCCTGAAGATTTGGCTCGTCCCGGCCCCTCACACGCGCCTACAGATAAAATAACGATCGGCGGGAACCGAAGGTGGCGGCGGGAGGCGTTGCAACTGCGGGTGATCGAGCGGCGTGCCGCTGACCGCGATGCCGCCGACGCGAAGCAGGCGCGCGGTCAGATCGGGAAGCCAGGTAGAGGTCACTGCATCGCGATCTTCATAGCCGGTGCCGATGTCGGCATGAACAAGAGCGGCGTCGATGCCAATGAACCTGCTCGCCGTCTCGCGTATTTCGCCGAGCACGAGGTTTTCAGCTTCGGGAATTGAGCTGGCGTGTGCGGCAAGTGCGCGGTCGAACGCTACGATCCGGCGTCCGGGCAGGCGCTCGCGCAGATGGTGGAACGTCCGGCCATTGCCGAGGCCGAGCTCGAGCACGGGCCCCTCCATCTTTGCCACCTCGGCGCAGACATGATCAAGTATGTCGCGCTGTGCGGTCATCCTCCGGATGAAACTGTCAAGGCGACTCATGTGCGATTGTATGTCCAGAACCAGTTCACGAAATCAACTGCCCCCGACCAGAGCGTTTCGCGGCTGAAACCCGAGGCCGACGTGTTAAACCCCGATCGAGTCTTGCCGCGTGTAGAGGCGGACGATGAACACTGCAACAAGCGAACAGTTGCCGACAAGGATCATACGGGTGGAGTCGGCGGCACTGCGCGCGGCGGAATAGCGCTGTCACTTGTAGGGGTCCGCGGCGTCCCGCAACCCGTCGCCGAGGAAGTTGAACGCCAAGATGACGAGAACGACGGGGAGCATCGGCAAAAGCAGCCATGGATAGAACGCGATCACGCTGACGCTGCGCGCCTCGGTGAGCAGGATGCCCCAGCTGGTTATCGGTGCCCTCAGCCCGAGCCCGAGGAAGCTCAGCGCCGTCTCGCCCAGGATCATGCCAGGTATGGAGATCGTCGCCGTCGCGATCAGATGCGACATGAAGCCGGGAATGAGATGCCGCCCGATGATGCGGCTGCTTCTGGCGCCCATCAATTGCGCGGCCAGAACGTAATCCTCCTCGCGCAAGGCCAGAAGCTTTGAACGCACGGCCCGCGCCAGTCCGGTCCAGTCGAGCAGCCCGAGGATGACGGTGATGCCGAAATAGATCAGGATCGGACTCCAGGTTATCGGCATAATCGCCGCCAGAGCCAGCCATAGCGGAATGCTGGGGATCGATTGCAGAACTTCGATTATCCGTTGGACGATCAGGTCGAAGATACCGCCGTGATAGCCGGCCAGTCCGCCGATGACAATGCCGAGCAGGAAGCTGAAACTGATGCCGACGAGGCCGATTGTCAGTGAAATGCGTGCGCCATAGATGATGCGCGAGAGCACATCGCGCCCCAGCCTGTCAGTGCCGGCCAGAAAGAGCTGGCCGTTTTCGGCGGGGCAGACAAAATGCCTGTCACCTTCGATAAGGCCCCAGAACCGGTAACTGTCGCCCTTGCAGAAGAAACGGATCCGCTGAACATCATCCTGTTTCTCGACGTAGTTCCGCTTGAGCGTGTCCATATCCAGCGTCATCTGGCGGCCATAGACGAACGGCCCGACGAACTGGCCGTTGTGGAACAGGTGCACTCGCTGCGGCGGCGAATAGATGTAGTCCATGTTGCGCGTGTGCAGATCGTAGGGCGCCAGGAACTCGCAGATCAGTATCCCGAAATAGAGCGCTGCCAGGAATATGCCGGATACAAGGGCAAGCCGGTGCCGACGGAATTTCCACCACATCAGCCGCAGCTGCGACGCCTGAAAGACCTTCGACTGCTCCGGCGTCATCGCCTCGACCGACTCCAGGTCAAAGGGCGCAATGGAAACGTAGTGTTGCAGCGGGGCGCCCGGAGCGGGCAGCGGCGATTGCGTGTTCATTTGGTGCTGCCGCCTTGCAAACGAATTCGCGGATCAAGTAGCGCCAGCGCCAAGTCGGAAATCAGGACGCCGATGACCGTCAGGAAGGCGAGGAACATCAGGAACGACCCTGCCAGATACATGTCCTGGCTTTGCAGCGCCTTGATCAGCATCGGCCCGGTCGTCTCCAAAGACAGCACGATTGCCGTGATTTCGGCGCCGGAGATGATGGCCGGCAGGATAGAGCCGATATCTGAAATGAAGAAATTGAGCGCCATGCGCAGCGGATATTTGACCAGCGCCCTGAAGGGATGAAGGCCTTTGGCCCGCGCGGTCACGACATATTGCTTATGTAGCTCATCGAGCAGATTGGCGCGCAGCCGCCGGATCATGCTTGCCGTGCCCCCGGTGCCGATGATCAAGACCGGAATCCAGAGATGGGCGAGGATCGACTTCGCCTTGGCCCAGCTCATCGGCTCGCCGAGATATTGCTGGTCCATGAGATGGCCGATAGACGTGCCGAACCAGATGTTGGCGAAATACATCAGGATCAGCGCCAGCATGAAGTTCGGAATCGCAAGGCCGAGAAGGCCGAAGAAAGTCAGGCCGTAGTCGCCCCAGCTGTATTGATGCGTGGCGGAGTACATGCCGATCGGAAAGGCGATGAGCCAGGTAAAGATGATCGTGACGAAGGAAACCAGCACCGTCAGCCACATTCGGTCCCCGACGACGTCGCGAACCGGCAGCTCATATTCGAAGGAATAGCCGAAATCGCCGTGCAGCATCCCGCCGACCCAGTAGAAGTAGCGAATGACCGGTGGCTTGTCGAAACCATATTCCTTGCGCATCATCTCGATGCGATCGGAATCCACCGCTTCGCCCTGAGCCCGAAGCTCGGCAACATAGCTGTCGAAATAGTCGCCTGGGGGAAGTTCGATGATCGTGAACACCAGTGCCGATATGACCAGCAGCGTTGGAACCATCACGGCGATGCGCCAGACAAAATATCGAAGCACGCTCAGGACTCTCCAAGCCAGAATGTATCCGGCATATAGACACCGAAATAGGCGGTCGGGTCGTAGCCGTAGAGCGCCTTGTCAGGCAGATTGCGCAGCCGCGAGGATGCCAGAACCGGCTGATGCGTTCCGTTTACCGTGCCGATCGAAAACACCTGATCGGTATAGATCGACAGCATTGAATTCCAGATCTCGGCGCGCTCCGTGGCTTCGGTCGATGCGTTCCAGCGCCTGAGTAAAGCCATCAACTCGACCACGGGCGGAAGATCGGGCGCTTCGCCGACCTTGCCACGGGACAAGTAGTGAGCACCCCAGAGCGGCCATTGCAGCTGGTCATCGACGGTTGGGGCCAGTTGGTAGGGGTTCATGTCGGCGGTCGGCACGCCATTGTCGATGCCCGACCACATCGACATCATGATCTGGCCACCAAGCGCGCGGCTGCGGAAGATGTCGCGCTGCGAAGTCCGGATGAACAGGGCGATGCCGATCTTGCGCCAGTGATCGGTGATGAGCTCGAGCGCGTCGGTTTCCAGCGTGCTTTCGCCGGCCGTTTCCACTACGAGCTGCGCCGAGCGTCCGTCGGGAAGTATCCGCAGGCCGTCATCGTCACGCGCCTGAAGCCCGACCTCGTCGAGCAGGGCATTGGCCTGGTCGGGATCATGGGCGACCCAGGCTTTCGCGAATTCCGGCCGGTAGAGCGGGCTCTCCGGCAGGACCGTATCGGCACTTTCCTGCGCCAATCCGTAGAACACAGCCAAATTGATCTCGCGCCTGTCCACAGCGAGCGAAAGTGCGCGGCGCACGCGCACGTCACGAAAAAGGCCACGCCACACCTGGTCGGCACAATTCAGATTGGGCAGCAGCGCCAGCCGCGAACCTTGTGTGCGTTTCCAGAGATGCATCTTCACCGGGTAGCGCTTCTCCGCATCCTTCAGGAAGGAGTAATCGGTGAAGTCAATTCCCATGCCTTGCAGGTCGCTCTCGCCCGCACCGGTCTTGGCGGAAATGATCGCCGACGAGCTGACATTCATGACAATCCGGTCGACATAGGGCAGTTGCCGGCCATTCTCGTCTATTCGATGAAAGAACGGGTTCCGCTCGAAGACGAACTGCTCAGCCGGCGGCTTGGTCCGGTTCTGCCAGGGATCGAGCGTCGGCAGTTCCGGGTTCTCCGGGCGATACTGCCGCGACATGCGGATATGCAAGAGCGTCCATTTCTGGGCCCGGTTCTCCTTCATTAGGCCGGCGAGCCGGAATGGATCCTGGTATTTCTTGTGGAACTGCTTGAGATAGGCGGCCGGCAGAACAAGCGATAGGGGCGAAGCAGCGGCGAGCTTGGGCAGGAAGTCGGGATTGGGCGCATCCCAACTATAGCGGACCGTCAACGGATCGACGATCTCGAAGCGTGGCGGCTTGCCGTCCGCCAGCAGGGCCGGGGCAAGCCCGCCTTGCGAAAGCTCATCGTTCAGCCAGACATCTTCCCAGCAATAGCGAAAATCCTCCGACGTCAGCAGGCTACCGTCAGACCATTTATGTCCTTCTCGTATCTTGAAAGTGAAGACACGATCATCCGCTACATCGAAACTTTCGAGAATGTCGGCTTGCAGGTTAAGCTTTTCGTCATAGCCGACCAGGCGAGCGTACCCGTAGATCGTCATCATCCGGATATCTTTCTGGCTGCCGATGATCGTGCGCAGCGTGCCGCCATATTGGCCGGGCTGCCGGCCCATCGCAGCGAGATTCAACGCGCGCGGGCGCTTGGGCAGGCGTTCGGCGAGTGCCGGCAGCGCTCTGGCCTTCAGCTGCGGCTCAAGAAATTCCGGCTCCAGATCGCCGGCGCGCAACGTGCCCGGCAGAAATGCCGAAGCCATGAGTCCAAGGACGGTGCGCCGGCTGATCAATGGCGTAGCTCGCTGACATCGGCCGAACTTCGGGCCAGCACGAGGTGGCCGCCGCCAAGATCGAGCGGCGACAGCATGTCCTCGTCGCCCTCGTCGCGGAATTGCGGTCCCCATGCGCTGGTGTCGGAAGCGCCGCTGAGTTTCAGCGTCTTGAAATCCATCGGCCTGTCGAGATCGGGGAAAGGTACTGCGGCGACCAGTGAGCGCGTGTAGGGGTGGACCGGTTTCCTAAGCAGAATTTCGCGCGGCGCGAGCTCGACGATACGCCCGCCGCACATCACCGCGATGCGGTCTGCCATGTAGTCCACCACCGCCAGGTTGTGGGATATGAACAGGTAGGTCAGGCCCAGTTCCTTCTGCAGGTCCTTCAGAAGGTTCAGGATCTGCGCCTGGACAGAGACATCGAGTGCCGAAACCGGCTCGTCGCAGATCAGGAGTTCAGGCCCCAACGCCAACGCGCGCGCGATGCCGATACGCTGACGCTGCCCGCCGGAGAAACTATGCGGATAACGCTTTATGAAGCGCGGGTCGAGCCCGATTGCCTGCATCAGGCTCTTGACCGTGGCGAGTCGGGACGCGGCATTGCCACGTCGATGGATTTCCAGCGGCTCGCTCAAAATGTTCTCCACCGTCATGCGGGGTGAAAGCGACGAAACCGGATCCTGGAAGACCATCTGGATTTTCGCGCGCAGCATGCGCAGGGCGTCTCCCTCGGCTTCCAAGACGTCGATCGGACCATCGCGGCCATTGAAGATCACAGAGCCGCCGCTAGGGGTGACAGCCCGCATGAGGATCTTGCTGACGGTGGTTTTGCCGGAGCCGCTTTCGCCGACAAGACCCAGGCACTCACCCCGCCTGATATCAAAGCTCACGCCGTCCACGGCGCGAACAGAGGTTTGATGATCTCCGCCGAACCATCCGGACTTGCGGATCGTGAAGGTCTTTGTCAGATCCCTGACCGACAGCAGGATGTCGTCCGGCCCCTTCGATGCCGGCGCCGTCTGCTTGCCGAGCAGGTTCCCGACATTCACCGGCACCTCGCGGAGCGCCTTTAGCCTTTCGCCGGGCTTCAGGTCGAAATGCGGAACGGCTGCCATCAGGCCCTTCAGGTAAGGGTGGCCCGGCCGGCGGAATATCGCCTCCACAGGTCCCGCTTCCATGATCTCGCCATGGTACATGACCACCACCTCGTCGGCGACGTTGGCGACTACGCCAAGGTCGTGCGTGATCAGCAGCATCGCCATGTTCAGCTTCGTCTGAAGCTCGCGCAGCAATTGCAGGATTTGCGCCTGGATGGTGACGTCCAACGCCGTCGTCGGCTCGTCGGCGATCAACAGCGCGGGCCGGCAGATAAGCGCCATGGCGATCATGGCGCGTTGACGCAATCCTCCCGAAAGTTCAAAGGGATACATGTCATAGGCGCGCTTGGGGTTGGGAAAGCCGACAAGTCCGAGCATTTCCTCGGTCCGCGCCTTGCGCTCCACCCAAGCCATGGGCGTATGAATCTGCAGGGATTCGCTCACCTGATTGCCGATCGTATGCAGCGGCGACAGTGATGTCATCGGCTCCTGAAATATTTTGCCGATGCGGCTGCCTCTCAACGCCCGGATTTCGAGTCCGTCACGCGGCATCTGCAGGATATCCTGCGTCGTGCCGGGCTTTTCAGGATCGGAAAACAGGATACGGCCGCGAACATGGGCTGTGTTCGGCAAAATGCCCATCACTGCCTGGCTGAGAACCGATTTTCCGGAACCGGACTCGCCCACAAGCGCGGTAACCTTGCCGGGCAGGACGCGAAGATTTGCACGCCTGACGGCATGCAACGGTCCCCCTATAATGGCAAAAGAGATGCCAACATCCTCGATCCGCAGCAGATCAACGCCCAAATTCATTCTCACACCAGCCCCCACTCTGGCAGGTCCAGAAGGCGAGACTATCGCATTGCCAGCCTAGAGCAACTTGGATTCGAACAGTCGCCAGTTCCCTGGCGGAACCGGCGACCGGACTGTTACCAAACGCGTTCGGATCAGATCGTGGCGGTTACTGGAGCTTCCTCGGGTCGCCCGCGGACGGCCGCGCGGCATTGCGATGAAGCAGCATGACCTGCTCGGCGTCCGATATTCGGTCGTAAATCGGCTCCAGCGCACCGTCTTCGTCGAGCGAGAGAGTACCCGACAAATCGGGTGAAAGCACCGTTAGCTTCTGCCTGATGCCCGCCAGTTCCTCCATGCCGAGCGCCAGCCAGTTGTTGGCGCCGCAATAGCTGGCGAAATCTTTGCTGGCGAGAACGCTGTGCGGATATTTCTTGGTCAGGGTCTGGAGGCGCTGGACCTCGTTTACAGCCGAGCCGAAGACAGAGAATGTGAGCCGGTCGGTAAGCCCGACATTGCCGAACATCACATTGCCGACATGCAGGCCGATACCATAGTTTATGTCGCTCAATCCCTGCTGCTTTCTGCGCAGATTGAGATCCATCATGCGCGCGGTGGCCTTGTGCGCTGCTGCAAGAGCAGCCTGGCAGGCGATCTCGGACTGTGAACGGTGCCTTGCGCAAGGGTAGACGGCAATGAAGCCATCACCTATGAAACTCATGATCTGCCCGCCCTTGCGATTGAAAGGTGCAGCAGCGGCGTCGAAAAACTGGTTCAGCGTATCGATATAGACTTCGCGGCCGGAGGTTTCGGCAAGTCTTGACGACCCGCGCATGTCGCCCATGACCAGTGCCGCCCGGATTGTATCACCCTCGCCGCGCTTGATCTGGCCGTCGAGCACGCGCCTGCCGGCGTCGCCGCCGAGATAAGTGGTCATCATGTTGTCGGCAAGCTTGGTGAGCACCGCCATCTTGGTTGCGATAGCGAGATGGTTCTGGATGCGCAGCAGCGCCGAAATCATGCTGTCGCTGAAGCCTGCAGCACTGTCGGTGGACCAAGACCCGATCATGCCCTGACTGGTGTTGCCGCTGAAGGGATGGACGAAAGCCATGTAATCGGTGACGCCCATCAGCTTGAGGTCATCGAAAACAGGAAATTCCGACGACACCGACGGGTCGAGCCGGCGCCGCAGATGGTCGAGCTTGTGGCTGAGCAGATGGTAGTATGGGCTGGTCAGGAATCTGTCGGAATGAACGCCGTTCTCCTTGCGGAAGCCTTCCACTTCCAGGCCCTGGCCGCGGAGCCAGGTGAAGCCGAGCGCGTCATAAAGCGGATGAAGCATCGAAAAGCTCAAATGCACCCGCTTCAACGGCAGGCCGGCAGCAGCCAGCCGTTCACAAAAGCCCCTTACCAATGTTTCCAGGTCGTCGCCCGCCAACGCCGATTGGGTCAGCCAATCGGCAACCTTATCCATGAGAATGGCAGAAATTTCTGCTTGCGCTGTGCTCATGCTATCTCGAAATCTCCTTGCACAAATTCGCCGGCTCGGACGCCGTCAGGCCTTCACCACCGTCTCTCGGGCTAGCCCGAGGCGGCCAAAAATATTGCGTGTGTCGACGATCAGTAGAGCGTGATCCGCGATCGCCTGATAGTCGATCGCGTCGTGGTCGGTTGCAACGACGACAGCGTCGAAATCCTTCAAGGCCACATCGGTCAATTCGACCGAGCGACGCCCCTTGATCGCCATATGCTCCCGTGTGGCCGGGATTTCGGTAACATGCGGATCGTGGAATTCCGCCTTGCCGCCCCATTCCTCGATGAGTTCAATGAGCCGCAATGAGGGGCTTTCGCGGATGTCGGGCACATTCTTCTTATAGGCGAGCCCGATGATGAGAATGCGCGAGCGGCTGAGCGCCTTGCCGCAGCGCCGGTCCAGCGCCTTCGCCAGTTCATCGACCACATGACGCGGCATGGCCGTGTTGATCTCTGCCGCCAGCTCGATGAAGCGGGTCGGCAGTTCGTATTCGCGAGCCTTCCACGTCAGGTAGAAGGGATCGATCGGAACGCAGTGCCCGCCAAGTCCAGGGCCAGGATAGAACGGCATGTAGCCGAAGGGCTTGGTCTTTGCCGCCTCGATCACCTCCCAGATGTCGATTCCCATCGCACCGAGCACGATCTTCAACTCGTTGACGAGGGCTATGTTGACCGAGCGGAAGATGTTTTCCGTCAGCTTGACCGCCTCGGCGGTCGCCGTGGTGGAAACCGGAACGACGGTCTTGACCACGCCATGGTAGAAAGCCTGCACGAGCGTCGCCGCTTCAATGCCGTCACCTGCCACGACCTTGGGGATCGTCGCGACTTCAAAGCTGCGGTTGCCGGGATCCTCGCGTTCGGGCGAGAAGCCGAGGAAGAAGTCTATCCTCGACTGCAAGCCGATTTTTTCCAGGATGGGCTTGATCACGTCGTCGGTGGTGCCGGGATAGGTGGTCGATTCCAGCACGATCAGCTGGCCGAGACGCAGATGCTTCGCGATGGTGCCGGCGGTGTTCCTGACAAAGGAGAGATCCGGCTCGCGGTGTTTCGTCAGTGGTGTCGGAACGCAGATGATGATGACATCGCAGACGGCCAGTTCGGCAAAATCCGCAGTGGCGCGGAACCGTCCGCTCGCCACCTGGCCGGCAAGGGCTGTCGACGTCACCGCCTCGATGTAGGATTGTCCGTTGTTCAGGCTCTCGACCTTTTGGGCTTCGATGTCGAAGCCGCAAACAGGGAAGCCGGCGCGTGCGATCGCAACCGCCAGCGGCAACCCGACATAGCCCAGTCCGATCACGCCGACTTGCGCGGCACGCGTCGAAATCCGGTTCAGAAGACGGTCATATGTCGATCGTGAGGCGTCCAAAAATCTGCTTCCCGTCAATTCGGACAGGCCGTCCGCTTCCATGGTGAGGCTCACCGCTCACAAGAGCCCCGAGGCATATTGCGGAAAATCGATGTCCGCAAGCCGTCAGACCGGCACCTTCGCCTTAAGGCTTGCGGCAGCCATCGCATAGCCGCCGGCGGCGCCATCGATGAAATGAACGTGATCGCGCTGCAGCGGCGATGCGACGAGGCATGTCATCAAGGCCGATTTCTGGCGGTGCAGGCCATAGTTGCAGATGCCCGCCTCTTCCGCCTGTTTCAGCCGGTTCTCGATCCGTTGCAACACATCCGCGTCAACGTCGATGGTCATCTTTAAGCCATCGTCGAACTTCCGGAAATCCGAATTGCTGGCCACTTCGCGTTTGTAGATCTTCGGATCGAATCTGCCGATCGTCCAGCCATATCTATCCGTAACAGCCGTAAGCGTCATCAGGAACACTATCCACAGCTTCGACAGCCATCGCCGTCCTGCCGGCGCCGTGGCCCGCGCCTCGATATCGAGGCCGGCGGGCAGCAAACTGTAGTCCGGCCCGTTCACCGGCACCGGGTGGCCATCGCGTTCCTGCCTGCCGGCAAGGGCGATGATGTCGGAAACCAGAAACTGAAAACCGCGCAAGTCGCGCGACGCCCCCGGTATGGCTATGATCGAGACGATTTCGCCATGCCGGGCTTCGATCGGGTTCCAGCGGCACGAGAGGCCGGTCAGGTCCGGCCGCGCGCCGGCCGGCGCAGGATCGATGCGGTAGCGCCCCGCTTTCATCTCGGCTTCCGCCCAACTGCCGCCACCTCCGGCGAACATGGCATAGAAGACCGCATCGGAGGCCTGGAACCTCGCCACGCGAACGTCGAGGCCTTGCGCTCTTATATCCTTTATCGGCACGATTGCGGCACGCAAGGTCAGATCCAGTTCGTCCGCCACCCATCTCTGGACAGCCGCCAGCGCGTTGCGGGTGATCTCCAGCGCCGAGCCGGGAAACGCCACGAGCGCGCCGTCGCCGCCGAAGACAAAGGGAAGATCTTGCCTACCCAGCGCATTGAGCAGCGCCGAAATGACGCTGGCACCGGCCATATTGACGGTTTTATAGCGCCCCGCCTCGATCGCCTTGGTCGAGCCGACGATGTCTGCGGTGGCCAGCGCCCAGCCATCGGGGAGAGGCCGATAGTTATCAATATCGGCAACGCTTTCAAACTTTGCGAAGACCGGCAGAGAAGCAACAAACGGATCGGACGCGGCAGCTGTTTCCATGAGCATCAGATAGCACATTCCAGTGCTTGAGGGTGAAGTCGATCATGCTTCGAAATTGACTTGCGCAGGCTTTCCGATGATAGGGTCCGGCGATGCGAATTGCCTTCTATGCGCCGCTGAAGTCGCCCAATCATCCCGTTGCCTCCGGCGACCGCCAGATGGCACGGATGCTGGTCAAGGCGCTGGAGCATGGAGGACATAGCGTCGAACTGGCATCCGAATTGCGCTTCTATCTACGCGAACCGGATTGGAAAAGTTTCGATGCGCTCAAGATCGAGGCCCGGGAGGAAGCCGCGCGGCTGGCAAGGCTTTGGGATCGTGACGGCAAGCCCGATCTGTGGTTCACCTATCATCCCTATTACAAGGCGCCCGACCTGATCGGGCCCGAACTGGCGTTGGCCTTTGGTGTCCCCTATGTGACAGCGGAAGCCTCCCATTCGAGGCGGCGCAACACCGGTTTGTGGGCCGATACGCAAGCGTTGGTGGCGCGAGCCGTCGAACAGGCGGTGCTGAACATCTGCTTCACGCAAAGGGATCGTCAGGGACTGGCAGATGCGGTACCCGACGCCGCTTTCGGCATGCTTTCGCCCTTCATCGACACCTCGCTATTCCGGGAAACGCCGGCACGGGGTTGTCCGACGCGCCTCGTTACCGTCGCCATGATGCGCCCGGGCGACAAAGTCGAAAGCTATCGCATGCTGGCGCAGGCGCTCGGTTCGATCGGTCACCTGCCCTGGACCATGTCGGTCGTCGGGGACGGACCTGCCCGCGAGGAGATCAAAGCGCAATTCGCCGGCTTGCCCGCCGAGCGTATCGAATGGCTTGGCGCGATTGAGCCAGCCGCCGTGCCGGATGTCCTCTACAGTGGGGGAATTTACGTCTGGCCGGGTTTCGGCGAGGCCTATGGCGTTGCCTATCTTGAAGCACAGGCCGCCGGCCTTCCGGTTGTGGCTCAGGACGTCGCCGGCGTGCCGGAGGTCGTCCGGAATGGCCAGGCCGGGTTTCTCACCCCGCCGGACGATGTGGCGGCGTTCGCTTCTGCCATTGAAAGGCTTCTGGCCCGTAACGACGAAAGATCCATCATGGCCGCAGAAGCCAGACGTTTCATCCTCGAAGAACGTTCTCTCGGTGCTGCAGCGGCGCGTCTGGCCGAACTTCTTGCGAAGATCCCGGTCTCATGACATCCGATCAAATCTGGCAACCCTTGGTGGAGGAACTGGCGAGCCGGCAGCGGGCGGACCGTAAGGCAGAGTTCTGGCTGCGCGACGATGACGCCGTGGATCCGACGCCTGCGCTTGATCGGTTGCTCGACCTCACCGGTGAATTCGCGGTTCCGGTGACTCTGGCCGTCATTCCCGCCCTGACTGACGAGAAGCTTGTCGTTCGGCTTGACGAGGCGCCGCATGCCACGGTCGCCATCCATGGCTGGGCGCACCGAAATCATGCGCCCGAGGGCCAGAAGAAGCAGGAGCTCGGCGCGCATCGGCCACGCGAGGCGGTGCTCGATGATCTGGCTCGCGGGCTGGCGCACGTAACCGGCCTGCACGGCGCACGTGCCGTTCCGATGCTGGTGCCACCCTGGAACAGGATCGACGCCGGCTTGGTATCCGACCTTGGATCGATAGGATTTTCGGCATTGTCGGTCTATGGGCCGCCAAGGCCGGCTTCACTTGCGGTCATCAACAGCAATGTCGACATCATGGATTGGCATGGCACGCGCGGCTGCCGCGATCATGGCCTATTGGTTCAGGCTATCATCGCGCAATTGCAGCATGCATTCGATGGGGGCGAACCGGTGGGCCTGCTCACCCACCATCTCGTACATGATGAATCGGCCTGGCTCTTCCTCGAACGGCTGTTCACAGTCACCGCACAGACTGAAGCCTGCGCATGGCTTCCGATCAGGACATTGATCGGGCGCAGCGCCGGTAGAACAATTCCAGGAAAGTATGAACGGTTTCCGTCCGGAATTGCGTCAAAACAAAGAGATAGAGGAAAATAGCTCAGCGCCTTTTGCGCAATGAGACTGGAAGTTTGAGCGTCTGGCCATCCCGCGCGGCAAAAGCGCCGGTAAACCTGTCCTTGGCCAGTTTCTGGATCTTGTCCAGTTCCTTGTCGGTGCGTGTCGGATCGTGGTGAAACAGCGCAAGCCTCCGCGCACCGGCCGCCTCACAGAGCTTGACGCCCTGTTGCCAAGTCGAGTGCCCGTAACCGCGGCGGCGTTCCATTTCCTCCTCGGTGTAGGTGCAATCGTAAATGACGAGGTCGGCATCTTCGATCAGGCCGAGCACCGCCTGATCGAGTTTGTCCGGCTCGTGCTCAGTGTCTGTGATCACCGCCACGACGCCGCCGCCCCATTCGACCCGGTAGCCTATGCAGCCGCCCGGATGCATAAGACTGCCGGTTCGGACCACCACCCCTTCGCGCGGGCGAAGCACGTCTCCGGATACGAAATCGCGATAGTCGAGGCTTGCCTTGCAGGCCTCCAGTTTCACCGGAAACCACGGCGGCCGCATGAACTCATCGACCATCTGCCGGGTCGTCATGTGTCCTGCAAGATGCCCGGACCAAAGCGTAACCTTGGCGCCCCGGTCATAGATCGGCGCAAAAGACGGCAGCCCGATGATGTGATCGTAATGGCAATGGGTGAAAAGCAGGTCGAAATCGGTCACGCCCAACGCCTGAAGCGCCGCGCCGGCAGGCCGTAGGCCAGAGCCTGCGTCGAACAGAAGCGTATGCTTACCGCATCGCATCTCGACGCAGATTGAGTTGCCGCCATAGCGAGAGAATTCTGGCCCTGATACCGAAATGCTGCCGCGGACACCCCAAAACCTGACCAGGAAAACGTTGTCGTCCATGCTACCCCTTCGCCCATCATATCCAAACAACTGCTGCTAGGCGAGACAGGCTTTCTCCGGGTGATCTTCTCAGCGAGAGGACAGTGCCGTCACGACGGCGAGGATCGAGCGCACGTCCTTCGTTATTTGGCGCTTCGTGCGTCGATCAGATCCGCGGTCGTATGGCTTAGGCGATCGGCAAGAACCCGCAATATCTCGATGGTCATTTCCGGGAACTCCCTCATAAGCCTCAGGAAATGATCCTTGCGGATTCTCAGGGCTTCCAGCGGACTTGCCGCTCTGACGGTGGCAGTGCGGGAGCTGTTGCACAATATGGCGATCTCGCCAACGATCGAATTTGGCTCCAGTTCGGCAACTTTTATCGGTCCGCTGTCGGAATCGACAAGAATATCCGCCCTGCCTGAAAGGATGACATAGGCGGCGTCTCCCTCGTCGCCCTGCCGGAAAAGGATCTGGCCGGCGCTGTAGCTCACACGATCGGATGTGAACGCAAGCAGCTTGAGCTTTGTCGGCTCGATGGCAGAGAACAAGGGAACGCGTTGCAGCATTCCAACTTCATCCTTGAGCAGCATTGTCGCAAACCTTCCAAAATTCGCGTTTGCCAGACTAGAGCAACGGACGCCCAGATGGAATCAATTCTCTTTCCGGGATGGCGAGACAAACCACGCGAAAGGTGGCGAGCCCGATATCGTGCACCGGCAGAATGATCCCATTTGAATGTCCGTTGCTCTATGACAACAGTTCCTTGAAGATACCGTTCCCTGCCAAAAGTGTCTCGTGTGTTCCGTCTTCCGCCAATTGACCCGAGTCGAAGACGATAACGCGATCGAACATCATCGCCATTGCCGGATTCGTCACGACCCACACAATTGCCGGCGAATGGCCGTCGCGCCTGGCTTCCTCGAGCACATTTCGCAGCACCTTATCCTGCATGCGCTGGTCTAGCGCCGACAGCGGCCGGTTGAGAATGAGAAAATCGGGACGCTTGAGCAAGGCCCGGGCAACATCGAGCTTCTGTCGCTGTCCACCGGTCAGCCGCCTGCCGCCGGAGCCGACGTTGAAGTCCAGGCCGACATCCAGAAGTTCGCCATAAAGCCCCAGTTCGTCAAGAATGTCATAGACGATGGAGCGTATGCGGTCGGGCGCGTCGGGATGATTGTTGCCCACACGCCCGAACAGGACATTATCCATGACGGTGGCCGCGGCAATGTATTTGGCAGGATCATACCGTTCGACCGCATTGTGCAGCTCGGGCGGCAGGTCTTCATAGAACCGGTTGCGTGCAGCGACGATCTTGCTCATCAGCTCGTCGCTCAGCAGGCCGAAGCGGTGCCGGGGCTCGATGTAGGCAAAGCTCAAGGTGACGATCATGGCGCGATCGTTCTCCGAAACCGCCTCGTAGGGACGGTTCTTGAGCCGTTGCAGCAAGGTTTCGTAGGCGGGTATCTCCTCCGCGCTCATGAAGGCGAGCTGCTGGAAGAACTGGTGATCGGGCGGCAGGTCGGCAAACAGCTCGATCGCCTGTTTGGCGATCTCCAAGCCCATTTCGTAGAGCGTGCGGTCGAGGCCGGCTTGCCTCAGCACGGAAGCAAAATAGGGATTGGCCGCCAGGGCCCTATCGGCCAGTTCGGGGCCGGCGGCAGCGCCGAAGAGCAGGTTTTGGCCGATCGTTGCTTCCTTGTTGTAGGCGCCCGGTTCGAAAGGAACCACCAGTCCGCTCAGCCCCTCTTGTTCCAGCCGGGTCCGCAGCGCCGCACGCAGTTCGACGATCCGCCTGGCAAGCTCCGTGTGACGCGTGAGGTCGGCCGAAGAGCGCAAGCCGAGATCCAGAATGTCACGCGACAGAACAACCGCGTCGAGCACCCGGCGCACGGCTTCAAAGAGGTCGTGCGGGCCGGTAGCGCCAGCGGAAGCATAGTTGATCCAGTCGCTGTGGATATCAAGATCCGGATTGCCCGACCGGCGCGCCTCGTGAATGTTCCAGCGGTGCTGATCTGCCGCAGCACCGTCATAAGGCACCGATGTCAGCGGCGCATGCTTCAACCCGTAGAGCAGGTTGTCGCGGAGGCTTGCCTGGAACAGGAAAACATCCGACGAGGCATACGACATGCGCCGGCCGGTTACTGCTTCGGGGAGTTCAAGCAGGTCGTCGGTGCCCGAAGCGACCCTTCCGCTGTCCGGCCAGTTCAGCCGCGCGAAGGCTTCTGCAAGCGCCTCCGCTCCACCTGTTGCGGTACTGACCAGTGCCACCGTCTCACCCGGCTTGACCTGGAGGGAGATACGGTTGAGGAGCATTGCACCGCCATCGTCCGCTACGGACAGATTGATCGCCGACAGCGGCTTGGTCATCGGATCGGGATCGTCGATCGTCAATACCCCGATTTTCGGCGCGATGAGACCTTCGACGGTGAACTGTTCAACGACCTGTTGATATTTGACCTGGACATCCTGCCGATCCTGATCCCAGTCGATCAGTTCCTTCATCGGTCCGGGCAGGTCCTTGTAGGCGCCGATCACGGCCACGAGCTGGCCGACGTCCAGCCGCCCCTGGAGGACCAGATACCCGCCGATCATGTAGAACAGAAAGGGCGTGAGCTGCGCGAGAAAATTGTTGAGGAACTTCACCATGAATTTCCATTGGTAAAGATCGAAGCGGATCTTGAAGATGAGCCCGAGCCGGGCAGCTATGTCGGCGCGCTCGTAGTTTGATGTATCGTGGACGTGAACCGCGCCGATGCCGTCGACGATTTCGCCAACCCGGCCCGAAAGCGCGCGCGCCGTCAACTGCCGTTGGCGCCCGAGCACGATCAGCCGCCGCCGCATTCGCGGGATGAGCACGATCTGGATCGCCACGATCACGACCGCTATCATTCCGAGCCAGACGTTCTGGATCATGATGAACAGCATGGCCGTCAGCGCTTGGCCGCCGAGCAGTACCGGCTGCAGGAAGGCGTCGCCGATGAAGCCGCCCAGCGGCTCCACCTCGTCCTTCACCATGGTCGCCACTTCGGCGGATTTCACCCGCTTGAAGTAAACCGGCGGAAAACGCAGCACACGGTCGACCAGATCGAAGCGGATACGCCGCAGCATGCGTTCGCCGAGGCGGCCCTTGTAGGTGTTGATGTAGAATTTGAACAGGCCGTTGATGACGACTAGCAAGAGGAACACAAGGCTCAGGGCAAACAGGGTCTCCTCGCGGTCGAGCTGAAAACCGGAGAAGAACTGGACCTCTCCAATGAACGGCAGGTTATAATGTAGCCTCATGAATGGCTGGGTCGCGCCCGGTTGCTCGAAGCCGCGACCTTGGATCGGTCCGTTGACGATCAGCTTCGGCAGGTCGAAGGACATGAAATACGGGATCATCGAAAGCACGACGATCATCAATATCCAGAGCTGCTGCTTCTTGGTGTGCGTCCAGATATAGCGGGCTAGGCTGGCTTCCATATGCGACTGTGGACCCTTCAGTTGGAAGGATGCAGGATGTAAAAGCACCTGCTGGCGAATGGCGTATCGGCAATTTCTTCATCGCCAACGACAAGTTCGAAGCTGCTGTGCACGGACCTTGTCCTGCGCTCAACGATGCAAGGAACCTGCGAGGCGGCGCGATCCAGTTCCGGCGCATGGTCGATGGCAACGACATGGGCATTGTTGATCGGCGAAGAAAGCAGCTGGCCAAACGGTCCGCGGCTTTCGTAGGGCTTTGGCGAACAGCCGAGCAGCACGAGGCCGCAGCTGCGCGGCTGGTGCTGGCGGATGGACGCCGATGATCCGGACAGATGCAACAGGCTCTCTCCGGCACCGGGCAATAGCCAAGCGGCTTGCAGCATGATCACGTCCGCGGAATCAAACAGTCTTGCGGAAGGCAAGATTGCGTTGTGTCGCCCAAAATCCCAACATACAAGACGAATTATGATGGATGTCACGCAACCACGCAATGCCATGGACTGGCACGAGCAAGCCTTGGACCTCACGCGGGGAATTGCTGCTTATGTCAACTGCCCTCTCGTGGCAGGGCTGGCGCGCGTCGTCGCCAAGCATCCGAAGGCCGATATCGCCAACGCCTTCAACCACAAGCAGGTCGCCTGCAAGATGTGGGCGCTCGACAGGCTGTTCGAAAGCGGCGGCGGCCGCTTCGGGCGCATATGGGTTCTGGGTGGATGGTACGGCGTATTGCCGGCAATGCTTTTCAACGACGCTCGCTTCGACATCGCGGCGGTCGATAGCATCGACATCGATCCCGAAGTCGCGCCGGTCGCCCGGACCCTCAACCGGGAAGCCGGCGACCGGTTCCGGGCGCTGACGGCAGATATGTACGCACTCGACTATGCGGCCGGGCGGCCCGATCTGATGATCAATACGAGCTGCGAACACATAGCCGATCTGCGCGCCTGGCTTGCTCTGCTTCCGCCGGGCACGAATGTACTGCTGCAATCGAACGATTATTTCAGCGAGCCGACGCACATCAACTGCGTGGCTTCGCTTGCAGCCTTCGAGGAAATGGCGGCGCTACGGGAGGTGCGGTTCTCCGGCGAACTGCCGACAAAAAATTATACGCGCTTCATGCTGATTGGAACTGTTTAATGCATTTCGCCCAAAAGCGCGTAGCGGTTTTGGGACAACGACACGCATAAAAACAGGACTTGAAGCGCGTCGCACGAATCTCACCAGACGCGACGCGCGTTAGAGCATTTGCAGGAAAGTGTGGAAACGGCTTTCCGTCCGGAATTGCGTCAAAACAAAGAGACAGAGCGGTTCTGCGTGGAACGATGAACCGCTCTAGGATCTATCGTCTGTTTAATCATGAACTTTTCCGAAACCGGGCCCCACGTTTAGGGACCATGTTCGATGCCGCTCGCGCAGGATTTGCGCGGAGCGACGCGCGCCTTCCAGATCGAGACGATGCGCGGATGGCGTCGGTTCCACAAGCGCTTGTTCGACCGCTTGCGCCAAACCTTCAGGCGTCAGGTCCTTTTCCATCAGCACCGTTGCAAGACCGAGTTCTTCGAGCATCAGGGCGCGAACCGTCTGTTCGGTTTCCCCGCCGGCTGCAAATGGGACGAGCAGGGAGCGACAGCCCGCGCGCAGGACATCGCAGACCGTGTTGTAACCCGCCTGCGAGACTGACAGGCGGGCGCCGGTCAGCAGGCTGGCGAAATCCTCGCGGAACCGGAAGATGGACAGGCCCGGCGTGGCATCGCGTGCGATCGCGTCAAACTCGTCTTTCGGCAGGTTTGGGCCGGTGATCAAACACCATTTCCAAGCGTTGTTGGCATTCCGCGCCGCTGCGATGGTGGATCTGACAAGGCTCTTTCCGGCAGCCCCGCCGCCAACCGACACCAGAACGTCGAAGCGCTCGGAGGCCGCGGGCGATGGCGGCGCGGCAACGAGCCCCGTGTAGGTGACCTCGGCCCTGATCGCCCCAGCCAGTGGAAATGTCTTGTCGATGGTTGCGAAAGCCGGATCGCCGTGAACCATAACAAGATCGAAATGCCTGTTGATGAGATCGACCGTTTCCTCGTTTCGGCCCAGCTTGACGCGCTCCTGGAGGATATCACGGACGGACGTCGCCAGCAGCGGTCTGGGCGACGTCGCGTCGATGGCCTCGATCAGCGGCAAGAGTTCGAAACGCATCTGCCGGCGTCCAAATGGAAACGCCTCGACAATGACGATATCAGGCCTGCAATCCCGGAATGCCTGCAGCAGCATCTCTGAACGCCATTTCTTGAAATCATCGTCGATCGGGTTGCCTTGCAGGTCGACAAGTCCCGAAAATCCTTCATCACCGGAGGTGACAGGTGGCAGGGTTACAGATTGTACACCCAGTCCCGGAAACCCGGCGATCGGCGCTCCGCCGGTCACGACGGTAACGTCAAACCCGTCATCGACCAGAGCCGCCGCAATGCGGCTGGCGCGCGCGAGATGGCCGATGCCGAGCAGGTGCTGGACATAGAAGAAAGCGCGCAGCCGCTTCATTCGGCGGCCCGCCACTCCCGCTCGAACAGTTCCTTGAGCTGTCCAATGCTTGCCATATGATCGAAATTGCCGCGCACGCGCCGCTCTGCGGCGTCGCCGAGGCGGTCGCGGAGCACGGGATCACGGATCAGGCGCTCCAGCGCCTGTGCCAGGGCAATCGGGTTTTCCGTCGGAACCAGCAACCCGGTTTCATCCGACGATAAAAGCTCCGGCACGCCGGAAATATCGGTCGACACGCAGGCAAGCCGCTGGCTAGCCGCCTCCACCAGAACGTTCGGCAGACCGTCGCGGTCGCCATTTGCGGTGATCCTGCAGGCCAGGGCGAAGATGTCGGCGCGGCGGTAGTGCTCAAGCACCTCCTCCTGCGCAAGCGCGCCTTTCCAAGAGACGCGACCATCCAGGCCGAGCTTTTGCGCCAGCGACTTGAACCGTTCCAGTTCTTCGCCGCCGCCGATATGCTCGAAACGCCACGCCAAATCGCCGGGCAACAGGGCAAGGGCCTCCAGCAACGTATCGTAACCTTTCTTTTCAACGGCGCGCCCGACACTCAGAACGACAACCGGTTCGTCCGGAGCCGAGCCGTCATGCTGCTTTCGCGCCTCGCCGAAACTGCCGAAGCGATCAAGGTCGAGCCCATGATAGCTCAGATGCACAGACGAGTTGCCGTTAGCGAGTTTTTTCAGACGGTCGAAGCCGGTTTTCGTGCAAGTGACCGTCCAGCGCGCCGAGGAAAGCTTGCCGGCCAGATCCCAGTCGGCCGAAGTCCAGATGTCCTTGGCATGGGCCGAGCAGGTCCAGGGCAGGCCACGAAGCTGGCTGGCATAGCGCGTCACCGATGCAGGCGTGTGCGCGAAATGTGCATGCAGCCAGCCCGCGTTTTCCGGCCATTCGGCCGACAGCACGAGCGCTTGCCCGAAGCGGCGCGCGCGATTGCGCGTAAAGTCGCGGGGCATATCGGCAGCCAGCGATCCGAGCGCGCGCCAGAAGCCCGGACGCAGCAGAGAGGCAAACAGCGAGCGAAGCACGCGCAGCGGCTCTTCATGCAGATATTCCGGCAGATAATGGACGGGCGCTTTGATCTCGTCATGCACGGGGTGGCGTTTTTCGTCGGTCGGCCGCCTGAGCGCGACGAGTATCAGGTCGAACCCCGCACGCTCAAGACCGAGCAGTTCCTGCGCGATGAAGGTTTCGGACAGCCGCGGGTAACCCTTCAGAACCACGACGATCTTGCGATGTTGCAACTCAGGTCATTCCTTCAATGACCGAAAGGTGATGGCCGGCCCGCCGGTCGAGCAGTTCCGCGACGATTTCGGAAATATGAGGCAGCCCTTCCAGCGTCAGATGCGGATTGCTCTGCGATGGGCGGGGCCGGTCCGGCAGCACCTTCAGTGCATCAGCAAACCGCCGGGAATCCTCGGCTTCTTCAGGCAAAAGCATCTCGATGAGGCCGAGTTCGGCTGCGCGCCGTGCGCGGATCAGTTGTTCCCGGCGGGGCTCGACGCGCGGCACGATCAGCGCCGGCTTGTCGAAAGACAGTATCTCGCAATAGGTGTTGTAGCCGCCCATCGCCACTACCGCCTTGGCGCCGGCAATCAGGTCTTCCATACGGTTGTCGAACTCGATGATCTTGATGTAGGGGATCTTGGACCCCTTCTTGAGCAGCTTGTTGCGCTTGCGCGCCGGCATGTAAGGCCCAAGCACGATCAGGGCTCTATGCTGCAATTGCGGATCCTGCTGATAGGCATCGATGACGTCGTGGATCAGATCGGCGCCGTCACCGCCGCCACCGGTAGTAACGAGGATATAGTCGCCCTCGGGTCGGTGGCCGGGCAACTCGTTCCGCTGCAGGCTCCGTTGCAGGAAACCGACGAACCTCATCTTTGCCCTGACAGCCGGGGGCACATCCAAGCCCGTCAGCGGATCGTAGAAATCCGGCGGACCATAGGCCCAGACCTTGTCGTAAAAGACGCCTATCTTGCGCATCACGTCTCTGCGTGCCCACTCTGCTTCGAGCAGATGCGGCGCATCCATCACCTCGCGCAGGCCAAGCACCAGCGTGGTGCCCCGCGTCTTGAGGTAGGACAGCGTGTCCTCAATCTCACCGCGCAGGCCGAGCGGTTCCTTGTCGACGATGAAGATATCCGGCCGGAAGGTCTCAGCTGTATGGCGGATGATCGACTGGCGCATCCTTAGCGTCTCATGCAGATCGATGTCCTTTTCCAGCGAGGTGTATTCGCCGTTGCGCAGCTTGATGACGCTGGGGATCTTCACGAAGTCGACACGGGCGCGGTAGTCGAAGGCGCCAGCGATAGTCGCACCCGAAATGATAAGCACCTGAAGTCCGCGGAAATCCTCGACCAGCGAATGCGCGATAGTCCGGCAGCGCTGCAAATGGCCGAGCCCGAACGTGTCGTGGCTGTACATGAGAATTCGAGCGTTTTCTGCGTGCTGGGTCATTGTTGAACGTCTCTTAGAATTCTCGCCTTGAGGACCGTGAGCGACCCGCAGGATTCGAAATCATCCTCGCGGGTCTACCGACCTGTTCTGAAACATGAGGGCGCAATTTTCAATTCGTATTACAAAGAGGGTCCATATGCTGAAACCAGGAAGCTACGTCTGCTCAGCGGCCTGCTTGCCACGTGGTCCAGAAGAACCTGCATCATTTCACTGGTATTGACCATCTCGGATTCTCGGCGGCCTTGACCGCTACGATCAACGTGGAGACTCCAGAATAGAATAGGTATGGGCTGGGTACTTCACTTCGAGCGTCTAAGCCAAGCCCCTAAACCATGATGTGCCTTGGCGGTGGGAAGCCGGAGCGTTGACGGAGTAGGGGACACGTTCGAACCGCCTATATCTTGACTTCTCAGACCAGAATCTAGGGGTCAGGAGTTCGACCCTTTTCGGGCGAGCCAATTGAACTCACTAGCTTTTTGGACGCCATGGGCGCATGAACTCGCCGATTGCAGGCGTGTCAAAGCTGACCTGTTTGCCGCCGACGACAGCGCCGGCCTTCGGGCCAGCATCCGAGTCTTCGATCCCTTTTCCGGTTGTACCGCGCAGGTAATATTCGGCTTCCATATATATTCGAGATTGAGGGCGAACCGGAAAAAAATGTCTTCGTCTTTGACCTCATCCTGCGCATAGGCCCGGGAAACCGGGGCAAGGCCGGTGGCCGAAGCGAGCGTTGCTCCCAGGCCAAACTGCAACGCGCGGCGGCGCGAAACACGAAATGCAGGCGTGACGCGGATCATGGCTTCCTCCCAAAAGCCCGCCGGCATCAAACATTTTGGCACCTCAAAAGCGCGCCTGCGCTCCCAACTTCACGAAATGTGGAATGTTCCTCAATCACCTTGAATGATCTCACCGATGGCCGAGCAGCTAGGTTTCCTCGACCCTAGCCTGATGTCAGCCGACGCACACTGCGCTGTAGCGGCGCCGGATCTGCCGGCAGCAAAAATCCCGCCGCTGCGGTCGTCCGAAGTACGCTGTCGATAAAATTCAGGACTTTTGCGTATCGATTTCGGACCAAGGTCCGTCTTGTAGAATACTGTATTTGAACAAAGCTAGGTAACAGCCGACTTTCGGATTCGAAAGTCCTGACGTTTTTCATCTGAAACCCATCCTGGCGGGAGGGCGACTCGAAGGAGGAACTATGAAAACGCGCACCTGTCTATTCGCGACTGTAGCCGCTCTCACCCTTGTCGCATCTCCGGTACTCGCTGCTCCCGGGGGCAATGGCAATGGCAACGGCAATGGCGGCAGCAACGGTAACGGCGGAAACTCGGCTGGGGCCGGCTCGCAGGGACACGGAGCCGCCACTTCCGCCGCGGCCAAGGACAAGTCGACGACCGGCGTTGCTCATGCAATGGCGGTCGTTGCCACGACACCGGCCTCACCGCAGGCTACGCTGGCCTTGCAGGCAGCGCTGGATAGGAAGGCCGCGAAAGACGCGGCAGACACTGCCGACGACACTTCCGACGAAACCGAGTAAGCATTCGAAACAGACCACTCGTCGCGTTGAAAGCCGTGGTTCGCCGCGGCTTTTTTCGTTTCCCGACGACGAACTCTCAAGGTGAACAGCGCTTCCAGAAAAAAGCTGCTCCACGGCGGCACTGAAGCTACGCTAAGGCCAAACGCCGCCGCATCGGCGTCGGATTCGAGTGCATTCGAGGAGATCCCATGACCGGCTTTGTCGACCGCGAGCGCGCAACTGACCTGATGCAGCGCGCCGGCATCGAGGCGCTGGTGCTTTGCGAGCCCGAGGCGTTCCAATATTCCACCGGTGCCTGGATCGGCCCGGCCGGCCTGTTCCGGCGGGCCGGCGCCGGTTTCGTCGTTATTCCCAAGCGAGGCGACCTGCCGATCGGCGTCGTGGTGGCGGATTTCCAGGCTGCCCGGCTCCGGGCGGCGATGGCCGGCGCCGTGCTGCGCACGCATGCGATCTGGATCGAATCGGCGTCGCTCGAGCCGGCGACGGCTGACCGGCCTGTTGCGCAGCGCATCGAGGCCGGCCTGGTTGGCCGCGCTCCCGGTTTTTCACGTCCGGCGACCTTTGAGCTTGCCCGCTCCGTCCGCGAGCTGAAAACGATCTTTACAGAATTCGGGCTGGAGCGTGCGACGCTCGGCATCGAGCTGGATTTCGTCTCGGCCAGCGATTTTTCCGCGCTGCAGGCGATGTTGCCGGGCACTGCCCTGGTCAACGGCTCACCGGTTCTCGACAGGCTGCGGGCAATCAAATCGCAGAGCGAGATCGACCTTCTGCAGCAGGGCATCGCCCTGTCGGAAGCCGGCCTGTCGCGGCTGCAGCAGCATGCGACGACCGGCATGCGTCAGTCTGAGCTGGTCGCGCTTTACCGGCAAGGCGTCGCGGATGCAGCCGCCGGGTCGTCGCAGCAAATCTCGACGGCGGAATACGTCACGCTGGGCGCTCGCCCAAAAGGCGCCGACGCCGTCGCCGCCGCCGGCGATCCGCTGAAGGCCGACATGGTGTGCAGCGTGAACGGCTATGCCTCGGATATGTCGCGGAATTTCACCTTCGGGCCGCCGTCGCCCGAACAGGCCGAATTGCATGCGATAGCCGAACGCGCCTTCGCCGACGGGCTTGTCACGCTTATGCCCGGAAAGCCGTTAGCCGCCGTGCATCGCGCCGCCAGCGAAAGCCTGGCGCGCCAGGGCCTGCGTTCCTATCGCCGCGGCCATTTCGGCCACGGCGTCGGCAATTCCGTGTTTTCCGAGCAATGGCCGTTCATCTCGGCCGACAGCACTGTCGTGATCGAGGCCGGCATGGTGCTGGCATTCGAGATCCCGCTCTACATCGACGGTCTCGCCAGCTTCAATCTCGAGGACCAGTTCCTGATCACCGCCAACGGGCCGTCGCCGATGAACCGCCTGCCGAGGCGCCTGGATATTATCGCTTGAATCCAGCCGTTATCTGGCGCCGGCCACGCCCCTGCGGAAATCCGACGGCGACATGCCGGAAAGCTTGCGGAACGACTTGTTGAAGGCACTGAGCGAGCCGAAGCCCGATTCCATGGCGACGCGCAGCACATTGGCATCCTGATGCATCAGCAGCGCCTGCGCGTAGCTGAGGCGCAGCAAATTCACATATTCATTGAGCGTCATGCCGGTCGATTTCTTGAAGATGCTCATGGCGTATTTGGGATGGATATCGGCCGCCGCGGCGATATCGACGCAATCGATCTCGTAGAGGAAATTCTCGGCGATGAAGTCGCACATGCGCCCGACATTGCGCAGCGATTGCTGATCGAAGGGACTGCCTATCTCCTGTTCGACCGGGGTTTCGGGCACCAGCCGGTAAGGCTCGAAGCGCACCCGCTCCAGCCGCAGCAAAAGCTCGTTGACGGCATGCTCGGCCTTGACCGGGTCGCCGGAGCGGGCATAGCGGTTCCAGCGCTCGAAATTGTGGTCGTCCGACCGGTCGGTGGCGTCGGTCACCAGCGTCGCCCCGGTCATCAGTCTGTTGCGGACCTCGACGGGCAAATGGAGCCGGAAGAAATGCACCAGCGGCAAATGCGCGCCGGCATAGATGGCATCGTCGGAGGCTTCGTCCATCTGGTGCGGCAGGCCGCCCCAGAACAGACACATGTCGCCAGCAGAGAGCGAAAGCTCGTGCCCGTCCATACGGTAATGCACGGCGCCGCGCACGATGAAATTCACCTCGACCTGGGCGTGCCAATGCGGCTTGAGCATCACCAGGGGCTGGGTGTGGAACATCTGCAGCAGCAGCGGCAGGCCCTCCACGCTGCTGGCGCCAGGCTGGTAAAACGGCCTTTCCGGCATCTTACTTTCCGCTCATTTCTTATTCCCTTTGTCGCGGACAAGGCTTTCCCGAGGCCTAGTCTAGCCACGCTCGCAAACAGAGAGCAACTGAAATGGGAGGATTTCAATGCGCATAAAATTGACCTGCGCCGCGCTCGCGCTTGCCTTGGGCTCCAGCCCGGCCTTTGCGCAGTCCGGTGAAATCACGATCTGGAGCTGGAATATCGCCGCTTCGTCGCTGAAGGCCACCATAGCGGGCTTCAACAAGCAGTATCCCGACATCAAGGTGACGGTCGAGGACCTTGGCAACCAGCCGACCTACGACAAATCGATCGCCGGCTGTGCCGCCGGCGGCGAGGGGCTGCCTGACATCGTTACGATCGAGAACGGCGAAGCCGAAAACTACTGGAGCCAGTTCCCGGATTGCTTCGTCGACCTGCATACGCTCGGCTACACCGCGGAAGACCAGGCAAAATTCCCCGACTTCAAGCGTACCGAGCTCGAGGTTGACGACAAGGCCTATGCGATGCCCTGGGATTCCGGTCCAGTGGCGATGTTCTACCGCCGCGACTTCTACGAGAAGGCTGGCGTCGATCCGTCCTCGATCAAGACCTGGGACGATTTCATCGCCGCCGCCAAGAAAATCCAGGCCGCCAATCCCGGCGTCACGATGACCAACGCCGATTTCAACGGCGATTCCGAATTCTTCCGCATGATCTCCAACGAGCAGGGTTGCGCCTACTTCTCCGCCGACGGGCAATCGATCACGGTCAACCAGCCCAAATGCGTCGATGCCATGACCAAGATCAAGGAGATGAAGGACGCCGGCATCATTTCCTCTGCCGACTGGAGCACCAAGATCACCAACAACACCGCCGGCAAGGTCGCCACGCAGATGTATGGCGGCTGGTATGAAGGCACCGTGCGCACCGAATCGCCCGATGGGGCAGGCAAATGGGGCGTCTATCTGATGCCGAGCCTGACCGCCGACGGTCCGCGCGCCGCCAATCTCGGCGGCTCCTCGCTCGCCATCACCTCGGTGTCGAAGAACAAGGAAGCCGCCTACGCCTATCTGAAATACACGCTTGCGACGAATGAGGGCCAGATCACCATGCTGAAAGGCTTCGGCCTGGTGCCGTCGCTGATCTCGGCGCTCAACGACCCTTATGTCTCCGAAGGCCTGCCCTATTGGGGTGGCCAAGCCGTGTGGAAGGACATCCTCGGCACCTTGCCCAAGGTCGTCCCCAGCCGCGGCACGCCGTTCCAGAGCGACGCCGAAATCATCATCCGCGCGGTGCAGACCAAATATCTGGCCGGCGGCTATCCCGACGCCAAGGCAGCGCTCGACGATGCCGCAAGCCAGATCGCCGCGGCGACCGGCCTGCCGGTCAAGTCGTGATCTAGACGAGGCGGCTCCGAGCGCGCGGCTCCCCTTCTCTCCTTGTGGGAGAAGGTATCGCCGAAGGCGACGGATGAGGGGTGCTCCAGCTTGGCGCCGGCGGCACTCCGGCCATCACCCCTCAACCGTCTCGGCGCTACGCGCCGATCCACCTTCTCCCACAAGGGGAGAAGGCAAGAACTTGAAAGCAGAAAGGAGGAAAACGATGCGCTACCAGAACGCCACGGCATATCGCTTCCTCGCGCCGTATCTGCTGATTTTTTCGATCTTCTGGCTGTGGCCGATCATCGATTCCTTCCTGATCTCGTTCCAGGCGACGCGCACCGTGCCGTGGCGCTTCGCGCCGACCTTCAACTGGGGCCGGCTGATCGGCGATCCGGCCTTCTTCAATGCCTTGAAGAACACATTGCTGATCCTTGTCATCCAGGTGCCGGTGATGATTTCGCTGGCGATTGTGATGGCGGTGCTTTTGAATTCGCCACTGCTCAAGGCCCGTGGCCTGTTCCGCTTTGCCTTCTTCGCGCCGGTCGTGGTCGGCGAGGTCGCCTATTCGGCGGTTTTCCGGCTGATGTTCAATCTCGACTACGGCATCATCAACAAATTGCTGAACAGCATCGGCCTGCCCAGTGTCGACTGGTTTACCAACGTCACCCCGGCGATGGCGGTGATCATGATGGCGGTGACGTGGCGCTGGGCCGGCTACAACGCCATCATCCTGCTCGCCGGCCTGCAGTCGATTCCCGAGGATGTCTACGAGGCGGCGACCCTGGACCGGGTCAGCAAGGTCAAACAGTTCTTCTACATCACGCTGCCGCTGCTCAAGCCGATCATCGTGTTCTGCGCCGTGCTGTCGATCATCGGCACCATGCAGCTGTTCACCGAGCCCTTCCTGATCACCGAGCGCGGCGGGCCGGGCGGCGGCACCGAAACGCTCGGGCTGCTGCTTTACCGCCAGGGCTTCCGGTCGCTCAATTTCGGCTACGCTTCGGCCGTCGCCTACACCATGGCCGGGCTGGCGATTGCCATTTCGCTGGTGCAGATATGGCTGACGAGGGAACCGAAATGACCTCGCACTCAAGAGTCAGCCGTTCCCAGGCCAGATTGGGACGCAGCATCGCGCTGCATCTGTTCCTGACGCCGCTGGCGCTGGTCTGGCTGTTTCCGCTGTGGATGATGGTGGTTTTTTCGACGATGCCCGACAACGGCATCTTCAGCCCCGACATCGAGCTTTTGCCGCATGGCAATTTCCTCGACAATGTCAGCAATCTGCAGCGCGGCACCAATTTCATCGGCGCCATCGGCATCTCCGTCTCGGTGGCGGTGACCTATACCTTCCTGTCGGTGATGCTGACCTCGATGGCCGGCTGGGCGCTGGCGCGTTACAACTTCTTCGGCAAGGGCATGGTCGTCGCCATCATCTTCGGCACCATCACGCTGCCCTATGCGGTCGTGCTGATCCCGCAATTCATCATGGTGGCGCGCGACTTCAAGCTCGCCAACACTTGGGTGGCGCTGATCGTGCCGCCGCTGTTCAATTCGCTGGGCGTGCTCTTCATGCGGCAGAGTTTTTCGATGATGCCGCACGAGCTGTTCGACGCCGCCAAGGTCGAGGGCGTCAAGGAATGGCGGATATTCCTGTTCGTCGCACTGCCTCTGGCGCGGCCGATGCTGGCGGCGCTCGCCATCATCCTCTTCCTTGCCTCCTGGAACAACTATCTCTGGCCGCTGCTGATCAATTCCAAGCCGGGCGCAATGACCGCGCCCGTGGCGCTCGGCACGCTGATCGGTCTCACCAAGGTGTCCTGGGGCGGCATCATGGCGGGCGCGGTGATGCTGACGGCGCCAATGCTCGTCGTGTTCGTGCTTCTGCAGCGCCATTTCGTTGCCGGCATCGCCGCCGGCGCCATCAAGTAAGGATCAGCATGGCGGCAGTCACACTCAAAAACGTCATCAAGCGCTTCGGCGTCTTCGAGATCGTCCACGGCGCCAATATCGACATCGATGACGGCGAATTCGTCGTCTTCGTCGGCCCTTCCGGCTGCGGCAAGTCCACGCTGCTTCGGATGATCGCCGGGCTCGAGGACATCAGCGACGGCGAGATCGCCATTGGCGGCAAGGTGGTGAACGACGTCGAGGCGGCCGATCGCGGCATCGCCATGGTGTTCCAGTCCTACGCGCTCTATCCGCACATGACGGTCGAGCAGAATCTGAGCTTCGGCCTGAGAATGACCGGCAACCCCAAGGCAGATACCGAGCGGCGGGTGAAGCGGGCTTCCGAAATCCTGCGCATCGCCGAGCTGATGAAGCGGCGGCCGCGGCAATTGTCGGGCGGCCAGCGCCAGCGCGTCGCCATCGGCCGCGCCATCGTGCGTGAGCCGCAAGTGTTCCTGTTCGACGAACCGCTCAGCAATCTCGATGCCGAGCTCCGGGTGCAGATGCGCGTCGAGATATCGCGCCTTCATAAGGAACTCGGCGTTACCATGGTCTATGTGACGCACGACCAGACCGAGGCGATGACGCTGGCCGACAGGATCGTCGTGCTCAACGCCGGCAATATCGAGCAGATCGGCGCGCCGCTCGATCTCTACGACGACCCCGCCAACCGCTTCGTTGCCGGCTTCGTCGGCTCGCCCAAAATGAACTTCCTGGCGGCAAAAATGGTCGGGGCCGACAACGGTGCGGCGGTCGTCGAACTGGTCAATCATCGCGGCGCGCGACTGCGCAAGCCGCTTTCGGATGCCTTGCCTGCAACAGGCGGCGATGTCGTGCTTGGCGTGCGGCCGGAGCATTTCTTCGATGCCGGCCAGGGCGATTGCGACCTTACCCTCAAGGCCGACGTCGCCGAGCACTTGGGATCGGTGAGCTATGTCTATGCCAATTCCGGTACCGAGGGCGGACGCGAGGAACTGATCATCGAGCGCGAGGCCTCGCGGCATCGCGCGAACGGCGACGACCTGGTGGTGTCGATCAAAGCCGACCGCTCGCTTCTCTTCGACGCCACCGGCGCACGCATTCGCTAACCCATCTTTCTTTTGTCCGATCGCGATTGCTCGCGGCCACCCCACGGAGATTTGACATGACGTCCAAACCAGAAAAAGTTCGCTGGGGCATTCTCGGGCCCGGCAACATCGCCAAGGCTTTTGCCGGGGGCGTCGCCCATTCGCGCACCGGCACATTGGTCGCCTTAGGGGCGCGCAATCCCGGCAAGGCGGGGCTCACCGAGGCTTTCCCCGGCGCTCGCATCCTGGACGGCTACGAGGCTTTGGTTGGCGATCCGGATGTCGACGCGATCTATATTTCGACGCCGCATCCGAGCCATGCCGAATGGGCGATCAAGGCGGCCGAGGCCGGAAAGCACGTGCTTTGCGAAAAGCCGCTTGGCCTGACCGCATTCGAAGCCGACGCCATGATCCATGCCGCGCGCAAGGCCGGCACCTTTCTCGGCGAAGCCTTCATGTACCGGCTGCATCCGCAGACGGCCAAGCTGGTCGAGCTGATCAGGGCCGACGCGATCGGCGACATCAAGATGATCAAATCCAGCTTCGGCTTCGCCATGCCGGGCTTCATGCCGGAGCACCGTCTCTACGCCAAGGATCTCGCCGGCGGCGGCATTCTCGATGTCGGCGGTTATCCCGTCTCGATGGCGCGGCTGATTGCCGGCGCCGCGGCGGGAAAGCCCTTCGCCGAGCCGGACAAAGTCGTCGGCGCTGCGCATCTCGGCCAATCCGGCGTCGACGAATGGGCGTCGGCGCTGTTGCATTTTCCGGGCGGCATCGTCGCGGAAGTGTCCTGCAGCATCTCGCTCGCTCAGGACAATGTCTTGCGTATTCTCGGCAGCAAAGGCCGCATCGAGGTGGCGGATTTCTGGTATGCCGGCGGCCAGCAAGGCGGCACCGGCGAAATCCGCATCATCCGTCCGGGTGACACCGAGGTGGTCGAGGTCACGGAGGACGGCTGGCTGTACGCATTTGAGGTCGACGCCGCCGGCGAGGCCATTCTCGGCGGAAGGCAGGAGTTCGTCTGGCCCGGCATGGGCTGGGCCGACAGTCTCGGCAATCTGCGCGTGCTCGACAAATGGCGGGCCGCAATCGGGCTCGAATACGACATCGAGAAACCGGCAAAGCGGGTCAACACGATCTCCGGACGGAAGCTGCGCTCCGGCGGAACCGCCATCCCCAAGCGCAGCATTCCGGGCCTGCCGCGGCCGGCCTCGTGCCTGGCGCTCGGCTTCGAGGATTTCCGCACCTTTTCGTCGGGCGCCATCCTGCTCGATGCCTATTTCGAGGCCGGCGGCAATCTGTTCGACACCGCCTTCGTCTACGGTTCCGGCTATACCGAGACGCTGCTCGGCCAGTGGCTGAAGAACCGCGGCGTGCGCGAGCAGTCGGTGGTCATCGGCAAGGGCGCGCACTCGCCGCTCTGCTATCCCGACGTCATCGGCAAGCAGCTCACCCAGTCGCTCGAACGGCTGCAGACCGACCATATCGACGTCTATTTCATGCACCGCGACAATCCGGACGTGCCGGTCGACGAATTCGTCGATGCGATGGACCGCGAGGTCAAGGCCGGCCGCATTCGCGGTCCGTTCGGCGGCTCGAACTGGACGATGGAACGCATGGACAAGGCGATTGCCTATGCCGAGCGCACCGGCAAGCAGAAGCCCGGCGCGCTTTCCAACAATTTCTCGCTGGCCGAAATGCTGGAGCCGATCTGGGCAGGCTGCGTCACCTCCTCCAGCGACGAATGGAAGGCCTGGCTCGCCGCCCGGCAGATGCCGAATTTCGCCTGGTCGAGCCAGGGCCGCGGCTTCTTCACCGACCGCGCCGGCCGCGACCGGCGCGACAATGAGGAGCTGGTCCGGGTCTGGTATTCGGAGAGGAATTTCGGCCGTCGCGACCGCGCCATCGAGCTCGCCAGACGGCTGGGCAAGAGCCCGATCCACGTCGCGCTCGCCTATGTCCTGGCGCAGCCGTTTCCGTCCGTCCCGCTGATCGGGCCGCGCACGCTCGACGAATTGGAAGACAGCCTCCAGGCGCTCGACATTTCACTTTCGCCGGACGATCTTGCATGGCTGGATAGCGGTTCGGATCAGGCCCGCGCGCGGGCCTGACGGCAGCGGCGATCGCTTCGGCCTACGTTGGCCCCTTAGCTTCCGGACTGTCTGCACGGCCCTTACCCCCTCCCGCAAAGAACCGGGAAAGGGTAAGAATGAGGGCAGCGCAAAGGTCACTGGAAGTTAGGGAAGACAGATGCTCGACATCGCACCGACGAAACAGGCGGCCACCTGGCTTGGTTCTTTTGCGCGAGCACTCGAGGCCGGCGACGTCGAGGCCGCAACCAATTTGTTCGTCGAGGACTGCTACTGGCGCGATCTGCTGACCTTCACCTGGAACATCAAGACGATGGAGGGCCGCGCCGCGATCCGCGACATGCTGGCGGCGACGCTGGCAACGACAAAACCTGCCCGGTGGCAGCTCAGCGGCGAAGCGACTTCGGACGAGGGCACGATCGAAGCCTGGTTCGCCTTCGAGACGTCATCGGCGTGGGGGCAAGGCGTCATGCGCCTCAGGGAGGGCAAATGCCGGACGCTGTTTACGGCGATGAGCGATCTCAAGGGGTTGGAGGAGCGCAAGGGCCCGGCGCGGCCGCTGGGCGTCCGCCACAAGGCGGATCCGGAACGCGAGACCTGGCTGGAGGCGAGGCGCCGCGAGGCGCGTGACCTCGGCGTTAGCCAACAGCCCTACTGCCTGGTTATCGGCGGCGGCCAGGGCGGCATCATGCTGGGGGCGCGGCTCAGGCAATTGGGCGTGCCGGCCATCGTCATCGAGAAGAACACCCAGGCCGGCGATTCCTGGCGCAATCGCTACCGCTCGCTCGTGCTGCACGACCCGGTCTGGTACGACCATCTGCCCTACATCCCGTTTCCCGAGAACTGGCCTGTGTTCACGCCCAAGGACAAGATGGGTGACTGGCTGGAGATGTATACGCGCGTCATGGAGCTCAATTACTGGACCTCCACGACATGCGTCAGCGCGTCCTATGACGACGCCGAAAAAATCTGGACGGTCGAGCTCGATCGCGCCGGCGAGCGCATCACGCTGAAGCCCAGGCACATCGTCTTTGCAACCGGTGCTTATGGCCCGCCCAGGCGCATCGACCTGCCGGGCGCCGAGGTCTTCGACGGCGAAATCCTGCATTCCAGCCAGTATTCCAGCGGCGAAAAATTCCGCGGCAAGAAGGTCGCCGTCATCGGCGCGGCAAGTTCCGGCCATGACGTCAGCGTCGATCTCTGGGAGAGCGGCGCTGAGGTGACCATGGTCCAGCGCTCGCCGACGACGGTGGTCAAGTCGGACACGCTGATGGAAATCGGCTTCGAGATCTTCTCGGAAAAGGCACTGGCGCGCGGCATCACCACTGAAAAGGCGGACATGATCGTCGCCTCGACGCCGTTCGCGCTGCTGCCGCAAGGCCAGCGGGCGCTTTACGACATCATCAAGGCGCGCGACGCGGCCTTCTACGATCGCTTGCGCGGCGCCGGCTTCGCCATCGATTTCGGCGACGACGAGACCGGGCTCTTGATGAAGGCCTACCGCACCGGCTCGGGCTTCTACATCGACGTCGGCGCTTGCGACCTGATCATCGACGGCGAGATCGGCATCCGCAGTGGCGTCGGGATCAAGTCGCTGACGCCGACAGGCATCCTCTTCGACGACGGCACCGAACTGGCGGCCGACGCAATCATCGCCTGCACCGGCTATCTCTCGATGAACGAAACCGTGGCGGCGATCGTCTCGCGCGAAGTCGCCGACAAGGTCGGCCCGTGCTGGGGGATTGGCTCGGGCGTGAAAGGCGACCCGGGTCCGTGGCAAGGCGAATTGCGCAACATGTGGAAGCCGACGGCACAGGAAGCGCTGTGGTTCCACGGCGGCAATCTGGCGCTGTCGCGCTTCTATTCGAAGTACGTCGCGCTGCAGATCAAGGCGCGCATGGAAGGCATTGCGACGCCGGTCTATGGAGCGCCGGGGCGGTGACGGCCGATCTCCCCCCTTGAGGGGGAGATGGCCGGCAGGCCAGAGGGGGGCGCCGCGCGTCGAGCGCCAACCTCCATCCGTTGCAGGACGACGAGCCCGGTCGAACCGACCCCCTCTGTCGCCTTCGGCGACATCTCCCCCTCAAGGGGGGAGATCACCCACGCCCGAAATGCCGGCTCGCCACCTCGACATGCGTGTCGTGCGCATGCGCTTCGAAGCGTTCGGTCTCGCCGAGATCGTCCACCGCCTCGTTCGGCCACCAGCTGCCGCCGACCACGATTCCGTCCGAGACCAGCCTTTGCTCGGCGACCAGCGAGGCGCCGACCGAATCGACAAAGGTGAAGCGGCCCGGACGCAGCCGCAACACCGCGATGTCGCCGACCGCACCCACCGCAAGCCTGCCGAGATCGGGCCTGGCGATCGCTTCGGCAGGGCGCTGCGTGGCGGCGCGCAGCACCTCGACCAGCGGCATGCCGAGCGCCAGCAGCTTCGACATGCAGACCAGGATGTCGAAGGCCGGCCCGTCGACGCAGTAGAGATGCACGTCGCTGCTGATCACGTCCGGCGCCAGCCCCTCGCTGAGCATCGCTTTCGCCACTTCGAAATCGAACGAGCCCATGCCGTGGCCGATGTCGAAGATGACGCCGCGCTCGCGCGCCAGCCGCATATCTGGCCGCACCGCCCCCGAGGCGAAGACCGGCGCGTTGGGAAACGGCCGGAAGCAGTGGGTGAGGATGTCGCCCTTGCGCAGCCGCGGCAGCACTTCCGAGCGGCCCGGCGGCGGCTCGTCTATGTGCGCCATCAGCGGCAGGCCGGCTTTGTCGGCGGCTTCGAGCGCGAGATCGACCGGCGCGATGCCGCTGGTGCCGCCGGCATGGCGACCCGAGCGGACCTTGACGCCGACAACCACGTCCGCGTGCTCGCGAGCCGCCGCTACCGTCTCGCGCGGTTCGCAGAGCCGGAGATCGCTACACTCGCCGACCGCCACGGTCTGCGAGAAGCCGAATATGCCGGCAAAGGAAATGTTGACATAGGCCAGGATGCGGACTTTCGAGCACTCGATGACGTGGCGGCGAAAGCCGAGGAAATTGCCGGCGCCGGCACTTCCGGCATCGATGAAGGTGGTGGTGCCGCTCTTTGCGGCGAGCCGGTCGGCATCGACGCCGAGCGACGTGCCGCCCCAATAGACATGGCTGTGCAGGTCGATCAGGCCCGGCGCGACGATGGAGCCCGTGGCATCGATGACGCGGGCGGCACGTTCGAAGGGGATTTCGGTGTCGATCGCGGCGATACGGCCGTCGGCAATCGCCAGATCGCTCTGCGCGTCGAGGCCGGACGCCGGATCGATGAGGCGGCCGCCTTTTATCAGGAGATCGAATTGCATCGCGCCTGTCTCCACTTTCCCGTCAGGCCGGCCTGTAGGCAACGGCCTCGACCTCGATCTTGATGTCGATCATCAGCCGCGACTCCACTGTCGTGCGCGCCGGCGGGTCTTTCGGGAAATGCCTGGCATAGACGGTGTTGAAAATGCCGAAATCGCGGGCGTCTTCGAGCCAGACCGTCGTCTTGACTACGTCGTCGAGGGTACAGCCGGCCAGCGCCAGTGCCGCCTTGACGTTCGACAGCACCTGCTCGGTCTGTTCGGCGATGCCGCCCTTGACCACCAGCCCGTCTGTGCCGACCGGCACCTGGCCTGAGACATAGACGAAATCGCCGGCCCTGACCGCCGGCGACAACGGCACATGGGATTTTCCAAAACACTGCTTGGGCAAGGAGGCCTCCTGTCTAGGTTCTTTGGGTGAACGCGCGGTGCTGCGAGAGATAGGGGGCGGCTGCACGCCATCGATCCACATTTTGAAAGCCTATATCGCTTTGCTGCGGTAACGCCACAACGATCACCGCCCTTGGTGATCCTTCGCGACCCCCTCTGTCCTGCCCTCTTTGCGATCACTTGGCGTCTCCCCCTCTAGTGGGGAGATCGGCAGCTTCGCCGATAGCATCCATTCAGCCACCTTGGAGATTGGCGAAAGCCGCGGTGACATCCAATCTCCCCCTGGAGGGGGAGATGCCCGGCAGGGCAGAGAGGGGGGCGCTGTCCCGACAGCGTCTGGACCCGCGACACCAGCCGGCTCAGCGGTCGATCCGCGTCGACAGGATGATCGACGACGACGTGCGCTCGACTCCGTCCATGGCGCCGATCTGGTCGAGAAGCGTGTCGAGATCCCTGATCGACGGCGCCTCGACGATGACGATCATATCGAAATTGCCGCTGACCGAGTGCAGCGTGCGAACCGGTGCCAGCGCCTGCAGGCTGCGCACCACCTTGTCGGCAAGCTTGGGGGTGACGGTGAGCAGGACATGCGCCCTGACCAGCCCCTGCTCGTAATCCGGCAACAGCCTGACCCCGTAGCCGGCGATGATGCCGCGCTGTTCCAGCCGCTCGATCCGGCTTTGCACCGTTGTTCGTGAGACGCCGAGCCGCCGCGCCAGTTCGGCGGTCGAGGCGCGCGCATTGGTGCGCAGCAGGGAAAGCAGAGCCTGGTCGGCATCGCTGAGCATTTCGACGAACCTTACCGGCACATTGCCCAAAGAGAGGCTGCGTTTCGTACAATCTCACGCTTCCTTTCGACAGGCAAGCTGCGATTCTAACCGTGAATTTAGCATTGGTGCGAGGGACCGGTCATGAAGGAAATCATCGTCGTCGGCGCCGGCAAGATCGGCTCGACCATTGCCGAGATGCTGGCTTCCACGGGCGACTACCATGTCACGCTCATCGACCGCTCGGCGGCGCAGCTCGGCGCGGCCGAACTGTCTGAAACGGTCGAGACGCTGGAACTCGATATCGAAGCCGCCGGCACGCTCGAAGCCGCCTTGGCCGGCAAGTTCGCGGTGCTCAGCGCCGCGCCCTTCCATCTGACCACGCGCATCGCCGAGGCGGCGGCCAGTGCCGGCGTGCATTATCTCGATCTGACCGAGGACGTCGTCAGCACCAGGCGCGTCAAGGAACTGGCGCGTTCCGGCAACAGCGCCTTCATTCCGCAATGCGGGCTGGCGCCGGGCTTCATCTCGATCGTTGCCAACGATCTCGCCAGCCGCTTCGACACGCTGGAAAGCGTGCGCATGCGGGTCGGCGCGCTGCCGCAATACCCGTCGAATGCGCTGAACTACAATCTGACCTGGAGCACCGACGGCGTCATCAACGAATATTGCGAGCCGTGCGAGGCGATCGTCGAAGGCGAGCTTGTCGAAGTGCCGCCGCTGGAGGAGCGTGAAGAATTCTCGCTCGACGGCGTCACCTACGAGGCGTTCAACACCTCGGGCGGGCTGGGCACGCTGGCCGAAACGCTGAAAGGCAGAGTGCGGACGCTGAACTACCGCACCATCCGCTATCCCGGCCATGCCGCGATCATGAAGGCGCTGCTCAACGACCTCGGCCTGCGCCACCGCCGCGACGTGCTGAAGGACATTTTCGAAAGCGCCCTGCCGGCGACGCTGCAGGACGTGGTCATCGTCTTCGTCACCGTCAGCGGCCGCAAGAACGGCCGCCTGCTGCAAGAGACCTACGCCAACAAGATCTACGCCAAGCGCGTCGGCGAAACGGTGCGCAGCGCCATCCAGATCACCACCGCCTCCGCCATCTGCGCGGTGCTCGACATGCTGGCCGACGGCAGCTTGCCGGCCAGGGGCTTCATCAAGCAGGAGGACATCGCCCTCGACGCCTTCCTAGCCAACCGCTTCGGCCGCGCCTATGCGCAGCACGAAATGGTTAGCCGGCTTGCAGGGTGAGCCGCGTAATCTCCCCCCTCGAGGGGGAGATGTCGCCGAAGGCGACAGAGGGGGTCGCCTCGCGTAGAGCGCCAACCTCCATCTGTCGCAAGGGAGGTCGCATCCAGTCGAACCGACCCCCTCTGGCCTGCCGGCCATCTCCCCCTCAAGGGGGGAGAGCGCGAGCCCTCAGACATGCACCGCCCGCCCCAGCGCCTTCAGCGCCGCTTCCGGAAAACCCTCGCCCTGTGTCGGATGGGCATGGATCGTCCCGGCGATATCCTCCAGCGTCGCACCCATCTCCAGCGCCAGCCCAAACGCAGTGGACAGCTCCGACACGCCCTGGCCGACGGCTTGAATGCCAAGCACCAGATGGTTGTCCGCCCGCGCCACTACCCGGACGAATCCGTCCTCGCCCAACTTCGTCATCGCCCGGCCATTGGCGATGAAGGGAAACAGTCCGACCTTGATCTCGCCACGGGTCTTGGCCTCCTCCGGCGACAGGCCTGCGGTGACCAGCTCCGGATCGGTGAAACAGACAGCCGGGATCGCTCGTCTGTCCCAGCTGCGCTTGTGGCCGGCGACGATCTCGGCGACCATTTCGCCTTGCGCCATGGCCCGGTGCGCCAGCATCGGCTCGCCGGTGACGTCGCCAATGGCAAAGATACCACGCATCGAGCTGCGGCACTGGTCGTCGATGCGGATGAAGGATCCGGCCATGTCGAGGTCGATCTGCTCCAACCCCCAGCCTTCGGTCACCGGCTTGCGACCGACCGTGACCAGCACCATGTCGCCGGCAATCTTGCCGTTCTTGCCGCCATTCGTCTCGACCAGCAGCGCGTCGCGCTTAGTGGACAGCCCCTTGGCCTTGGCGTTCACGAGCACCTCGATGCCGAGTTCGGCCAGCCGCTTCACCACCGGCCGGGTCAGTTCCGCATCATATTGCGCCAGCACGCGCGGCAACGCCTCGACTACGGTCACCTTGGCGCCCAGCTTGGCAAAGGCGATGCCGAGTTCCAGCCCGATATAGCCGCCGCCGACCACCGCCAGCCTCTCCGGAACTTCGCTCAGCGCCAGCGCCTCGGTCGACGAAATGACCGGCCCGCCGAACGGCAGCGATGGCAGATCTACCGGCGCCGAGCCGGTCGCTATCACCACAGTTTCGGCTCGGATCACCTGCATGCCGATCTCGGTCTCGACGGCAACGGTCTTGCCGTCGCGAAATGTCGCCCAGCCATGCACCGTCTTCACGCCAGCTTTCTTCAGCAGGCCGGCGACGCCGTTGTTCAGCCGGCTAACGATGCCGTCTTTCCAGGCAATGGTCGCCGCGAGATCAAGCGACGGTGCCGCGACCGTTATGCCGAGTGGACTTTTGCCGCCGGCCATGTGCGAGAGCTTTTCGAACTCTTCGGCTGCATGGATCAGCGCCTTTGACGGGATGCAGCCGACATTGAGGCAAGTGCCGCCCGGTTTGCCTGCCTCGACGATCACTGTGTCGATGCCAAGCTGCCCGGCGCGGATGGCACAGACATAGCCGCCCGGACCGGCGCCGATGACCAGCAGCTTGCAGGAGATTTCCTTCATCATTGCACCTTAGTTCGACGAGCCGGCGGGGCAGCACCCCCCTCTGTCCTGCCGGACATCTCCCCCTCAAGGGGGGAGATTGGCAGCTTTCGCGTTCGGCTTAGTCCTGCAAAGCTGGAGATTGGCGAAAGGCGGGATGACGGCCGATCTCCCCCCTTGAGGGGGAGATGCCCGGTAGGGCAGAGGGGGGCGCGAAGGATCGCTACTGCTCTCATCTCGCGCCCCTGCGATCCTCTGTTCATCTCATCAATCCACAAAAATCAGCGCCGGCGTTTCCAGCAGCGTCTTTATCCGCTGGATGAACACCGCCGCGTCCCAGCCGTCGATGACGCGGTGGTCGAAGCTGGAGGACAGGTTCATCATCTTGCGCGGGATGAACTGGGTACCGTCCCATACCGGCCGCACCATCATCTTGTTGACGCCGACGATCGCCACTTCCGGATGATTGATCACCGGCGTCGTCGCCACGCCGCCCATGGCGCCCAGCGAAGTGATGGTGATGGTCGATCCCGAGAGTTCGTCGCGCGTCGCCGTGCCGGATTTTGCTGCCTCGGCCAGCCTGACAACCTCGGCTGCACAGTCCCAGATGTCGCGCGCCTCGGCGTGCTTGACCACGGGCACCATCAGCCCGGAAGCCGTCTGCGCGGCGATGCCGATATGGACGCCGCCATGCTGGTGGACGATGCCGGCTTCGTCGTCGAACAGTGCGTTGACATTGGGCTGGTCGGCGATTGCCTTGACCATCGCCCGCATCAAGAACGGCAGCAGCGTCAGCTTCGGCCTGTTCCCGCCCGGCCGCTTCTCCTTGTTGAGCGCGGCGCGCAAATCCTCGAGCGCGGTGACGTCGATCTCCTCGACATAGGTGATATGCGGGATGCGCGACTTGGCCAGCGTCATCTTCTCGGCGATCTTTCGCCTGAGCCCGACTATCTTGATGTCCTCGACCGCCTCGTTGCGGGCAAGGCCGGAAACCTTGGCGAGCAGAGGTCCGCGCGCCAGGAAAGCCTCGATGTCCTCATGCTGGATGCGGCCGGCCGGGCCGGTTCCCGGGACCTGCCGAAGGTCGATGCCGGCCTCTTTCGCCCTCAAGCGGACGGCCGGTGAGGCCAGTGGCTTTTCGCCCTCCGGACGCGGCGCGCCGGAGGTCCGCGCAGTACCCCCACCGGCGGCAGTACCCCCACCCCTAACCCCTCCCCACAAGGGAGAGGGGGATTCGCCACCCGCCGCACTTAGTCCCTTATGCGTTGGTGTTTTTTCAGATGATCGTGGAGCGGTCTCGGGTTCGGCCTTGGAGGTTGCGGCACGTCCCCCTCCCCCTTGTGGGGAGGGGTTAGGGGTGGGGGTACTGCGCTCGGTGGGGGTATTCTTGGCGCCCGCCTCAGTGGCCTGCGACGCAGCATCCCTGACATTGCCCTCGCCCGCCACCTTCAACCTGACAATCGGCGAGCCGATCGCCACCGTGTCGCCGATCTCGGCGCCCAACCAGACGATTTCGCCATCGACGGGCGAAGGAATTTCGACCGTCGCCTTGTCGGTCATGACAGCGGCCAGCACGGCATCCTCGCGCACGAGATCGCCGACCTTGACCTGCCATTCGACGAGCTCGGCCTCGGCTACGCCTTCGCCGACATCGGGCAGCTTGATGACATATTCGCCCATCGTTCCCCCTTCAGGCTTCCACCGTTTCGACGAGCGCGCGGCCTAGCCGGGCAGGACCAGGAAAATAGTCCCACTCCTGCGCATGCGGATAGGGCGTGTCCCAGCCGGTGACCCGCGCCACCGGCGCTTCCAGATGGTAGAAGCAGCTCTCCTGAACCAGCGCCGAAAGTTCGGCGCCGAACCCCGATGTCAGCGTCGCCTCGTGCACGATGACGCAGCGCCCCGTCTTGTTGACCGAGGCGACGATCGTCTCGAGATCGAGCGGCAGCAGTGTCCTCAGATCTATGATCTCGGCATCGATGCCGGTCTCCTCGGCTGCCGCCTGGGCGACATAGACCATCGTGCCATAGGCAAGCACGGTGACTGCCGCACCCGGCCGTCGGATCACCGCCTTGCCGAGCGGCACCGTGTAATGGCCGTCGGCGACTTCGCCGAGCTCATGTTTCGACCATGGCGTTACCGGCCGCTCGTGATGACCGTCGAAAGGGCCATTATAAAGCCGCTTCGGTTCCAGGAAGATCACCGGGTCCGGATCCTCTATCGACGCGATCAAAAGGCCCTTGGCGTCATGCGGGTTCGAGGGCACCACGACTTTCAGGCCGGAGACGTGGGTGAACAGCGCCTCCGGGCTCTGGCTGTGGGTCTGGCCACCAAAAATGCCGCCGCCGGTCGGCATCCTGACCACGATCGGGCAGGTGAAATCACCGTTCGACCGGTAGCGCAGCCGCGCCGCTTCCGAGACGATCTGATCGTAGGCCGGATAAACATAGTCGGCAAACTGCACCTCGACGCAAGGCTTCAGCCCGTAGGCGGCCATGCCGATAGCCGCGCCGACAATGCCGGATTCGCTGATCGGCGCATCGAAGCAGCGGCTCTTGCCGTATTTCGCCTGCAGGCCCTGGGTGCAGCGGAAGACGCCGCCGAAGAAGCCGACATCCTCGCCGAACACGATGACGCGCTCGTCGCGCGCCATCGACACGTCCATGGCGTCGCGGATCGCCTCGATCATGGTCCGCCGCGGCATGGTCAGACCCCTGCGTGTTGGCGCTGGCGCCTGAGATGCGGCGGCATCTCGGCATAGACGCCCTCGAACATGTCGCGCGCCGAGGGCTTGCCGCCGGCATGCAGCGTGCCATGGCGCTCGGCCTCCCGCTGCGCCGAAATCACCGTGTCGAGGATTTCGGCCTCGGCCTGGGCGTGGCGTTCGTCCGACCAGACGCCGCGCTGGATGAGATGGTTCTTCAGCCTGACGATCGGGTCGCCGAGCGGCCAGGCATCGGACTCGGCCTTCGGCCGGTAGGCCGACGGGTCGTCGGAGCTCGAATGGGCGCCGACGCGGTAAGTGACGTATTCGACCAGCGTCGGCCCGAGATTGCTGCGCGCCCGTTCCGCCGCCCATTTGGCCACCGCATGGACGGCGAGATAGTCGTTGCCGTCGACGCGCAGCGACGGAATACCGAAGCCGAGCCCACGGGCGGCAAACGTGCCGGAACCGCCGCGGGCGATGCCCTGGAAGGTCGAGATCGCCCACTGGTTGTTGACGACGTTGAGCACGACCGGCGCCTTGTAGGTCGAGGCGAACACCAGCGCCGAATGGAAGTCGGACTCGGCAGTCGAGCCGTCGCCGATCCAGGCGGCGGCGATCTTCTGGTCATTGCTGATCGCCGAGGCCATCGCCCAGCCGACCGCCTGGATGTACTGCGTCGCCAGATTGCCGGAGATCGAGAAGAAGCCGTGCTCCTTCGACGAATACATGATCGGCAATTGCCGCCCTTTCAGCGGATCGGCCTCGTTCGAATAGATCTGGTTCATCATCGTGACCATCGGGTAGCCGTCGGCGATGAGCAGGCCTGCCTGCCGATAGGTCGGAAAATTCATGTCGCCCCGCGACAGCGCCTTGCGGAAGGCGCAGCTCACCGCCTCTTCGCCGAGATGCTGCATGTAGAAAGAGGTCTTGCCCTGGCGCTGCGCCATCTGCATGCGCGCATCGAAGCTGCGCAGCGTCATCATATGGCGCAGCCCCTCCAGCAGTTCCTCGTCGGAAAGCAGGCCGGCCCACGGCCCGACAGCCTCGCCGGCGCGGTTGAGCACGCGAATGATCGAGAACGCCAGATCGCGGATGTCGCGCGGGTCGACGTCGATCTTCGGGCGCGGCACCGAGCCAGCTTTTGGAATGCTCACATTGGAGAAATCCGGCGTCCCGCCCGGCCGCACTTCCGGTTCCGGAACATGGAAGCGCAGCATTCCGGCATCGGCCATGATCTCGGTCCTCCACTGTTGCCCGGCTAGGATATTTGCACACCGCCAGACCAGTGCCAATTCGTCGGGCGAGGCTTCGCTGCCGCTGGCTGCTGCCCGCGGCAGACAGGATGGAGATATGTCGGCGAAATTTCTTGTCGATCTTCCGGATCGGCGCGCAATTTGGGAGATGATTGCGCCGGGTTTCCCGCCAGATAAGGCAATGCGTCGGGTTGGTCGGCGCGAGCACCTCCTTCTCCCCTTGTGGGAGAAGGTGGCCGAGCGAAGCTCGGTCGGATGAGGGGTGTTCCAGCTTGGCATCGACAGCACTCCGGCCGGCACCCCTCAACCGTCTTGGAGCTACGCGCCAATTCACCTTCTCCCACAAGGGGGAGAAGGAAAGGAGGGCGGCGCCGTTCACCCCGCGCCCGCGTCATGCTAATCAGCGCCTATGGCACAAAAGAAAGCATACGAGGTCGATGCATGGCTCGCGAAGCCGGATCCGCGCGTCTCGATCGTGCTGCTTTACGGTCCCGATCGCGGGCTGGTTGCCGAGCGGGCAAAGGCCTTTGCCGGCAAGACCGGCCTGCCGCTTGACGATCCGTTCTCGGTCGTCAGGCTGGACGGATCGGAAGTCGATCGCGACGAGGGCCGCCTGCTCGACGAGGCCCGCACCGTGCCGATGTTTTCGGAGCGGCGCCTGCTATGGGTGCGCAATGCCGGCGCTCAGAAGGCGCTTGCCGATGACGTCAAGGCGCTGACGTCGGAGCCCGCGCGGGACGCGATCATTCTCATCGAGGCCGGCGACTTGAAGAAGGGTGTCGGCCTGCGCGCCGTGGTGGAGGCGGCGGACAATGCCATGGCATTGCCTTGCTATGCCGATGAGGCCAGGGATATCGATACGGTCATCGACGACGAACTGCGCAAGGCCGGCATGTCGATGACACTGGAGGCGCGGCAGGCGCTGCGCCGCAATCTCGGCGGCGACCGGCTGGCCTCGCGCGGCGAGATCGAAAAGCTGGTGCTTTACGCGCATGGCCAGGCCGAAATCGGCCTCGACGACGTCAAGGCGACGTCTGGCGATGTCTCGGGCCTCTCCTTCGATGCGGCGGTCGACGCCCTGCTCGAAGGCAGGATCGCCGACTTCGATACCGCCTTCACCCGCCATTGCCAGTCCGGCGGCCAGCCCTTTCTGGTACTTTCATCGGCGATGCGGCAGTTGCAGGCGATCCAGGCGATGCGCGGCCAGATGGACGCCGGCGGCCGCAATGCCGCTTCGGTCGTAGCCGCGGCGCGCCCGCCGGTTTTTTTTTCGCGGCGCAAGCTGGTCGAGAAAGCCCTCGAACGGTGGAGCAGCGAAGCGCTCGGCCGCGCCCTCAACCGCCTGCAGACGGCGATCCTGCAGACACGCCGGCGGCCGGATCTGTCGGTCGCGCTGGCACGCCAGGCCCTGCTCGGCATTACCGTGGAGAGTGCCAGGCTGGCGCAGCGCACCTAATCTCCCCCCTTGAGGGGGAGATGTCGCCAAAGGCGACAGAGGGGGTCACAGCGCGTAGAACACCAGCCCCTTCCGCGAAGACAGAGGACGTGGGCGCTTGAAATTTGACGACCCCTTCTGGCCTGCCGGCCATCTCCCCCTCAAGGGGGGAGATTAACTACTTCGACGATTTCGCCAATCACCGCGCGGCAGCAAAACGTTATTTGCCGGCTAATTTTAGCAACCTACCTACTCCCGCTTCAGCCTTCGGCAAAGCTCGTCGAGCTGCTCCAGTGTCCGGTAGGCGACGCTGATCACGCCGCCGCGCTGGTTGTGCTCGATCGTGACGATCATGCCGATCGTGCTGGTCATCAGCCGCTCCAGCGCCAGCGTGTCGGCATCCTTTTGCGGCGGTGCGGCGGGCTGGCGTTTTGCCGCCGGCGCGCCGACCGGCAGCTGCGCCAAGGCCTCGGCCTGGCGCACCGAAAGCCCCTCATCGATGATCCGCTTGGCAAGTCCGGCCGGGTCGTCGGCCGTCACCAGGGTACGGGCGTGGCCGGCCGAGAGCGCGCCGTCGACCAGCATGTCGCGAATGACGTCGGGCAGCTTCAGCAGCCTCAGCGTATTGGCGACATGGCTGCGGCTCTTGCCGATCACCTGGCCGAGATCGGCTTGGGTATAGCCGTGGTCGTCGATCAGTTGCTGGTAGCCCAGCGCCTCCTCAACCGGGTTGAGGTCGGTGCGCTGGACGTTTTCGATGATCGCCAGCTCGAGCGCCGTGCGATCGTTGACGTCGCGCACGATGATCGGGATATCGGTCAGCCCGGCGCGTTGCGCCGCACGCCAACGACGCTCGCCTGCGATGATCTCGTAGCGGCCCGTTTGGGTTTTCGACGGCCGCGCCACCACCGGCTGCACCACGCCATGTTCGCGGATCGACTGGGCGAGGTCGGTCAGGTCGGCGTCGCCAAAATGCCGGCGCGGGTTTTTCGGGTTAGGGCTGAGGAACTCGATCGGCACCTTGCCGTCGGCCGCCAGGCCCGGCTTTTCCGGTGCCGCCGGGCGATCGATTTCGCCGATCAGCGCCGCCAGTCCCCGGCCCAGTCTTTTTCTCGAAGGGTCTTCGTTCATCGTCCGTCCAGATCGTTTCGGTATCGAATCGGGTTTATTGTTTACAACGGTTAAGCGGCACGCAATTTGCGCTCGCGGCGGATGACTTCCGAAGCAAGCTGCAGATAGGCCTGGCTGCCCGAACATTTGAGGTCGTAGAGAATCGCCGGTTTGCCGTAGGACGGCGCCTCGGAAACGCGGACATTGCGCGGGATGACGGTTTCATAGACCTTGTCGCCCATATGCGCCCGCACATCCTGCACCACCTGGTTGGCGAGATTGTTGCGCCCGTCGAACATGGTCAGCACGATGCCCTGGATCGTCAGGTCGGGGTTGATCGAGCGGCGCACCTGCTCGACCGTCTCCAAAAGCTGGCTCAGGCCCTCCAGCGCGAAAAACTCGCACTGCAGCGGCACCAGCACCGAATCGGCCGCAGCCATCGAATTCAGTGTCAGCAGGTTGAGCGACGGCGGGCAGTCGATCAGCACATAGCCGAAATTGGCCGAGCGCTCGGCCGAAGCCCGTAGAGCGTTGCGCAGCCGCAGCACCCGATCCGGCGCCGAGGCGATTTCCATCTCGATGCCGAGCAGGTCGAGCGTCGACGGTACGATCGACAGGCCAGGCACCGCCGTTGGGATCGCCGCCGCTTCGAGATCTAGCTCGCCGGTCAGCACATCATAGGACGAGACGGTGCGGTCGCGCCGGTCGATGCCAAGCCCGGTGCTGGCATTGCCCTGCGGGTCGAGATCGACGATCAGCACCTGTTCGCCTATGGCGGCGAGCGCCGTGGCCAGATTGATGGCGGTCGTCGTCTTGCCGACGCCGCCCTTCTGGTTGGCGACGGTGATGATTCGGGGGCCGTTCTTCATCATGGGTCTATGCCAGAAATTCATTTGGGTCGCCGGTCACAAGCCAGGGTGCTGTCGCAAGTCGGATACTTCGAGAATGACGCCCTGCGCGTCGGTTGCACTGGCATGTTCTACCAGATCGAAAGACCATCGTTGAGCGCTTTCTGCCACTTCGGCGCGGTAATCCCGGCCTTTGTGAAACAGGCCGCGCGACCCCTTGGTCAGCCACGGTGCCGCCAGGTCGAGCAAGTCGGGCAGCGAGGCGAGTGCCCTGGCTGTGACGATTTGCGGTGCAGGAACAAGAGGATAGCTGTCGTCGATGCGGCGCGCGATAACCTTGGCGGGCAGGCTGAACTGTCCGATGACCGCTTGCAGGAACGATGCTTTTTTCCGGTTGCTTTCAACCAGGTCGATACCGGCGCCGTCCCGCTCGGCAAGCAAAAAGGCCAGCACAAGGCCGGGAAACCCACCGCCGGAGCCGAGATCGACCCAGCGCTTCGCCTCTGGTTTGATTCGCGCCAGCTGCGCGCTGTCGAGGATGTGGCGGCGCCAGACATCGTCCTGCGTCGATTGCGCGGCCAGATTGATCCGGCGGTTCCATTTCTGGAAGACGGCCTCGAACTCAACCAGGCGATCGAATGTTTCACGTGAAACCGGGCCCGCTGCCGCCTGCAGGTTTGCCCAGGACGCAGCGCTCACGCGACCTGCTTTCGCGCGGCCGCCTCGGCATTGCGGACATGGGCGACAATAATCGCCAGCGCCGCCGGCGTCATGCCTTCCATGCGTTGCGCATCGGCAATCGAGCGCGGCTGGCGTGCCAGCATCTTCTGCTTCAACTCGTTCGACAGGCCGGGAACAGAAGCAAAGTCGAGCGACTCGGGAATAAGCCTGCTCTCCTCATGCCTGATCTGCGAAACATCGGCCTGCTGGCGGTCGAGATAGACAGAATATTTGGCTTCCGTTTCAAGACGTTCGGCCGTTTTGCTGTCGATCGCGGCGAAAGCCGGCTCGATGCGCACCAACCAGGCGATGTCGACGCCGGGATAGGCCAGCAACTCATAGGCCGAGCGACGGACGCCGTCCCGGTTGATTTCGAGCCCATGGCGCGCTGCCTCATTGGGGGTCATGGTGGTGCCGAGGGCGAGCTGTCGCGCCTTCTCAAGGTCTTGCATACCATTGTTGAACCGCTGCATCCGCTCCGGCGAGGCAATCCCCAGCCTTATCGCCAGTGGCGTCAGCCGCTCATCGGCGTTGTCGGCTCGCAGCGATAGCCGGAACTCGGCCCTTGAGGTGAACATGCGGTACGGCTCGGCGATGCCGCGGCTGGTCAAATCGTCGACCATCACGCCGATATAGGCTTCGGTGCGGCTCAGCACGATTTCCTCGCTCGCCGACGCCTTGCGCGCTGCATTCAAGCCGGCAAGCAGCCCTTGCGCGCCGGCCTCCTCGTAGCCGGTGGTACCGTTGATCTGGCCGGCGAGGAAAAGGCCGGCGATCCGCCTGGTTTCCAGCGTCGGCTTGAGCTCGCGTGGATCGACATGGTCATACTCGATGGCATAGCCCGGCTGCAGCATGGTTGCCCGCTCCAGCCCCGGAATGGTCTTCAGGATGTCGAGTTGCACGTCCTCGGGCAGCGAGGTCGAAATGCCGTTCGGGTACACCGTGTCGTCGTCCAGCCCTTCCGGCTCCAGAAATATCTGGTGGCCTTCGCGGTCACCGAACTTGACGATCTTGTCTTCGATCGACGGGCAATAACGCGGCCCGACGCCTTCGATCGACCCCGAATACATGGCCGAGCGGCCGAGATTGGCGCGAATCAGCTCGTGCGTTGCATTGGTCGTTCGGGTAATGCCGCATTGGATCTGCGGATTTTCGATGCGATCGGTCAGCAGCGAGAACGGCACGGGGTCCTCGTCCGCCGCCTGGCTCTCCAGTGACGCCCAATCGATCGTCCTGCCGTCCAGCCGCGGCGGCGTGCCGGTCTTCAGCCGCCCGAGCCTGAAGCCGGCCCGGCTCATCGTCGCCGACAGGCTGATGCTCGCCTGCTCGTTCATGCGGCCGGCGACGATCTTTTTTTCGCCGATATGGATCAGCCCGCGCAAAAAAGTCCCGGTCGTCAGCACCACGGCGCCGCAGGCGAGCCGGCTTCCATCCGCCAATAGCACCGCCGCGATGCGTCCGTCGTCGATTTCCCCGTTGTTGATTTCGAAATCCAGCACCTCGCCTTCGATGACATCGAGGCCAGCCTGCTGGCGGATTGCCGCCTGCATGGCGACGCGATAGAGTTTTCGGTCGGCCTGCGTTCGCGGACCACGCACCGCTGGCCCCTTGCGGCGGTTGAGCAGGCGGAACTGGATGCCGGCGGCATCGGCGACGCGCCCCATCAGCCCGTCCATGGCGTCGATCTCGCGAACCAGATGGCCCTTGCCGAGGCCGCCGATCGCCGGATTGCAAGACATCACGCCGATCGTGTCGAAGCGCAGCGTCACCAGCGCCGTCCTGGCGCCAGCCCGCGCAGCGGCACTGGCTGCCTCGCAACCAGCATGACCGCCGCCCACCACAACCACATCATAGTGATTGGTCATTTCAGAATCCCGAATTCAAGTGGACCGACACATGTCCCTGGAGGCCCGCGCTGTCAAGAACGCAGGGCGCTTCAGACGCATGACTGCCCCCGACAATGCAGACAGAGATCGCCTGGCGCCGTTTTGTCTTCCCTTCTCCCCTTGTGAGACCTTTGCACGGGGAAGCGAAATCCTGGTTGGTGAGTTAATGGGGCTTTTTTGAAAGCCGGGAAAGCAGTTTTCGACGGCTTGGCATGGCATCGAACGGC